>JBBQDX010000029.1:0-23030 GCA_038320125.1 Rhodobacterales bacterium | reverse complement strand
CCAAGCGCGCCGTCGCCGCCGCCCGTGGAGCGGCTGAGCGCGATGGTGGGGGCGAAGTAATCCGCCAGACCCTTGCGTTGCTTCTCGGTCGTCGCGTTCAACAGCCACATCAGCATGAAGAACGCCATCATCGCCGTCACGAAGTCGGCGTAGGCGACCTTCCAGGCGCCGCCGTGATGGCCGGCCGCGATCACCTTCTTGCGCCGGATGATGATCGGGCGTCTGTTATCGTCCTTGCCAGCCATTCAGGGCCCTCCGACCGGCAGGTCTAGGGCGCAGGCGTGAAAAAACCGTTAGCGGAGCCTCACGGCGCGACCCACCGCCCCGATCCGCCGGTAAAGACGGCGCGGCGGTGAGGATCATGCGCGAGCGAGAGCATGTCGATCCGCCGCACCCTGCCGACGAGGGCCGCGAAGCGGGAGATGCCGGGGGTGCGGGCGAGCACCTCGGGGCGGTCGATCGGCATGCCCGGCGCCGGGTCCGTGCCGTAGTTCGGGCGCGCCGCATCCGGCACCCGCGCCCAGCGAACCGGATCCGACGCGATGATCCGCATTTCGAGCGTCAGGCGAAGCTGGACTTCGGCACCCGCGTCCCAGCCCAGCAGCGCCGCGCGCGGGTCGCGCGCCAAGGCCGCGACCTTGGCGGTGCGCAGGTCGGAATGAACCTCCACCTCCGAAAGCGCCCGGTCGGCGCGGCGCAGGCCGACGATGCGCGCTTCTGGGCCGCTCTCCCCCGAGGTGGCCAGCATGACGAAGCGGAACGGGTGGCCCGCGTCCGCGGCACCCGCTGCCAGCCGGTCCCAGACGTGCGTCTCCAGCGCCGCGAGATCGGCGAAGGGATCACTCATAGCCGGTCATCTCCAGATACCCTCGCGCGCCATGGCTTCCGGTGGCGGTCACCGGGCCCTCCCAATAGGGAAACAGCGTCGCCTGCCAGCTGTCGGGGTTTACCGCCGTCACCGTCAGATCGACCCCCCGGGCGGGCAACCGCAGACGCCACTCCACAGGCACCTCGCGCCGCGCCACGCGCGCCTGCCGCAACGGCTCCAGCATCAGGGCATCGCCGTAGTAGGGCGTCGTCGTGCCATCGGGCGCGATCCAGCTCGCATAGTGGAACCCGGCCCCGCCGCGCAGCGAGAAGGCCATCAGCCGGTGACCGTCGTCGAGATGCAGCGAGAACCAGTCCCAGCCCTCCTGATCGCCCTCCAGGGGTTGCGACGACCACTCCCGGTCGAGCCAGGCGCGACCTGTTACGGCAACGTCTCCGTCCGGCAGCGAAAGCGTACCGGAGGCGGCGAAGAACGGCTGCGAGTAATAATAACTGGCCTGCCCCGTCGCCGACTTCACGGAATAGCCGCCGCCGCCGTGCAGCACCAGCGGCCCCTCAGCCCGCAGATCGAGAGCGTAGCCGGCCTCCTCCGTCGCGGCTCGCAGCGTCAGCGCATCGAGCGTGTTGCCCGCCATCCGCCAGTCGTCGATCCAGGCGTCGAAGGGGACGGCCGTCACCCCCGCCTGGCCGATGCCGCCCCGCGCGAACCGCTCGCCCGAGAAATGCGCATCAGGCGTGGTCAGACCGAAATGACCCATCCAGACCTGCGGCCCGTCCGGGGTCAGGGCAGAGCGGAACAGCGTCCATTGCGCGCCGTAGCTGCGCCCGTCGGCACCGTCGAGAACGGCCGTGAGGTACCACCACTCGATGCGGTAGCGGTCGTGCGGCCCATGGTCGGCAGGAAACGCAAAGACGCGGCCCGGCTCGGGAAGGTCGAACCCCTCCCCGCCCTGACCCAGCCCCGCGAATCCCTGCGCCGTCGAGGCACCGGGCGCGATCGCCAGCAACAGCGTAAGAAAGATCGCCCTAACGCTCATGCGCGAAGACCTTCACGAGCTGCGCCGGCGGCATCCGCCAGAGCCGCCACGCGGGCAGCGCCGCAGCCAGCGCCGCCGCGACCAGCGCCCAGAGGGCCAGCGCCGCCCAGTCCCCCGGAGCTGCCAGCAGCGGCAGCCGCCAGCCGAAGGCCTGGACATTGACGACCGCCAGCAGAACCCAGGCGAGGGCCACACCCGTCGGCACCGCCAGCACCGCCGTGAAGGCCGCGAGGATCAGGGCGCGGGCGAGGTCGGCCAGCGCAAGTCTCCGCCGGGTGACGCCCAGCGCCCAGACCGGTGCCACCTGCGGCAGGCGCATCGTCCCCAGCGTCGTGAGCGAGGCCCAGAGCGCGAAGCCCGCGACGCCGAGGGTGAGGACGTTAAGGGCGGCGGTGACGGCGAAGGTCTGCTCGAAGACGCCGAGCGAGAAGGCCTTGATGCTGGCCTGATCGACGATCCGGTCGGGCGGCAGATCGAACCGCGCCTCGAGATCGTCGACGAGGGCGGGCGCATCCGCCGGCGGCAGGCGCAGGGCGAACCGCAGGTTGACGTCGTCGGGAAAGGCCGCCCCGAAGGCGGCCATCCCCAGGATCGCCTGGCCCAGGGGATTGCCGTAGTCCGAATAGACGCCCAGGATCTCGCGCCGTCCGCCCTGCCCCAGATCGGCCTCCGCCCCGGCCCAGAGGCCCGCGCGGCGCGCCAGTTGCTCGTTCACCAGCGCCCCCTCGCCCGCCGCCAGCCTGTTCCAGACGTCCGGGACCGCATCGAGGAGGGGCCAGTTCTGGCGGAAGGTGACGTGATCGGGCTGGCCGTGGATCTCGCCCGGCGCCCCCTCGAGGACCGCCTCGGCCGAAGGGATCGGCAGGACCGCATCGACCCGGGGTTCGAGATAGGCGCGCAGGGCCGCGGCCTCCGCCCCGTCGGCGGCGGTGAGATAGAGCTCGGAGGCCAGCCGCTGGTCGAGAAAGCCGGTGAAGGTGGCGCGGAAACTGCCGACCATCGTGCCCACGCCGACGTTGGCGGCGAGGGCGAGCAGCAGCGCCATCAGCGCGAGGCTGAGGCCAGGCACTTGCTGGCGGGCGTCGGCCCAGAGCCACTGCGCGAGCGGGCCCTTCGCGCGAACGATGCCGAAATCCAGCACCAGCGACAGCAGTGGCGGCAGCAGGAGCGCGGCCCCGAGAAGCAGCGCGCCGAGGCAGACGAAACCGGCCGCGAGCCCGTTGCCCAGAACCGCGGCAAGGCCGGCGACCCCGAGCAGGACGACGCCCCCGATCCCCTGCCGCCGCAGGGTCGACGCCCGCGCCCGCGCCCAGGCACGCGGCATCGCCGGGGCGAGGATCGGCAGGCGCGCCAGTTGCCACAGGCTCTGCCCTCCCGCGACGACGAGGCCCGCGCCGGCCATGCCGAAGCCCGAGAGCCACCAGACCGGCGAGAGACCGAGACTGCCCGCGACGTTGGCGCCGTAGAGGCCGGCGAGCGTCGCCGCGACGCCGGGCAGGAGGGCGGCGGCGACGGCGTAGCCCATGAGGATGCCGAGCGCGCCCGCGATGAGGGTGAACCCCGCCAGCTCCACCGCCAGAAGCAGCGTCAGGCGGGACGCGGGCAACCCGAGCGCGCGCAGCGTCCGCAAGAGCGGGCGGCGCTGCTCGAACGCGAGCCCGATGGCGGCGTGGACGATGAAGAGGCCGACCGCAAAGGCCAGAAGCCCGAACGCGGTGAGGTTCAGGTGGAAGCTGTCGGTCAGGCGGGCGAGGTCGCCTTGGGTCTCGGGGGCTGCGGTGCGGGCGCCGGGAAGGAGCGTCTCGAGGGGAACGAGGCCCTCGCGCGCGCCGGGCAGGATGAGCAGATGATCGATGCGGTTGGTGCCCAGAATGCTCTGCGCCACGGCGATGTCGGCAATGACGAGGCCGGGGGCGAGCCCGGCCGAGACCCGTGCCTCCGGCAGGCTGTCGGGAAGGCTGACGCCGGGTGCCGCGAAGACGAGAGTCCCGCCCAGAAACCCGGTGAGCGTCCCCGCGCCGTCGTCGCCTGTGAGGCCGGGGACACTGGCCGAGGGCGGCGCGGTGAAGGGGTCGATCCCCAGGAGACGGGCGCGCGAACCGGGAACGCGGCCCTCCAGCACCGGGGTCACGGGCCAGCCGGCGCGGCGGGCGGTGGCGAAATCGGCGAGCGTGAGGTCGCCCACGAGGCGCGGCAGGGCGTCCTGTCCCAGGGTCGCGGCGGCCTGCGCGTAGCTGAGCCGCGCCTGCGCGTTGATCGCCTGCACACCCGTCCAGAGGCCGGTGGCCAGCGCCAGCCCGACCACCAGTGTGAGAAGCTGCAACGGATGCCGCCGCCAATGCGCCAGAAGCGCCCCGAGAGCGGCCCGGTTCATGGGGCATCCTCGATGCGGCCGGCGCGCAGATGCAGACGGGCGTCCAGCATGAGGGCGAGGCGGGCGGAATGCGTGACCATCAGGAGCCCCGCCCCGCTGTCGCGCGCGAGGTCGCGCATCAGCGCCATCATCGCGTCCCCCGTCGTCTCGTCGAGGTTGCCGGTGGGTTCGTCGGCCAGCACGAGGCGCGGCCGCGCGGCAAGCGTCCGGCCGATGGCGACGCGCTGCTGCTGCCCGCCCGACAGTTGCTCGGGGTAGCGGCCAAGATGCTCCGTAAGCCCGAGGCGCGCGGCCAGCAGTTTCAGGTCGCCGGGGTCGCGACCCGCGAGGCGCGCGTGGAAGCCGAGATTGGCCCCCACGTCGAGCGACGGGATCAGGTTGAACTGCTGGAAGATGAGCCCGACGCCGTCACGACGGATCGCCGCGCGGCCGGCGTCGTCCATCGCGCCGATATCGCGCCCGTCGATCTCGATCGCCCCCTCGTCGGGCGTGTCGAGCCCGCCGATCAGGTGGAGAAGCGTCGACTTGCCCGAACCGCTCTCTCCGGTCAACGCCAGGGTGCGCCCCGCCGCCAGCGTCAGCGACACGCCGCGCAGGACCGGCTGGGGGCCGTCCGCGGTCTCGAAGCTCTTCCCGACGTCGCGGACAGTCAACAGCATGGCCGTCAGGGTAGCGGGCGCAGGCGGCGTTTCAACGGCGCTGTCGCCGCAGGCACGCCACCGGACCAGCCGTCAGAGCGTGACGTCGGGCAGACGGTCGAAGGCCTCGCGCAGCGAGTCCGACCAGCCGTCGGAAATCGCGCGCCAGTCCTCGTCCGTCTCCTCGATCCGCCGGCTGTAGCCGAGGCGCAGCGCATCGGCTTCGTAGATCTGGAGGTCGAGCGGCGTGCCGACCGAAAGGTTCGCGCGGATCGTCGAGTCGAAGCTCACCATCAGCAGCTTGACCGCGCGGGCGAAAGCCATGTCCTTCTCGTAGGCGCGCACCAGGATGGGACGGCCGTATTTTGTCTCGCCGATCTGGAAGAACGGCGTGTCGTCCTGCGCCTCGACGAAGTTGCCCTCGGGATAGATCATGTAGAGCCGCGGCTGACTGCCCGCGACCTGGCCGCCGAAGATCATCGTGGCGTTGAAGGTCGCGGCCGCGACCGGCCCGCCACCCCGCTGCTCGGCGATGACGTCGCGCAGCGTATGGCCGATCAGCCGCGCCGCCTGGAACATCGACGGCACGGTGAGCAGCGTCGGCTTGCGCTCCGCCACGGCAAGGTTGCGCTCGTCCAGAAGGCTGACGACGGCCTGTGTGGTGGCGAGGTTGCCGGCGGTCATCAGCACGAGGCTCCGCTCGCCGGGCACCTCCCAGGTGTGCATCTTGCGATAGATCGAGATGTTGTCGACGCCCGCATTGGTGCGGGTATCGGAGAGAAAGACGAGCCCGCGATGCAGTTGCAGGCCGACGCAATAGGTCATCTTGAAGGATCCGGATCTGGGGCACGCCCGTGTCGCCACGCACGATGGGAATGGGAGCGCATCTCAGGATCGCACGCAGGGGGTGCTGCGCCGGGGGTGCCGGGGAAGGCGACGACAGGGTCCGCTCACGCCGAGACCCCGGAGACGGTGAGGTGGACGGTCATGTCCTCCGTCCCCGCTCCCTGGCGGATGCCCGAGATCGGGGCGGCGCCGGTATAATCGAGCCCGGTGGCCACGCGGACGTAGCGCTCGTCGGGCGAAATCACGTTGGAGATGTCGAAGCCGACCCAGCCGAGACCGTCGACATGCGCCTCGGCCCAGGCGTGGGTCGCCTCCTGCTCCTCGATCCCGTCGATCTTGAGATAGCCCGAGACGTAGCGCGCAGGCCGGTCGAGCAACCGGGCACAGGTCACGAAGATATGCGCGTGGTCCTGGCAGACGCCGGTGCCGTTGGCGATAACCTCCTCGGCGGTCATCGTCACTTCGGTGGTGCCGGTGGCGAAATCAACGTGTTCGCGGATCGCCCCGGAGAGCGCGTGCATCTGCTCGAGCTGGTCGCCGACGTCGCGCACCTCGCGCGCCAGCGCCAGCGTGCCGGGGCCGCGCCGGGTGCGGTCGGTCGCGCGCAGGAACATCCACAGGGGCATGAAGCCGCCGTGCGCGCCGATGACGCCGCCGTTGCTCTCGGTCTCGACCCGTCCGTGCGCGGTGATCGTGACTTCGGTCCGGCCGGGATCGACGCTGACGAGCTGCGTATGGTTGGCATGCTCGTCGTCGAACGCGACCTCGACGCGGCCGCCGTCGATCTCCGTCTGCCAGTCGAGGACCTTCTGGCCCGGGCGGTCCTTGGGGATCAGCCGCAGCTGCTGGAGCGTGTAGCTCGCGGGCTCCGACCAGCGATAGGTCGTCGTGTGGCGGATCTCGAGGCAGGCGGTCATTTGGTGAACCTGTAGTCTTGCTCGACCTGGGCCGCCAGCTCGGCATTGCGGCGCAGGAAATCCTGCAGGAACTGGTGCAGGCCGGTCTCGAAAATGGTCTGGATCGTGGCCCGTCCCAGATCGTGGCAGATCGACTCGGCGAGGTCATGACAGGGTTTGCGCACGCCGTAGTCGTTCTCCAGATAGCCCAGGTTGTCGCCGATCTTCTGGTAGCAGAACGACAGGCTGCGGGGTTGCCGCTTGTCGAGGATCAGGAACTTCGCGATATCCGCCGACAGCCGGTTGCGGCCGTGGACCATGCGGAACGCGCCCTCGGCGGAGACGGCGCGCAGGATCATCTCCCACTGGGCGTTGTCGAGGCTGGACCCCACCCCCGCGGCCGAGGGCAGCAGGACGTAGTATTTCACGTCGAGCAGTCGGGCGGTGGCATCGGCCCGCTCCATGTAGGTGCCGAGGCGGGCGAAGTCGTAGATGTCGTTGCGCAGCATCGTGCCGTGCAGCGAGCCGCGCACGAAGGCCGACCGCTGCTTGATGAGGGCGAGGACGCGGGGCAGGTCCTTGGGCGCGATCTTGCGCGACAGAAGCTGGCAGAGCACCATCCAGCATTCGTTGACCGCCTCCCAGACCTCGCGGGTCAGGGCGGTGCGCACGAGACGGGCGTTCATCCGCGCTCCCTCGACGCAGTTGACCACGGAGCCGGGGTTGTCGCGCGCGCGCAGCAGCCAGTCGACCACCGCCTCGCCCGTCACCTCGTCGTGGTGCTCGTTGAACCCGCGCCGGGCCCGCGCCGTCTGCAGCACGGAGGTCCATTCGCTGTCGGCCCGGTCGGGGCGCGTCAGCGCGATGCGCTGCCCGGTCTCGACCAGCCGCGCGATGTTCTCGCATCGCTCCATGTATCGAAAGAGCCAGGTGAGGCCGCCTGCGGTCTTGCCGAGCATCAGCGGCCCCCCCTTGGGGGACATGGGCGGTGACGATCGCGGATGTCGGCCATCAGTCGTCCTCCAGCACCCAGGTGTCCTTGGTGCCTCCCCCCTGACTGGAGTTGACCACGAGCGAGCCCTTCTTGAGCGCCACCCGGGTCAGGCCGCCCGGCGTGATCTCGATGCCCTGGGGCGAGACCAGCACGAAGGGCCGCAGGTCGAGGTGGCGCGGCGTCAGCCCCGCCCTGGTGAAGATCGGCGCGGTGGACAGCGCCAGCGTCGGCTGCGCGATGTAGTTGCCGGGGCGGGCCTCCAGCTTGCGACGGAAGGCGGCGATGTCCTTCCTGGTCGCGGTCGGCCCGATCAGCATGCCATAGCCGCCGGAGCCATGGACCTCCTTGACGACCAGATCGGCTAGGTTGTCGAGGACGTAGGCGAGGCTGTCGGGGTCCGAGCAGCGCCAGGTCGGCACGTTCTCGAGAAGGGGCTTCTCGCCGGTGTAGAACTCGACGATATCGGGCATGTAGCTGTAGATCGCCTTGTCGTCGGCGACGCCGGTGCCCGGCGCGTTGGCGATCGTGATGCCGCCCGCGCGGTAGACGTCGAAGATCCCCTGCACGCCGAGGTAGCTGTCCGGCCGGAAGTTCAGCGGGTCGAGGTAATCGTCGTCGACCCGGCGGTAGAGCACGTCGATCTGCCTGTATCCTTGGGTCGTGCGCATCGCCACCCGGCCGTCGACCACGCGCAGGTCGTGGCCCTCGACCAGCTCGACGCCCATCTGGTCGGCAAGAAAGGAGTGCTCGTAGTAGGCCGAGTTATGGATGCCGGGCGTCAGCACCGCCACGACCGGATCGCCCTCGCATTTCGGCGGCGCGCAGGCCGCGAGGCTCGAATGCAGCGACTGCGGATAGCGGCTGACGCGCTTCACCTTGTTGGCCGCGAAGAGCTCCGGGAACATCCCCAGCATCGTCTCCCGGTTCTCCAGCATGTAACTGACCCCCGACGGCGTGCGGGCGTTGTCCTCGAGCACGTAGAACTGCTCGGGGCCGGTGCGCACGAGATCGATGCCGACGATATGGGTGTAGACGCGGCCCGGCGGCTCCACGCCGACCATCTGGCTGATGTAGGCGTCGTTCCTGGCGATCATCTGCACCGGCAGCAGCCCCGCCCGGATGATCTCCTGCCGGTGATGGATGTCGTGGAGAAAGGCGTTGAGCGCGCGGACCCGCTGCTCGATGCCGCGCGACAGCTTGGCCCATTCGCGCGCCGCGATGATGCGCGGCACGATGTCGAAGGGGATCAGCCGCTCGCCCGCCTCGGCCTGGCCGTAGACGTTGAAGGTGATGCCCGTGAGCCGGAACACCGCTTCCGCCTCGCGGGCCTTGGCGCGCAGATGGGCGGGGTTCTCGGCGGAGAACCAGGCCTCGTAGGCCTTGTAGGCGTCGCGGATCGAGCCGTCGGGACGGGTCATCTCGTCGAAGGGTAGGGTGTCCGTCATCGGTCTTACGATGTCGGGCGCGGCAGCGAAGTGCAACCGGTCATGCGCCCCGAGCGTCGCGGAACCGCCGGAATCCCGGCGCCGATGCCTCTTTTCTGGGCGCCGGCGAGCCACCGCCGGACCGCCGGCCGCCGCGGCCGCATCATGTCTCCGAACGGCAACGGGCGTCCTTTTGCCGCAAGCCGGCATGCCGTTCCGCTTTTTTCCCCTCCCCGGGGCTGTTAGGTCGGTCGTGTCATCGGGGAGCGCCGTCTCCCGCCCGGCCGTGTTGCCAAACCTTTCGACGGGATGGACCTGATATTGAAACACGCGCGCCGTGCGGGCCTCGCCCTTGTCCTCATCGCCACGACGGCAAATGCGGCCGACTTCACGCTCAACCTGTCCGGCAACCTGTCCGGCGACGACGACCTGCGGGAGAATGTCGAGGCCGCGTCCCTCGCCGCCACCGCGATCTCCGAAGGCGAGACCGAGCGGCGCAACATCGTCGCCGCGGCTCAGGCCGACTACCGCCGCCTGCTAGCCGCGCTTTTCGAGGCCGGGCATTTCGGTCCCGTGATCTCGATCAGGGTCGACGGGGTCGAGGCGGCCTCGCTGCCGGCCATCGGCATCGAGGGAGGCGTGGCGAACGTCACCGTGGACGTGGAGCCCGGCCCCCGGTTCGTCTTCGGCGAGGCCAGCATCGCGCCGCTGGCGCGCGGCACCGACCTGCCGGAGGGGTTTGCGCCGGGCCAGCCGGCCGGCACCGCCGCGATCCGGCAGGCTGCGAGCGCGGGCGTCGAAGGCTGGCGCGCCATCGGCCACGCCAAGGCGGAACTCTCCGACCAGCAGATCACCGCCCGCCATGAGATCGACCGCCTCGACGCGCGGCTGACCCTCGCACCCGGCCCGCGCCTGCGATACGGCCCGGTCCTCGTCGCCGGCGCGGCGCAGGTGCGCGACGGGCAGATCTCGCGCATCGCCGACTTGCGCCAGGGCCGCGTCTTCGACCCCGAGGAAGTGAGCGACGCGGCCACCCGCCTGCAGCGCACCGGGGCCTTCTCGTCGGTGTCGGTGATCGAGGCCGAGCGGATCGGTCCGTCGAACACCCTGCCGCTGACCATCACCGTCGTCGAGCGCCTGCCCCGCCGCTTCGGCTTCGGGGCCGAGATCGCGTCGGACGAGGGGATCAGCACCACCGCCTACTGGCTGCACCGCAACCTGACGGGCTATGCCGACAGCCTGCGGATCGATGGCTCCGTCGAGGGGGTCGGCGGCATTTCGGGCGGCCTCGATTACGGGCTGACCTTCGCCTACAACCGACCCGCCACCTTCAACCCGGAAACCGATCTCTTCGTGAACGGCGGCATCGAGCGCCTCGACGAGCCCAATTTCCTGGAGGACCGCGTCTATATCGAGAGCGGGGCCAAGCGGATCGTATCGGAGGAGTTCGAGTATTCCTACGGCGTCGGCTACGAATACAGCCAGACGACCGACGCCTTCGGCAGCCGCGACTTCTCCATCCTGTCGCTGCCGATCGAGGCGCAGTACGACCGCCGCGACGACCCGCTGCAACCCCGCGACGGCTACTACGTCGAGGCCGGCGTGCGCCCCTTCTTCGGCTTCGAGACGGCGGGCGCGGGCGCGGTGCTAGACACCGACCTGCGCGGCTACCAGGGTTTTGGCGCGGAGCGGGGCACCGTCCTCGCCCTGCGGCTGCAACTGGCCAGCCTCGTCGGCCCGGATCTCGACGAGGTGCCTGCCAAGACGCTGTTCTTCTCGGGCGGCGGCGGCAGCGTGCGCGGCCAGGACTACCAGTCGCTCGGCGTCGACCTGCCCTCCGGCGAGACGGTCGGCGGCAAGTCCTTCGTGGGTTTCTCCACCGAGATCCGCCAGGACATCAACGACACTTTCGGCGTCGTGGGCTTCGCCGACTTCGGCCTGATCTCGCCCGACAGCGGCTTCTCGGATGGCGAGAGCCACTCCGGCGCGGGCCTTGGCCTGCGCTACAACACCGGCATCGGTCCGATCCGCCTCGACGTGGCGGTGCCCGTCTCGGGCCCCGACGACGCCTCGGGCGTCTCCATCTACATCGGCATCGGGCAGGCCTTCTGATGATGAACCGCATCCTCCTTCCGCTCGCGCTTCCGCTCGCGCTGATCACCGCCTCCGCCCCGGCGCAGGACGCGCAGGAGGAGCGCGACCGCGGCTTCATCGCCGGGCTTATCGAGGACAACCTCGCCTCGCCCGGCCTGTCGGTCCGCATCGACGGTTTCTCTGGAGCATTGTCGTCGAACGCCTCCATCGACGTGCTGCAGGTCTCCGACGACCAGGGCGCCTGGCTGCGGCTTGAGGACGTGGTGCTCGACTGGAACCGCTCGGCGCTGCTGCGCGGAAGACTGGAAGTGGAGGAACTCTCCGCGGCCCTCATCCGCGTCGAACGCGCGCCGCTGCCTGCCGAGGGCGTCGAGGCGCTGCCGGACGCGGCGGCCTCCGGTTTCTCGCTGCCGGACCTTCCGGTCTCCATCCAGATCGGCTCGCTGCAGGCGGACCGTATCGAACTGGGCGCGCCGCTTCTGGGGCAGGATCTTGCCCTGTCGCTCGACGCCTCGGCAACGCTGGCGGGCGGCTCCGGCGAGGTCACCATCGAGGCGCAGCGTCTGGACGGCGTGACCGGCAGCTTCTCCATCGCCGCGGCCTACGAAGCCGAGAACCAGCGCCTGACGATCGACCTCGACATCACCGAGGCCGAGGGCGGCATCGCCGCGACCCTGCTGCAACTTCCCGGTGCGCCCGCCATTGCGCTCACGATCAAAGGCGACGGCCCGCTCGATGCCTTCGCCGCCGATATCGGCATCGCCTCCGACGGCGTCGAGCGCATCGGCGGTCAGGTCACGTTGGAGGGCACCGACGCCGGCCGGATCTTCGACGTGGATCTCGGCGGCGACGTCACCGCGCTCCTGGCGCCGCGCTATCAGCCCTTCTTCGGCGAAGACATCGCGCTGAGCGCGCGCGGGCTTCGGGGCGACGACGGCACGCTCGACCTTCAGACGCTCGACCTGCGGACGCAGGCGCTGCAACTCGCGGGCCGGGCGCAGATCGGGGCCGACGGCTGGCCGACGCTCCTCGATGTCACCGGCACGCTCGAGTCGGAGGACGGCACGCCGGTCCTGCTGCCGACCGCCGACAACGACCGGCTGCGCCGCGCCGACCTCAGAGTCGCCTACGACGCCAGCCGGTCGGAAGACTGGACGCTCGACCTCGAGGCGATGGATTACCAGACGCCGACCCTGACGCTGGGCAATGCCCTGCTCGAGGTGACCGGCGCCATCGACCGGCAGGACGGCGCGGTCGCCGCCGCGACCGCCGACATCGACGCGACCCTGAGCGAGGTGGAGTTCCTCGACCCCGCGCTGGCCGAGGCCGCCGGTTCGCGCCTCGCCCTCACCGGTGACGTCACCTGGGCGACGGGCCAGCCCGTCCGCCTGTTGCAGATCGATCTCTCCGGGGCGGACTACGCCCTGACCGGCAGTGTCATCGCCGACACCGCCGACCCCGAGCGCTCCCTGACGCTCACCCTCGATCTTGCCACGGCCTTCGAGGATCTGAGCCGGCTGTCGGCGCTTTCGGGGCAGGAGCTGTCGGGCACCGCGCGCGCCGCTGTCGCCGGCGACTACGCGCCCGTCGCGGGCACCTTCGACCTGACGCTCGACGCGGTGACGCAGGATCTGGCCCTCGCAGTTCCGCAGGCCGACGCCCTGCTGGCGGGGCAGACGACGCTCGCGCTGCAGACTCGCCGCACCGTCGACGGCACCTTCATTGACGCGCTCTCCCTCGACAACGCGCAGGTGACGGCCAGCGGCCGCGCCGCGCTTCTGGGGATCGAGTCCGCGCCCCGGCTGCAGGGCGAGGCCAGCAACGCCACCTTCACCGCGCGCATCGCCGACGGAACCCGCGTCGACCCCCGCCTCGACGGCCCCATCGAGCTCCGCGCCGACGTGACGCAGGACGATTCCGGCATCTGGCGGGGCGGCGTGGAGGCGACCGGACCCGAGGACGTGACGCTCTCGGCCGGGGGCGTGCTGACCGGCGAGGCGCCCGACGTGACCTTCACCGCTTCCATCCCCCGTCTCGAGCCCTTCGCGCCCGGGGTGCCGGAGGGGGTCTCCCTCGAAGGGCGCGCCTTCGCCGAAGGGGGCATCTGGTCGATCGACGCGACCGCTGCCGGTCCCTACGACCTGACGGCGGAGGTCGCGGGCCGCATCACCGGCCCCGCGCCGGAAATCGCCTTCTCCGCCGACTTGCCCGACCTCTTCGCCGCCGTGCCCGCGCTGGCAGCCGTGCCCGCCCTCGACGGGGCCGTCGCACTCGAGGGCACGCTGAACCGGGTCGGCGGCCAGTGGGCGGTGGACACGTCGGTGGCCGCGCCCGCGGGCATCACGCTGCGGGCGCGTGGTCCGGTGTCGAGTGACGACGCGAGGATCGACATCGCGGGGACCGTGCCGGAGCTGGGCGACTTCACCACCGCCGTCTCCGGCCGCCTCGACCTTGCGGGTGCGGTCGCGAAGATGGGCGACGACTGGTCGGCCAACCTCGCGCTCGACGGCCCCTACGGCGCGCGCGTCACCGCCCGGACGGTGCTGACCCGAATGCCCCTGCGCATGGGTTTCACCGCCGACCTCGACGACCTGAGCCAGCTCGCGCCGGTGCCGGGCGGCCTTTCGGTCTCGGGCGAGGCCGTGCAGACCGACACCGGCTACCGGATCGACGTCGAGGGGACCGGACCCTATGCGGCGACGCTGGACGCGGCGATCGACCTCGTGGACGGCGTGCCAAGCGTGACCGTCAGCGGCGAGATCCCCGACTCGAGCCGGCTCGCGCCGCAGTTGAGCGGCCCCCTCGCCTACGACGTCATTGCGGCGCAGGAGGACGGGCAGTTCCGCGTCGATGCCACGGTGGAGGGTGCGCAGGATCTCTCGGCGCAGGTAACAGGCCTCGCCACCGGGCCGGAGGCCGATCTCGACGTCCGTCTGACGGTGGGAAATGTCGCGAGTTTCGCGCCGGGCCTTGACGGTGCGCTCGACGCCTCCGGCCGGCTCTTCCAGCAGGACGGCCAGTGGAATGTCGACCTGGACGCGACCGGCCCCCTGAACTCCACCCTCGCGGCGACCGGCGTGGTGACCGGCGAAGCGCCGAACGCCACCTTCACGCTCGCCGTGCCCGACATCGGGCCACTGGTGCCCGACATCGCCGGCCCGCTTCGCGTCGAGGGGTCCGCGCGGCAGGAGGGCGAGGCCTATGCCATCGACGTCGCCGTGGACGGCCCCTCAGGCACCAACGCCGCCGTGGCGGGCACCGTGGCCACCGACGCCACGCTCGACCTGACGGTCACCGGCTCCGCGCCGCTCGGCCTCGCCAACGCGGCGCTGGCGCCGCAAAGCATCGCCGGCGTGGCGCAGTTCGACCTTGCCGTGAACGGCCCCGCCGGCCTCGACGCCGTGTCGGGCACGATCACCGCCAGCGACGCCTCGCTGGTCCTCCCCTCTCTCGGCAACGGGCTCGACGACATCGACGCGCGCGTTACCCTGTCGAACGGTCGTGCCGAGGTCGAAGCGACCGCCGCGCCGCAATCCGGCGGCACCATCAGCCTGAACGGCCCCGTCACCCTGTCGGCCCCGTTCGACGCGGACCTCACAACCCAGTTCGACGTCACCCTGGAAGACCCGAAGCTCTATACCGCGCGCGTCACCGGTCGCGTCAACATCGACGGTCCCCTCACCGGCGGCGCCCTGATCAGCGGTGACATCGAGATCGACGGGGCGGAAATCGCCGTGCCCTCCTCGGGGATCACGGCGATCGGCGACCTGCCCCCGATCACCCATCTGAACGCGCCGCGCCCGGTGCGGCGCACGCTCGAACTCGCGGGCCAGACGGAGAACACCGACGCGGCGTTGGGTCGCGCACCGGCCGGGCCGGCCTACGGGCTCGCGCTCGACATCGTTGCGCCGGGACGGATCTTCATCCGCGGCCGCGGCCTCGACGCAGAACTCGGCGGGGCGCTGCAAATCGCCGGCACGACGGCCAATCCGATCACGTCGGGCGGGTTCGAGCTGGTCCGGGGTCGCCTCGACATCCTGCAGCAGCGGTTCGATCTGGACGAGGGCACGATCACGTTCCAGGGCGGCCTGACCCCCTACATCCGCCTCGTCGCGCGCACCGAATCCGACACGCTGAGTGCCGCCATCGTCGTGGAGGGGCCCGCCGACGCCATCGAGGTCAGCTTCGAGAGCACGCCGCAGGTGCCGCAGGAGGAGATTGTGGCGCAGATCTTCTTCGGCCGCGACCTCAGCCAGCTGTCGCCGCTGCAGGCGTTGCAGCTTGCCAATTCCATCGCCACCCTGGCCGGGCGCGGCAACGGCGGCCTGCTTGAAACGCTGCGCGGCAACGCCGGTCTCGACGATCTCGACGTGACCACCGACGACGAGGGCAACGTGGCGCTCAGGGCCGGGAAATACGTCTCCGACAACGTCTACACGGATGTGCAGATCGACCAGAACGGCGACGCGGCCATCTCGCTCAACCTCGACGTGACGCCGAACCTGACGGTGCGCGGCTCGACCGGGGCTGCGGGCAACACGGCGCTCGGCCTTTTCTTCGAAAGGGACTACTGATGCGGACCTCCGACGACATTGTCTGCTGCCCCGTCTGCGACGCCCTGCACGAGGTCGGCGAGGTGCCCGAGGGCGTGCGGATGCGCTGCGTGCGCTGCAACACCGTTATCGCGGCGGGGCGACCGGAAGCCATCACCTTCATCGTCGTCATGTCGATCACTTCGCTCGTCCTGATGTTCATCGTCGTCTTCTTTCCGTTCCTCGAGCTGCGCAACGGCGTCTTCGGAAGCCAGGCCTCGGTGTTCGAGACGGCGATGAGCTTCAACGAAGGCATCATGGCCCCGCTGTCGCTCGCGGTGACGGCCTTCGTGATCGTGCTGCCGGTGATGCGCTTCGCGGCCTTGATCTGGTCGCTGGGCCCGCTCGCGGTCGGCGCGCGCCCGCTGCCGGGCGCCAGTTTCATGCTGCGCCTGTCGGATACGATCCGCCCCTGGGCGATGGCCGAGATCTTCATGGTCGGGGTGGCGGTGGCGCTGGTCAAGCTCGCCGATCTTGCGACATTGTCCACCGGGCCGGCCTTCTGGTCCTTTGGCGCAATTGTCCTTATCTCCGCCCTACAGGACACCCAGATGAGCAAGCACTCGATATGGACGGCACTGGACACGGCCCAACGAACCTGAAGGCGGTGACCGCGCTGGATGCCGGGCTGGTCGGGTGCCGTCACTGCACCCGCGCCTCGGCGCGGGGCACGCGCGTCTGTCCGCGGTGCGGCGGCCGCCTGAGCAGCCGCGATGCGACCGCGATGCAGCGGGTCTGGGCCTGGTGGATCGTCGGGCTGCTGTTCTACATTCCCGCCAACCTCTATCCGATGCTGCTGACGCGCACCGCCGGTCTTACCGCCGAGTCGACCATCGTCGGCGGCGTGATCGAGCTTGCGCACTACGGGGCGTATGGTGTCGCCGGCATCGTCTTCTTTGCCTCCGTCATCATTCCCGTCGGCAAGTTCCTGGCGATCGGCTATCTCGCCGTCGTCGTGCAGCGCCCGCACGGCAAGAAGCCGACGACCCTGCTGCATCTCTTCGAAGTGGTGGAATGGATCGGGCGCTGGTCGATGATCGACGTCTTCGTGGTGGCAATCCTCGTGGCACTGGTGCAGTTCAACCTGGTCGCGACGATCAATCCGGGTTTCGCCGCGATATGTTTCGCCCTGTCGGTGGTCTTCACGATGCTCTCGGCGATCAGCTTCGACAGCCGCCGCATCTGGGATCAGATCGAGCGTATCTCCGACGAAGGACCGACATGACCGATCAGCCCGACCGCCCCGCCGCTCCCGTGACAGAGCACCGCAGGCGGCGCCGCGGCGTCGTGTCGGCCGTCTGGCTCGTGCCGATCGTCGCCGTCCTGATAGCGCTGGCCATCGCCTGGCAGTCCTGGGCGGAGCGCGGTGTGCTGATCGCCGTGGCGTTCCCCGATGCCTCCGGCGTGACGGTGGGCCAGACCACGCTGCGCTACCGCGAGGTCACCGTCGGCGTGGTCGAGGATGTGGGCTTCACCGCCGACCTGAGCCAGGTCAACGTCTACATCCGCGTCAACAAGGACATCGCCCCCTACATGGACGAAGACGCGAGCTTCTGGATCGTGCAGCCGGAGGTGACGGCGCGCGGCGTGCAGGGTCTCAACACCATCCTGTCGGGCACCTATGTCGAGGGCACCTGGGGCAACGAGATCGGCACCGCCGCCACCTCCTTCGTCGGCGACGAGCGCGCGCCGATCATCCCTCCGGGGGTCGAGGGTACGGCGATCACGCTGCGCGCCAAGGACAGCTCGCGCCTCGGGCCGGGCGCGCCCATCCTGTTCCGCGGCATCGAGGTGGGCGAGGTCGCCACCCCGCGGCTGACGACCGATGGCAGCGAGGTGCGCGTCGACGCCTTCATCCTCGCGCCCTACGACCGGCAGCTCTCTACCGCGACGCGCTTCTGGGATGCCTCCGGCGTCTCCGCCACGCTGGGCACGGGCGGGGTGGAGTTGCGGATCGGCTCGATTGCCTCGATCCTGGAGGGGGGGCTGAACTTCGACACGCTGATCTCCGGCGGCGATCCGATCGACACCGGCTACGTCTACAGCATCTTCGACGACGAAGATTCGGCCCGCGCCTCAATCTTCGAGGCCATCGAGGCCCGATCCGTCACCATGGGCGCCCTGTTCCCCACCGCCGCCTCGGGCCTTGCCGTAGGGGCCTCCGTCCGGTTCCGCGGCGTCCGCGTCGGTTCCGTCACCGGGATCACCGGCTTCATCCGCCCGAACGATCCGTCCGGGCGGGTGCAGCTTCTCGCTGTCATGGCGCTGCAACCGTCGAAGATGGGGCTCGAAGGCATGCGAAACGACCTCGAGGGCGTCGATTTCATCGACGACCTGGTGCAGGATGGGATGCGGGCGCAACTGGTCTCGACCTCGCTCCTCGGCGGCGAGCTGGCCATCGACCTGGTGGATGATCCCGACGCATTGCCCGGCACGACGCTCGAGATCGGGCTGGCGGCGAACCCCCTCATCCCCACACTCGACGACGAGATCACGGGACTGACGGCGAGTGCGGAATCGGTGCTGGAGCGGCTCAACGCCCTGCCGATCGAGGAACTTCTCGCCTCGGCGACCAACCTGCTCGACAACGTCAACCGCATCGCCGGCGACTCGGCGACGCGCGCCATCCCCGGCGAGGTCGTGACGCTGCTGCAGGAAGGCGGCGGCTTCGCCCGCGACGCCCGCAGCATCCTGTCGTCGCCGCAGGTGGCGGGCGTGCTGGCGGACGTGGAGGCCATCACCGGCGACCTGCGCGGCATCGCCGCCGACATCGCCGAACGCGATCTGGCCACCACCGTCGCCGAGGCGCTGGACGCCGCGACGCTGGCGGCCCGCAACATCGCCGCCGGCACCGAAGATCTCGACGCGCTCGCCGGCTCGGCGCAGGTGGTGCTCGACGGCGTCGGCGCCGTCGTCTCCTCCGCCGACACGCAAGCCATCCCCGGCCTCGCCCGCCAGACGCTGCAGGGTGCGCGCGACCTGATCGCGGCGCCGGAGCTCGCGACGATCCTGGCCGATACCGCCGCCGCGGTCGCCGACCTGCGCAGGCTCGTCGAACCCTTCGACGGCACCTCGCTGGCGGGAACCATCGAACGCGTCCTCACCTCCATCGACGCGACCGCCACCAACGTCGCCGCCGGCACCGACGACCTGCAGAGCCTGCGCGTCCAGATCGACGGGGTCGTCGGCGCCGCCGACGCGCTGCTCGCCTCCGCCGACACCCAGGCCATTCCGGGGGCCGCGCGGGGCCTTCTGGAGGACAGCCGCACCCTCGTCGCGGGACCGCAGGTGCAGACCCTCCTGACGAACCTCGCGGCCGCCACGGCGGACGTCCGCGCCATCACCGCGCAGCTCGCCGCGGAGGAGGCCGGCACCCGCCTGACCGAGGCGCTGGACGCCGCGGCGGCGGCCGCGATCTCCCTGTCGGAGGGGACCGCGAACCTGCCCGAACTCTCCGCCTCCACGGAGCGCGTGCTGGCCCAGGCCGAGACGCTGGGCGCGAACCTCAACGCGCTGTCGCAGAAGGCCAACGCCCTGGCGCTGGACGAGCTGGTCAACTCGACCTCCGCGCTGATGCGGACCGCCGATGCCTTCCTGTCCTCGGACGATGCCGACGACATTCCGGTGGCCCTCGTCGCCACGCTGGAGGAACTGCGACTGACCATCGAGGCGATCCGCACCGGCGGCACGCTGGAGAACTTGAACTCGACTCTGCGCTCGGCCTCCTCTGCCGCCGACGGAATCCGCGTGGCGGCGACAGACCTGCCGGCGCTCGTCGCCCGGTTGCAGACCCTCGCCACCGATGCGGGTGCGTTGCTCGGCACCTACGGCGACGGCAGCCGGGTCAACACCGAACTCTACCAGGCCCTGCGCGCCGCGACCCGTGCGGCCGAGGACGTCTCCTCCCTCTCGCGCACGATCGAGCGCAATCCCAATTCCCTCCTGCTAGGACGCTGACCGACATGAGCCTGCCCTTCGCCCCCCCCGTGCCGATCCGCCTCTGGCCGCTCGTCGTCCTGCTCGCCGCCTGCGGCCAGACCCAGTATTTCGCGCCGCCCTCCTCCGTCAGCGAAGTTCGCGTCAACGTCGCGGCCACGTCCGTCCAGGTGAATCAGGTCTCGATCCCGGAATACGCCCTGAACCAGGAGATCCCGATCCAGCAGGCCGACGGCAGTCTGACCACCGATACCGACCGGCTCTGGGCTGATCTTCCCGACCGGGCGATGCAGGGCGCGCTGACGCGGCACCTCAACACCATCACCGATGCCCGCGTCGCCACCGAACCCTGGCCGCTGTCGGGCTTTCCCGATGCCGAGATCTCGGTCTTCGTCGAAGACATGATCGTCCGCATCGATTCGACCCTGTCGCTCACCGGCACCTACGCCGTGAGGTCCGAAGCCGGGCAGGACAGTGTCGGAAGCTTCGCCATCGTCACCCCGGTCGCCGATCTGGCCAGTTACCCCGCCATCATCGCCGCCCACGAGGCCGCCTGGCAGCAACTGGCCGAGGAACTGGCGCGCGATCTCTGAGGCCCCGCGCCGGGCGACCGGGCCGCCGCGGGGACGCCTGGCTTCCTTCGACCGATGCCGCAGGACCCGGAGCACCTTCCCGCGGAACGATCGGTTCGAAGGGAGCTGGGCGGGCCGCAGCGCCAAGGCACGCGACAGGCCGCAAGTCGCCCGATGGCACCCCTAGGCCACGCGGACCCCCTGCACCCAGGTGCCGGCCGTCACGACGATGTCCTCCACCTCCCGCAGGCGGACCAGATCGCCCCGCCGCCCCGGGGCCAGCATGCCCCGGTCGTAGAGCCCGGTGGCGCGGGCCGGGGCCGCGGTGACCGTGGCGATGCCCCGCGCCATGTCGCCCCACATCCGGCCGAGCATCACGGCTCCGAGCAGGAGCGAGGCGGGCACGTAGTCCGACGACAGGATGTCGAGCAGATCGGCCTCCGCCAGCGTCGCGGCCGGAACGTTGCCGCTGTGCGAACCGCCGCGCACCAGGTTCGGCGCGCCCATCATCACCGCGATGCCCTCTGCCCGGCAGGCCGCCGCCGCTTCCTGCGTGGTGGGGAACTCGGCAATCCGCACGCCATGGGCGGCGCTGGCCGCGACCTGCCCGGCGGTGGTGTCGTCATGGCTGGCGAGGGTCGCGCCGTATCGCCTTGCCGCCGCGACGGCGGCAGCCTCGTGCTTCGCCCCGACGTTGCGGTGCACTTCCTGCAACTCCGCGCTGTAGATCTCGAACTCCGCCTCGCCCAAGCCATACTTGCCCGCAAGGTAGTCGCGCAGCTTGGCCGGGTCGGCGAACTGCCGCTGGCCGGGCGTGTGGTCCATCAGGCTGACAATGCCCACCCGATCCTCGGGGCCGAAACTGTCCAGCTCGCCGATCAGGTTCTGCGAGCAGATCTCGGCGCGCAGGTGCAGGTGATGACTGATCCGCAACAGGCCGGCCTGCCGCATGTCCGCAATCACCGTCGCCATGTCGCGCGCGTATTCGCTGTATCCGAGGCCCGTGGAGGACTGCAGGGAGCCGACCCTGAGCGCATCGAACACCGTCGTTATACCGCAGCCCGCAAGCTCCGCGTCATGCGCCGCGATGGCGGGGCGCAGCGGCCAGAGCGCCTTGGGCCGTGGCTCCAGATGCTGCTCGATGTTGTCGGTATGCAGCTCCACCAGACCGGGGATCAGCAGGTCGCCGCCGCAGTCGACCACCTCCGCCGCACCCGTGCCCGCCGCTCCTGCCCCCGTCGACCCCGCGCCCGTTGACCCCGAGCAGATGTCATGGATAGCTCCGTCGCGCAGTGCGAGCGTGCCGGAGATCATTTCCGTCTCGCCGACGATGCGGGCATTCGTAAAGAGGACGTCGGTCATTGCGGTCGGCTCCGGAGGAATGCGGCGGGATGGGGTGGCAGAGATACGCAGTCTATTGGCTGCCCGACGGATGCCTCGGCAAGCTCGGGTCCGAATGGCTCGGCTGGAACGCGCGCACGGGCCAGGCGCATGACGGTGCGGTGGCGGACACCGGGTCGCCGCGGCGCTACGGCTTCCACGCGACGCTCAAGCCGCCTTTCCGGCTGACGCCCGGACGCACCGAAGAGGCGTTGCGCGCCGCGCTGCGCGATCTTGCGGCGGACCTTCCGTCCGTGTCGCTGGGGCATCTGCGGGCGCAACGGCTGGGGTCTTTCCTCGCCCTCGTCCCCGAGGCGCAGCCAATGGCTCTCGCCGCCCGGACGGTCGAGGCGCTCGACGCCTTCCGCGCCCCCGCCAAGGCAGCCGAACTGGCGCGCCGCCGCGCCACCGGGCTGACGCCCGCGCAGGAGGCGCTGCT
Organism: Rhodobacterales bacterium; assembly: GCA_038320125.1. Taxonomy (GTDB): domain Bacteria; phylum Pseudomonadota; class Alphaproteobacteria; order Rhodobacterales; family Rhodobacteraceae; genus Jannaschia. The sequence continues at coordinate 980 of JBBQDX010000029.1, read as the reverse complement.
GGACCGCTGGGGATACCCTTACGTCATGGGCGAGTTCCGGATGCACCTCACGCTTAGCGGCAGCACGCCGTCCAGACGGACCGAGGCCGAAGTCGCGGCGCGGCTCGCCCCCGCCCTGGCGCGGCCCGCGACGCTGGATTGCCTGTCGCTCGCGGGCGAGGACAGCCTCGGTCGTTTCCATTTGATAGCGGACTTTCCGCTTCAAGGCACCGCCTCCGACAGCGCGACGCGCGCGGCGCTGACGACCTGATCCAGAGACCCGCCGTTGTCGGCCCCGATCACGGAGATGCCCTGAGCCGGCAGTTGTTGCGGGCGCAGCAGCCGTGCTGCGATGTTCGCCTCCGTCTCCTGCCCCCGATCCGCAGGGCTCCGCGCCAGGACGACGGGCGGTGCGGTCACCGACCGGATTAGCCGGGATGGGACCAGCGACGCCGCCCGCGCCAGCACCCTGCGTGACAGGTCGGCCGGCCGCATCCCGCCCGCCGCGACGGCCGCCCGCACTTCTCCGGGAATGCCGCAGCTCAAGCCATTCGCCTGCCTGCGCAACGCGAAGTCGTCCACTCCGGCAATCCGCGCGAACTTCGCACCGTCCATGGATCGGAACCGCTCGGTCGCATCCGCCGGCCGGATGATCGCCCGATATACCGGCACCCGTCGCGGATCGGCCGCCGTCAATCCGGAGATCAGGCCATCCTTGCCCGCACCCGATGGCCCCACGACGGCGATCGACCGTCCGTTCATGGCGGCTCATACCCTTACATTCATCTCCCGGTCGCCATCTGCGCACAAGCGGGCACATCGTGGAACATCCCCAGGATTGCCGCGCCGGGGCCCTAGGTGTTCGGTCCCGGAGTGTGGTGGGTTGGGTCGATTCTGAACCGTTGTGGCTCTTCGGTCCAGCATTTGCCGATGAATTCGCAAGGCGTGAGCCCGCGTAGGCTCTTGAGCCTCCGAGCGTAGTTACAGGCCCCGACGAAATC
>JBBQDX010000028.1:0-23375 GCA_038320125.1 Rhodobacterales bacterium | reverse complement strand
TCGAGGATCTCCCGCAGCAGCACCGCACCCGGATCTCCAGTCAGCCGGTCAGTCCTGCTTTCGACCCGAAGCGATCGGTTGAACCCGAACGTGAGCGGTTGTAGCGTTTCACCCATGCGTGCGTCCGATGCTGTCGTCGGTATGTGTTCAACAGCTTGAATCTACAACGCTTTCAGGCGCACGCAACCATTCCCGCCCTTTTGGATGAATAAGGCGGGCTGAAGGATCCGGAACAGCGAGCCCGGTTCGACGCAGGCGAGATCGACGCCACGGGTCAGGAGAAGCCGCAGCGGCGCTACTACCGGGACTTCGCTGACACGGACGGCCCCCGTCAGGGCACGGGCGGTTTCGGGGGCATGGACCCGAACGACATCTTCTCCGAAATGTTCCGCCAGCGCGCGGGCGGCGGAGCGCAGGGCTTCGCGGCGCCCGGTCGCGATCTGGGCTTCACGCTGGAGGTGCCGTTCCTCGACGCGGCCCGTGGCGGCACGTCCCGGATCACCCTTCCCGGCGGCGGACCGATGGATGTCGCGATCCCGACCGGCCTGCGCGACGGCCAGACATTGCGATTGCGCGGCAAGGGCGGGATCGGCCACGGCGGCGGTCCGCCCGGCGACGCACAGGTGACGGTGACGGTGCGACCGCATCCCGTGTTCCGTCGCGACGGGGACGATATCCTCATCACCCTGCCGATCACGATGGACGAGGCGGTTCTCGGTGCAAAGGTCCAGGTGCCGACGATCGGCGGCGACGTCGCCCTGACGATCCCGAAAGGGTCGAGCGGCGGCAAGGTCATGCGCCTGCGCGGGCGCGGCGTGCGCGGTCGTGACGCACCGGGCGATCAGCTCGTCGAGCTGTGCATCGTTGTGCCGAAGGGCGACGATTCGGCATTGACCGCGTTCATGGAGACGTGGCGAAAACCGGGCCGCGACGATCCACGAGAGGCCATGCTGAAAGGGGTGCCGCGATGAACGGACGCTTCACGCAGGAGGAGACGCTGACACGGGTCGTCCGCCTGACCCGCACCCGCCTGACGGCCTTCATCGAAGCCGAGGCGGTGGTCCCGGCGAGGAGCGACGCGGGTCCGGTCTTCGGTCCGGACGACCTTGCCCGGCTGGACCTGCTCTGCGACCTCGCCGAGGTCTAGGACATGCAGCCCGAGGCGCTGGCGGTGACGATCTCGGTTATCGACCGGTTGCACGAGGCCCGCCGCGACCGGCAGGCCCTGCTCGATGCGATCCGGGCCGAGGCACCCGCGGTGCGTGCCCGGATCGCGGCGGCGCTGGCTCGGGATCTGGCAGCGCGGTCATGTGCCCTATAGCTGCTTCCAAGATCCGGTTATCGCCCGACTGAATATGGAAAGGCTTCGCGAAACATGCCGGGAGGGAACGGTGCCCGTCGGACCGGACATAGAGGAAGACCCGCTCGCCGTTCTCGGGCGACCCTCATGGCCGCCTTACCGAATTGCCGCCGTCGATGATCCGGTTGATCAGGTCGGCCACGCCTTCGTGCAGCACCGCCTGCCCGTCTTCGCCCGGATCGTTGGAATGCGCCGCCGCGGCGTCGCGGAGGATGCCGATGATCTCATGTTCCGGCAGGATGTTGCGATCGTTGAGCGACAGCAGAAGTGACTCGCAGATCGAGAGGGCGGCGGCCGCCGTCACGTCGGAGCGCGGCGGCGGCTTCTCGGGCGTGGATGTCGGTGGGTTCCGGGTCGACAAGTTCATAGACTTTCCTTGTTGCGATCGGGGGTTGCGGTCCGGGGGTTGCAGACAGGCGGGCCCGCTGTGCGGGACACTCGCCATGATCGCAGGTTGAGGATAGAATGGACTGATCCAAGGCAGGATCGCCCTAACCCGTTCTCCTATATTCCGTATTGACAGTGGGCGATCCGGTCGAAGCACGGCGAGAGGGTCTTCGATGTACAGCGCGCATAGTCCCCTTGCCCGCAAGCTCGGCAATTTCGTCGCTCTGACGGGTGCCGAGCTGCTGGTCCTCGACGGGCTGCACCGGCGGCGTCGCACCTTCGTCGCGGGCCGCGATCTCGTGCATCAGGGGCAGACCGACGCCGCGGCCTATATCCTCGCGGACGGCTGGGCCTGTTCGTACAAGCTGCTGCGCGACGGCTCGCGGCAGATCGTCGATTTTCAGATACCGGGCGATTTCCTGGGGCTGCGCTCCGTCCTGTTCCGAACCGCCGACCACAACATCGAGCCGGTGACGGTGGTCGAGGCCTCGGAGGTGCTGGGAAGCGATCTGCTGCAGGCCTTTTCGGCGAACCCGCGTCTGGCCACTGCGGTGCTCTGGGCGGCGTCGCGGGACGAGGCGATGGTGGTCGAGCATCTGGTCGGCATCGGTCGGCGGGATGCGTTGGAGCGAACGGCGCATTTCCTGCTCGAGCTCAGCGCGCGGCTGATCCTGGTGGGACGCGGCACGCGCGAAGGTTTCGCCTGCCCGCTCACGCAGTACCAGCTTGGCGACGCGCTCGGGCTCTGCGCCGTCCACGTCAATCGCGTGCTGCGCGACCTGCGCGAGAAAGACCTGCTGACCTTCCGACAGGGCCAGGTGACGATCCACGACCTCGACCGGCTAGCCGAGCTGGCCGATTTCGACCGTGCCTATCTGGATCAGGAAGGTCCGCTGCTGCGGTAGCGGGAATCTGGAAGGCCAGGGTCTTCTGCCTGCGGCACAGGATCGGATAGTCGGGCGCTGGCCAATCCAGCACCTCCATCCGCAGCAGGCTGGCCACCATACCCGCCGTCTGCCACAGCTTGAACAATGCTTTGATCGACAGGCAGAACTGGGTCGCGACCTCGGAAAAGACCGGCGGATGACCAGGGCGGCCTTCACGCGGCGCGAGCTAGGTCATCTCCCTGATTTCACCACCTTGACGGACGTGACCCAGGCGTGCGGCGTTCGCCGCCGCCTGCGGAATTACCTCCCCAAATTCGGTCAGGCGCCCTCGTTACGCCGAAAGCGTGCTTTCAGCACGACGCATTGAGCACCTGAGTGCGCTGCCGGATCAGCAAGTCCCTGACCCGGAAGACCATCGCCACAGCCTGCACATCTTCGCCCTTCACCGGAACGAAGCTCATCGTCGACCGCAATGCCGCTTCGCTGATTGCTTCGGCATCCGCCATGTCGTTCTTCTGTCGCTTGACGAAGGGGTCGATGTAAGCTGGCGGGATCAGCCGCACGTCATGGCCCAGCTTGCCAATCTCGCGGCCGTGTCTCCGTAGATGTCGGGTAGCATACCGATATTCCGGTTCTTAAAGCGTTTCGCGTTTGATCTGCATCGCCTTTCGCTGCCTCTCGCCTTCGGCTCGAACGCGAACGGCGATCATGCGATTTGGGAGTAACGCAAAACGCTGTAATCAGCGCCGCCGGGTAAACCGAAGTGTTCGGCCCCGCGAACGACACCCGAAGCTGCATGACCCCGCTTATCAGCAACCCCGTTGAACCGTCAGTTCGTGGCAGGGGGCGCGGCGAGCTTCCCGCGTCGCCGCGCCTTCAGGGCTTCGAACCCGACGATCACGTCCAGAAGTTCGGTCGTGATCTCGGCCTGCCGCACCATGCGGGTTTCTGCGCGTAGATCCTCCAGCCGTTCGTCCACCGACCGCTCGGCCTGTTGCATCCGGGCGAGGCGCGCGGCGTTCTCGGTCACGAGGGCCTCGGCCGCGGCGCGGTGCACGGTGGCGAACAGCAGGTTGCGGATCAGCGCCGCGAAGAGATCCGGCGCGTGCGCCGTGACCTGCGGCAGACTGCGCGACGCCCAGGGCCGCCGCGCGAGCGCGTCCAGCAGATCCGCGTCCACCGGCAGCAGGGACAGGACGACGGGCGCCTGCCTGCCGTGGTCGCCGCGCTGCGTATAGACGAGCGTGACCGCGACGTCCCCGCCGCCCATCCCGTCGAGCCGCGTGACCAGATCGCCCGCCAGCCGGCCGAGGCCATCGACGTTGGCCGGCGGCAGGACGACCGCCTCGGGTGCGAGACCCGCACCGTCCAGCGCGTCGGCCATCTGCGCACCCACGCACAGGATGCGGGTGGAGCCGTCCGCCATCGCGTGACGCACCGCCTTCTCCGCCACGAGTTCGTTGTAGTTTCCGCAAAGCCCGTGATCGGACCCGATCACCACGAGGATCGTGCGGGCGGGATCGGTCGTGGCGGCCCCCGCCAGCGGGCCGTTCGCCCGCAGGAACGCATGCAGCCCGTCCAGCACCGTGCCGCGCCAGGAGTCGATGGCGCGCGCGGCCTGCTCGTAGGGGGCGGCGTTGATGGCCGACATCGTCTTCATCGTATGCACGATTCCGCGGATGCCCTGCATCGTGTCGGTGCGGCGGGTCAGCCGTTCAAGCGTCTGTGCCATGGGCGTCCTCCGCGATGGCCGTGCGGGCGAGGTCGGAGATCCGGGCGCGGTCCGCGTCGTTCGGGCGCTGGTCCGCGACGATCATCGCGCCGGTGGCGCCGTCCCCTGCCCTCACGGCGCGGCGGACGTTTACCATTCCCGCCGCGACCGCAGCCTCGTCCAGCCCGTCGAACACCCCCTCCATCGCCGCGATCAGGACCGTCAGCTGTTCGTCGGCGGGCATCGGGTCGCGCTCTGGCTGGCGCAGGACGGCACGCAGGGCCGCGCCACGGGCGAGACGCTGGCGCGTCGTCTCGTCCAACCGGGTGCCGAAGCGCGCGAACTCCTCCAGCTCCTCGAACTGCGACAGGGTCACGCGCAGATTGCCGGCCACGTCGCGGAACGCGGGCGCCTGCGCCTTGCCGCCCACGCGGCTGACCGAAACACCCAGATCGACGGCCGGAAACTGGTTGCGCCGCACCAGGCGCGGAGACAGGTAGATCTGCCCGTCGGTGATCGAGATGAGGTTGGTGGAAATGTAGGCCGACAGATTCTCCGCCTGCGTCTCCACCACCGGCAGCGCCGTGATCGAGCCGCCGCCGGCCCCCGGCCCGAACTGCCCCGCACGCTCCAGCAGGCGGGCGTGGACGAAGAAGATGTCGCCCGGAAACGCCTCCCTCCCCGGAGGGCGGCGCAGCAACAGCGACAGTTCGCGGTAGGAATGGGCGTGATGCGTCAGGTCGTCGAACACGATCAGGACATCGCGCCCGCCCGCCGCCAGCGCCTCGGCCATCGTCATCGCGGCATAGGGCGCGATCCAGGACAGGCCCGGGGCCTCCTCGTCGCCCGCCGACAGGACGATGGTGTGATCCATCGCGCCGCCGTCGCGCAGCGCGCCGATTACCTTCGCCACGGCATCGCCACGCTGACCGACGGCGCAATAGACGCACAGGACGCCGGTGTCCCGCTGGTTCAGGATCGCGTCGATGGCGATGGAGGTCTTGCCGGTCTGCCGGTCGCCCACGATCAGTTCCCGCTGACCCATGCCGACCGGGACGGCGGCGTCCACCGCCTTGAGCCCGGTCGCCAGCGGGCGCATGACCGGCGCGCGGTTCAGGATACCCGGCGCCGCCGCCTCGATGGGGTGCAGGTCGGCCTCGCGGATCGCATGCCCGCCGTCGCGGGGTCGCCCGAGGGCATCGACGACCCGACCCAGCAGGGCGGTCCCCGCAGGCACGCTGATGACCTGTCCGGTCCGGCGCACATCGCTTCCGGGCACGACGGATCCCGTCGGGCCCAGCATGACGACGCCGAGACGGTCCGGTTCGAGGTCGAAGACGATGCCCGACAGGCCGTCCCCGAAATCGAGAACCTCGTCCACCAGCGCGCGCGCCAGGCCGGTGACGATGGCGATCCCGTCGCCGATCTCGGCCACGCGGCCGATCTCGCTCAGCCGCGGCTGCGGGGCCGGCGCGTCCAGCAGGGCCTGCACCAGCGCGCCCGTATCGCCTGTCGCCTCATGCGGCATCGGATCGGTCCTTTCGCGGTGCCAGGCCGTCGAGGATACGGTCGAGACCGTCGATATAGTCGTCCACGGTCCAGCCCAGCTGCGCCCCGCCCAGGCGCAGCGACAGGCCGGGCGATTGCGCGGGGTCGGTGGCATAGCGCACGGTCGCATCCGGCATTGCCTCGGTCAGACGCGCGTCGATCCGGTCGCGCAGATCGTCCGGCAGCGGCGCGCGGGTCGTCACCACAGCCTGCGCCGCATCGCCCGCCGCGTCGCGCAGCTCGATCGCCATACCGGGCAGACGGGCGATGGCGCGGTCGACGATACGCTCTTCCAGGGTCTCGTCCGACAGATCGTCCAGCGCCTTGCGCGTCAGCGATACCAGCGCCGCGGCGCCCGTGCGGTGCAGCCCTTCGGTGTAGCGGCGGGCCTCCCCCTCCCGCTCCGCCGCGCGGGTTGCGCTTTCGGCGTCCAGCCGGGTGCGAGCCTCGGCCAGCAGGGCATCGCGTTCGGCATGGGCGGCCTCCCGGGCTTCCTCCAGGACGCCGTCGCGGCCTGCTTTCAGGCGCGCGACTTCGGCTTTGTGATGCGCTTCGGCGGCCTCGGCCGTCTCGCGGATGGTCGCGGCTTGCGCCATGCGCGCGGTGATCGCTGCCTCGCGCGCGTCGATCCCGTCGAGGATCGGGCGGTAGAGAAAACGCTTCAGCAGCCAGACCAGCACAAGGAAGTTGACGATCTGGGCGGCGACCGTGATCCAGTCGATGGACATGGATCAGTCCACCACGCCCTGCGCCACCGCCTCCAGCGCCGCGTTCCAGAACGGGTTGGCGAACAGCAGGATCATCGCGACGACGAAGCAGTAGATGGCCGTGGATTCGATCATGGCGAGGCTGACGAACAGCGTGCGCGACAGGGTCGAGGCGGCATCGGGCTGTTGTGCTATCGCCCGGAGTGCTGCGGCCGCCGCCCGCCCCTCGCCCAGGGCGGGCCCGAGCGCGCCGAACGATACGGTAAGCCCGGCGGTGAAGATCGAGATGGCGGCGATGATGGCAAGTTCGGTCATGTCTGCTCCTTTGCAATGTCGGTTTCGACGTCGGGCAGGGTCGTGGCCGACGAGATGTAGACGGTGGCGAGGATCGCGAAGATGTAGGCCTGGATGACCCCGGTCAGCAGACCCAGCATGTCCATCACCACCGGAAAGAAGAATGGCGCGATGCCCAGCAGGATGGCAGCGATGACCGCCCCGCTCATCACGTTGCCGTAGAGGCGGATGGCCAGGGATATCCCGCGCGAGAACTCCCCGATGATGTTGAACGGCAGCATGATCACGTTCGGTTCGATGAAGCTGTGCAGGTAGCCGCCCGCGCCCCGCGCCCCGATCCCGAAGATCGGCACCGCCACCAGCACGGCCAGCGCGAGGCCCACCGTGGTCGACAGCGACGCCGTCGGTGCGCGCCAGCCGGGTACGATGGCCAGGACGTTGGAGACGAGGATGAACAGGAAGATAGTGCCCGCGAAGTACAGCAGGCGGCGGTCGGGCCTGGTGCTGATCTCGTCGATCTGGCTCTGGATGGTCAGGACCGTCGCCTCCAGCACCGTGCGCCAGCGGTCGGGGGGCACGTCGGCGCGCAGGTTCCGCGTGATGAGCGCCGAGGTCAGCGTCAGGATCGCCATCACCGCCCAGGTGAACACGATCGTCGCGTTCACCGCGATGCCCGCGACGGTGAACACGGTGATGTCGTCGGGCGTCAGTTCCATGGTGCGGTCCCCGGCAACGGCCGCATGACGGCCAGCAGGATCGTCCGGCAGATCAGGAAGGCGAGCGCGAAGCCGATGGCCGCCGCCGCCCCCTGCCCCGCGATCCACCAGCCCGCCAGAAGCAGAAGCGCGATGCGCAGCCCCGCACTCGGCAGCAGGATCGCCACGGGGTGCGCGTGGCCCAGGGCCAGCCGCATGCCCAGGGCCAGCCCGGCAAAGAACAGCCCCGCCGCCGCCGATCCGGTCAGCAGCCCGAGGGCGAACGTCGTCCAGTCGAGTGTCGCGATCATTCGCCCTTCTCCTTCTCGATCCAGTTCCAGGCGATCAGCACCCCGATCGCCACGCCCCCCAGGATCAGCGCGATTGTCCAGGAGAAATCCTGCGGCACGGCACGGTCCAGCCAAAGGCCCAGGAACGCGCCGCCCACGGTGGGGACGGCGACGGACCAGCCGACCATTCCGAACACCCCGATGCCGCGCAGCGGGCTGGGGCCGGGATTGTCGCGCGCGGCGGCCTTGCGCGCGGCATCGCGGCCTATGCGGTCCGCGTCCTTGCGGGTATCGTCCTTGCGGCTGTCACCGGTCATGCCCCCGCCCCGCTGCGCAGGCCCGCGAAGCGGCGGACCATGTCCGCCTCCAGCCGCGACAGGGCGGAGCGGGCGACGCGCTCCTCGTCTTCGACCGTCTCGTAGAAATCGCCGAGCCTTTGCTTGAGTGTCGCCAGATCCGGGCTTTCGACGGCACGCCGCACCGCGATCTCGGTCCCGTGGCCCTTCTTGACCAGCAGGCCCTCGTCGATGCCGAACACCCGCTCCACCCCGTCCGGCTGCCGGATCAGCAGGACGGACGGCACCAGCGCGGTGACGACATCGACGTGATTGGGCAGGATGCCGAACGCCCCGTCCGGGCCGACCGCGTTCAGCGCAGCGGCGGACCCGTCGAACAGCAACCCGCCGGGCAGCCACAGCTTGACCTGCATCTGCGGCGCCATGCTCATGCCGCATCCTCCAGATCGGACAGCGCGCCGATCATGTAGTAATCGCTTTCCGGCCGGTCGAACTGCTGCTGCGCCAGGATCGCCTCGCAGCCGGCCAGCGTGTCTTCGACGGGGACCAGCCGCCCGCCCGCGCCGGTCGAGGCGGTGACGGTAGCGAAGGGCTGCGTCAGGAAGCGTTCCAGCCGCCGGGCGCGGGCGACGACGGCGCGGTCATGGGCCGACAACTCCTCGATGCCCAGCATGGCGATGATGTCGCGCAGGTCCTCGTATTCGGCCAGCGTGCGGCGCACCGCGCGGGCGATATCGTAATGCCGCTGCCCCACGACATTGGGCGTCAACATCACGGAGGTGGAGGCCAGCGGATCGACCGCAGGATAGAGCCCCTCGGATGCCCGCTTGCGCGACAGCACCACCGACGCCGACAGGTGCGAGAAGATATGCGCCGCCGCCGGATCGGTGAAATCGTCGGCGGGCACGTAGACCGCCTGGATCGAGGTGATCGCGCCCTTGCGGGTGGAGGCGATGCGCTCCTCCAGCGTGGCGAGCTCCGTGGCCAGCGTCGGCTGATAGCCGACACGGCTCGGCATCCGCCCCATCAGGCCAGACACCTCGGACCCGGCCTGCACATAGCGGAAGATGTTGTCGATCAGCAGCAGCACGTCCTGCCCCCGGTCGTCGCGGAACCATTCGGCCATGGTCAGTGCGGACTTGCCCACGAGGAACCGCACGCCGGGGGACTCGTTCATCTGCCCGAACAGCATCACCATCCGGTCGCGCACGCCCGCCTCACCCATCTCGCGCCACAGCTCCTCGGCCTCGCGCGACCGCTCCCCGATACCGCAGAACAGGCTGACGCCGTGATGATGCTCGACGGTGTTGTGGATCAGCTCGCTCAGCAGGACGGTCTTGCCGACGCCTGCGCCGCCGAACAGGCCGGTCTTGCCGCCGCGCTCGACAGGGGACAGCAGGTCGATGGCCTTGATCCCCGTCTCCAACACCTCGGCGCGCAGCACCCGGTCCGACAGGCGTGGGGGGGCCGCGTGGATGGACCGCCGTTCGTCCGTCACGGGCGGCGGCCGCCCGTCGATGGGGGCGCCGAAGACGTTGAGCATCCGGCCCAGCACCGCCTCGCCCACGGGCACCGTCACCGGGCCGCCGGTGGCGCGCACGGGCGTGCCCAGTCCCAGGCCCTGAACCGGCGACAGCGCGATGCAGCGCGCCGCCCCGCCCTCCACGAAGGTCATCACCTGCAAGGCCACGTCGCCCGCGTGCAGCAGGTCGTCGATCCGTGGCCCCGCGCCCGCAAAGGCGGCGTCCACGATGCCCCCGCGCACGGCGACGACGCGGCCATCCGGGGCCAGGGTATCGGGCGTGTCCCCCATGGGTCAGCCCGCCGCCAGCCCGCCATCGACCGGGAACTGCCCGCCGGTGATGAACGCCGCCTCGTCCGAGGCCAGGGACAGCACCAGATTGGCCACGTCGAGGGATTCGCCGTAGTGCGCGAGCGGGATCGACGCCTGGAGCTGCTTCTGCACGTCGGCCGCCTTGCCGGGACTGAACCCCTCCTCCAGCGCCCGCATCATCCGGGTGTTGACCGGCGAGGGATGGACGGAGTTCACGCGCACGTTCGCGGGCGCGGCCTCGATCGCGGCAGCGCGGGTCAGGCCGACGATGGCATGCTTGGAGGCGATATAGGGTGCCACGTTCGGGCTGCCCTGAAGCCCCGCGATGGAGGACATGTTGATGACGCTGCCGGACCGGCGCTCGATCATGCCGGGCAGGACATGCTGCAAACCGAGGAAGGCGCCGCGCACGTTGACGGCCATGACACGGTCGAAATCCTCGATCCTCTGATCGACCAGCGGCGCGACACGCCCTTCTATGCCGGCATTGTTGAAGAACACGTCGATGCGGCCGAACCGATTGAGCGCGGCCTTGACGTAGCGCGCGGTATCCTCGAACGAGGACGCGTCCGCCGCGACCGTCAGGACGTCACCGCCGCCGAGATCCGCCGCCGCCGCATCCAGCGCGCCGCCCAGGATCAGCAGCCATTCGCCCTCGATCTGCTCGCGGACCCGGATGGCGACGGCGATCCGCGACACGCCGAACAGCCACCAGTCGCGCCTTGGATACTCGACCGGATCGGCCGCCGGGGTCATGTCGCATCCCCTTCAGCGTCGGGCTTCGTCAGGGCGATCCGCGTACCGGCGCGCCCGTCGAGTATCTCGGCCGCCTGATTCAGACGGCCGATGCCGCCCAGACCCCCGCCTTCGGCGAATTGCGCGGCGGCGGCGACCTTGGGGCCCATCGAGCCGTCGGGCAGATCCAGCGTCAGCGCCTCCGCCGGGGTGATCGCGCCGATGGCGGCCTGCCGAGGCGTGCCGAAATCGCGCATCACCGCAGCAACATCCGTCAGCAGCAACAGAGCATCAGCGCCCAGATCCCTGGCCAGAAGGGCGCTGGCGGCATCCTTGTCGATCACCGCCTCGATCCCGGTGTAGCTGCCGTCGTCTCGGCGCACGACGGGGATGCCCCCGCCGCCGGTACAGATCACGATCACGTCGCGCTCCAGCAGCAGGCGGATCACCCGCAGGTCCGGGATCTCCTGCGGAAGGGGCGAGGGGACGACGCGGCGCCAGTGGTCGCCATCCTGCGCGATGGACCAGCCGGCGGCGGCGGCGCGCGTCTCGGCCTCCTCGCGGGTATAGACGGGGCCGATGAACTTGGTGGGCTTGCCGAAGGCCGGATCGTCCGCATCGACCACGATCTGCGTCAGAAGGGTGGCGACGGCGCGGTCCTCGCCCAGGGCGTTCTCCATCTCCTGCTCGATCATATAGCCGATCATGCCGCTGGTCTCGGCGCCCAGCACGTCCAGCGGAAAGGCTTCGTCGGGTTTGTAGGCAGCGCCCTGCAAGGCCAGCAGGCCGACCTGCGGCCCGTTGCCATGCGTGATGACCAGATCGTGACCCGCGCGCACGATTTCGGCCAGCGACTTCGCTGCCATGCGGGCATTCGCGCGCTGGTTCCCGGCGGTCAGGGGCTGGCCCCGCTTCAGCAGGGCGTTGCCGCCGAGGGCTGCGACGACCAGCATCTCAACCTCCCAGCGTGGCGACGAGGACCGCCTTGATCGTATGCATCCGGTTCTCGGCCTGATCGAAGACGATGGAGGCGGGGCTCTCGAACACCTCCTCCGTCACCTCCATGCAGGAGAGGCCGAACTTCTCCTCGATCTCGCGGCCGACCGCCGTCTCCGTGTTGTGGAAGGCGGGCAGGCAATGCATGAATTTCGCGCGGTCGTTGCCGGTCTTCTTCATGACCTCGGCATTGACCTGATAGGGACGGAGCAGGTCGATCCGCTCGCCCCACTTTTCCTTGCTTTCGCCCATCGAGACCCAGACGTCGGTGTAGACGAAATCGACGCCCTTCACGCCATCGTCCACGTCTTCGGTCAGGGTGATCCGCGCGCCGGTCTGCCTGGAGACCTTCTCCGCCTCATCCCGGATCGCCTGCACCGGCCAGAGCGCCTTGGGCGCGCAGAGCCGCACGTCCATGCCCATCTTGGCCCCGCCGATCAGCAGGCTGTCGCCCATGTTGTTGCCCGCATCGCCCATGAAGCAGTAGGCGACCTCGCGCAGAGGTTTCTCGGCATGTTCCTGCATCGTCAGGAAATCCGCGAGGATCTGCGTCGGGTGAAACTCGTCCGTCAGGCCATTATAAACCGGCACGCCGGACCATTCGGCCAGCGTCTCGACGATCTCCTGCCCGAAGCCGCGATATTCGATGGCGTCATAGACGCGGCCAAGCACGCGGGCGGTGTCCTTCACCGTCTCCTTGTGGCCGATATGGGTGCCCGATGGCCCGAGATAGGTGACGGTCGCCCCCTGATCGTGGGCGGCCACCTCGAAGCCCACGCGGGTCCGGGTGCTGTCCTTCTCGAAGATCAGCGCGATTTCGCGGCCCCTGAGCGTCGGCACTTCGGTGCCCGCGTATTTCGCGGCCTTGAGGTCGGCGGAGAGCTTGAGCAGGAATCCGATCTCCTCGGGGGAGAAATCGCGCAGCGTCAGGAAGTTGCGGTTCTTCAGGTTGAAAGCCATGGAATATCTCCTTCAGACCGCGTCGCGGATGGTGGGGCAGGACATGCAGCGGCTGCCGCCGCGCCCGCGCCCCAGTTCGGCGCCCGGCATCTCGATCACCTCGATGCCTTCCGCGCGCAGGGCGGCATTGGTGTCGTCGTTGCGGTCGTAGCCCATGACCACGCCGGGCCGCAGGGCAAGCACGTTGTTGCCGTCGTTCCACTGCTCGCGCGACTGCTCGAACGGATCGGACCCGCCGGTGGGCACGACGTTGAGTTTATTGAGCCCCATGGCATCGGCCACGACGTTGAACAGGGGCCGGGTGTCGTGGCGCATGTCCAGCGGGCGGTTCCCTTCGCCGGGATGCAGGTCGTAGCAGGTCATCTCGTCGGCCACCTCCTTGAAGCTGGTGACCACGTCGCCGCCGCAGAAGGTGAACACCGTGTCCAGATGCATGGCCGAGCGGGAGCGCGGCATCTGGCAGGCGATCACCCGCTCCGCCCGGCCCTGATCGAACAGCGCCTGCGCCAGCAGCCCCACGGCCTGCGGCGAGGTCCGCTCGCCCATCCCCACCAGCACGAGGCCACTGCCCACCGGCATCTGATCGCCCCCCTCCAGCGTGGCCAGCCCGTGATCCTCCAGCGGGTCACCCCAGATCACCTCGACCTTGCCCGCGAACTTCGGATGAAAGCGGTAGATCGCGGCGGTCAGCAGCGTCTCGGGCCGCCGCGCCTGCCAGTACATCGGGTTCAGCGTCACGCCGCCGTAGACCCAGGCCGAGTTGTCGCGCGTGAACAGGAAGTTCGGCAGCGGCGGCAGGATGAAGCCGTGATGGCCGAGATAGGCGCCGAACATGCTCTCCGCCTTGAACGGCACGTCCGCGACGGTCAGCCCGCCGATCAGCCAGTGCGACAGCTCCTCGCCCGGCAGCCCGTCCATCCAGTCGCGCAACTCGCGCTCCATCCCGAGGCCGACATGGATGGCGGCGATGCGGTGATCGAGCACCCATTCGCGCGCCTCCGGGATATCGAGCACCTCGGCCAGCAGGGTGTTGGTATCGAGCACCTCCACCCCCTCGCCGCGCATGGCGTCGGCGAAGGCGTCGTGGTCCTTCTGCGCCTGCTTGACCCAGAACACGTCGTCGAACAGCAGCGGGCCGCAGTTGTCGGGCGTCAGGCGACGGTGGGCCAGGCCGGGGCGGCAGACGATGACCTGCCGCAGGAGGCCGGATTCGGAATGAACGCCGAGTTCGTGATCAGACATGGGATTTCCTTCTGGGATCAGAGGATCGCCGCGACGCTGATGCAGACCGAGATGAAGACGGTCAGGATCAACATCAGCGGCCAGATGAAGACAAGCCAGCGGTCGTAGGACACCCGCCCGATGGCGAGGCCCCCGATGACGACGGCGAAGGTCGGATTGACGAGGTTCACCAGCCCGTTGGCCGATTGGAACGCCGTCACGACGAGCGCGCGGCTGACGCCCGCGAAATCGGCCAGCGGCGCCAGGATCGGCATCGAGAGGACCGCCAGCCCCGAGGAGGACGGCACGAAAAAGCTCATCCCCACCTCGATCCAGAACATGACGTTGATGAACGCCAGCTCGCCCAGGCCGCCCAGCGACCCTTCGGCGGCATGCAGGATCGTGTCGGCGATCAACCCGTTTTCCATGATGACGACGATGCCGCGCGCCAGCCCGATCACCAGCGCCACGCCCAGCAGGTCGCGCGCGCCGTCGACGAAGCTGCCGGTCAGGCGCTTCTCGCCCAGCCGCGCGACGAGGCCGGTGACGATCGCGGCCCCGAGAAACAGCCCGCCCATCTGCGCCATCCACCAGTCCTGTGAGGCGACGCCCCAGATCATCACGACGAAAGTCAGCGCGAACAGGACCAGTATGATCTTCTGCGTCGTGGACAGGGCGTCGTCCACGCCACCCGACGCCTCGTCCTGAATGAACAGCCGCCGATGCGCCGCCATCTGGCGTGCCACGACCGACCGCGACGGGTCGGCCTGCACGCGGTGCGCGTAGCGCATCACGTAGGCGGCACAGATCGCCAGACCGCCCGACAGCAGCATCAGCCGCAGCATGATACCGTCGGTGAACGGAATGCCCGCAGCATCCGATGCGATGACCGTTGCAAAGGGGTTGATGGTGGAGCCCAGCACTCCGATGCCCGCCCCAATCAGGATGACCGACACACCCGTCACCGCATCGTATCCGGCGGCGATCATCACCGGGATCAGGATGGCGTAGAAGGCCAGCGTTTCCTCGGCCATGCCGTAGGTCGTGCCGCCGAGCGCGAAGAGCGTCATCAGGATCGGGATCATCCAGATCTCCCGCCCGCGCATCTTCGTCATCGCCGCGCGGATACCCGTGTCGATGGCGCCGGTGGCATTCACCACGCCGAGGAAGCCGCCGAGGAACAGCACGAACAGCGCCACGTCGATGGCATTCGCCGCGTAGCTGTCGGGATCGTAGAACCCCGCAATCGGCGCCAGCAGCACGTCGACCGGTCCCTGCGGGTTCGACTCGACCTCCGCATAGGTTCCCGCCACGGCGACGGCACGGCCGACGGCCGCGTCCTCGATGCGTTCGTACTGCCCGGCGGGAATGATCCAGGTCAGCGCGGCGACGAACACGATCAGCGCGAAAAGGATCGTGTAGGCGGTCGGAAAACGCGATTCCAGAACCGTGTCGTCGCCCGGTTGCGGATCGGGTTGGGAACTCATGTCTCGCCGTCCTTTCGCCAGTCGCCTCGAAGGGGAGTGGCACAACGCCATCCTTCCGCTCTCCGGCATCAATGACGTCCCGGGCGGCCGTCGCACTGACCTATATCAATGCTCCCGGGATATATTTCGGATATGGATAGGCCATCGCCGCCACGCTTGGCCGAAGGACATCATTGCTTTGAGTCAGCATGCCGATCGCCAGTGAGATCGGCACCCTCAACGCTGGCCGAGCGGATGCCTGCATCTCGATCTATCTCGGGACGACGCTGCTGCCCACGATCCCTCCGACCTTGAAAACCGACGTCATCGTCGAGACGATTCCGACAGATTGGCTCCAGGACACGTTGAGAAGCGCTACGTGAAGTGCGACTTCTGCTGCCACGGACGGTGGCGCTGCAGGGCTTGTGGAGGTCAGGGCGTCTGGCTTCCCGGCCGCGTCAAGGGCGCGGAAACTGCGCCCGATGGGTCACCGCCCGAAGCATCAGTGTCGGATTGAGGTATCATCGCATGCCCGATCAGGAAGATCAGCGTGACCGCAGTCCACACTATGACCTGATTGCGCTGTTCCAGCGACATAGGCCCGGCCATATTGCGAACGCCGGTCTCCCGGGTGCCTGCCTGCGGCAGCAGCGCGATCAACCGTGTCGCGATGCCGTGATGGTCGGCGCTTGCGGATGGCACATCCGCGAGCGCCAGGATCATCTTATCCAGCCGATCCGCCGCATCCGTCTTCGGCAGATCGGTCAGCGCTTCGGCCTCATGCCAGGGGTCCACGCCAAATCGCGCCAGCGCGGACAAGACACTGACCAGCGTGCCATTGCGGTCTTCGCCCACCGGCGCGAACAGGAAGGTGTCGAACCGCGGGCTCTGCCCATTCAACGTCGGGGATGCGTTCACATTGATTGACTTTCTGCAACTTTGCCGTCCGGTCGGGATCCGGTTCGGGTTGGGGTCTTGGCATAGTGCGCAGCCATGCTTTTCTCGTGGGCACGGTCGACCGGGTTGGCCGGATCGAAAGGCGGGCTGTCCTTGATCTTCTGTCGGTCGACGTCAAGGTAGATCAGCCGCTCGGCCCAGCGGATCTCTCGGGCCGAGCGGGGAGAAATCAGCACCTTTTGCCCCATCCACCAGTTGCTCGTATCCACAATCAGGTAATGGATGCTCCAGTCCGTGTCTTCGAGTACGAAGTCGGACAGGTGTCCGATGTCTCCGTCGGTGGCGTGGAGGTAATAACCCGCGACTGCATCGGCGCTTCGCAGATGCGGTTCGTCGAGGTCGTGCTGGCGGCGGGCAAGCTCGTCGCCGCGGCGCTGCCCCTCCGTGTCTGTAACCATCGACATGGCACCGCCCGCAAAACCGTAGCCGCCCATGAAGTACCCTGAATCCCAATACGGGGCCCAACCGTAATAATCGTAGGTCGAGATCTCGAACTGACGTGAAACGGGACGGTGGCTGTCTAGCTCCGGGCTGGCCTCGATCTCCGCCCGGGTCAGGCGCACGGGAAAGATCCTGGCCTCGGGCTCTGCATGTCCGAGAGCGGAAGGCGGCAGCAGGACCTTACGGCCCGAGAGCCAATCCCCGGTATCCACGACCAGCCAACGGATCATCCAGCCAACGTCATCGAAGAGGACGTCGCTGACCGAGCCGAGGGTGCCGTCGCTGGCCGCGATGCTATGCCCCCGGATCGAAGACAGATTGAGCAGCATGTCAGACCTCCATTTGGTTGGTTCGCCGAGGAAGGCAGACGGCACGCGCCAGCCCTGCCCGGTTCAGCCATGAACGCTCGTCCGCGAGCTGATGGCTTCAACTCCCGACTTGTTTGGCCTGAAGAGGAAGGCGCGCGAATTCCCCCTTTGTCTAAGCATGCGCCATCGCGGTCCGTCACAGGCTGATCTGTGTAAGCCAGGTCCGATCATTTCGCGGTATCAATTGCAGTCGGATGGCAAGCGACCGGCTGGCGGGAGGTATGTCGAAAATGGGTGATCCGGCCTGAGAGGGCGGCGTATCGAGGCGGGTGATCAGGCCTGCCGGAACCTCCGGGGGGGCGATAAGCCACGAGAAACAAGACTGGCATCAGCGCGCTCCATCAGCCGCATTCGATGGACGATCCCTGCGACGAGCGGCGGAGTCGCGGTCGACGCGAATGCCGAAAGCGACCGAGCTGTAATCGCGCGTGCCGACGAGCGTCTGTGCAGCATGAGACCGGCTCGAAGCCTGCACCGCCGGACGGGATGAAAGCACGAGGAGCCTGGATATGGACCTGTCGACCTTCTTCGCCCTCTGGGTCGGACTGATCCTTCTGGCGAGCGGGTTCGTCCTGGGTGCGGCAGCAGACAATCGTCCGCCAGCTGCCCGGCATCGATTGCGCAATGCCGCCGATTCCGCAGCACGAAGAATCCGCGAAAGTGAAATTCGGTGCGCACTTGAAGTGCGTTCCGTCAAATCCTCGCAGCCATCGGCCCCATTCGATCTGGACCGGGAGGCATCAACATGACCGATACTTCGGGCCTCATTCTCGTGATCGGATCGAACGGCCGGATCGGCAGCGCGATCATGAGACGCCTGGCCGGTAAATCCGCTCAGGTGATCGGCTTCGACCGGAACGCCCCGGGCCCGCCGCCGCCCGGATGCGTCCACTCGCCGCCGCCGGCCAATCGGATCCAGCGGATTGGGCCGCAATAGCGGGCGGCATGATGCTGATCGCCCTGAGCTTCCCGCGCGGCCGGATCGCCAATTCCTATGCCGGGTGGGACCGGGCCATCCACTGGCCGATGTAATACAATCCGGAAGGGAGACGGGCGATGACGAGAGGATTCTGGGCAAACAGCCGCAGGCATATCTTCGCGGCTGTGGCGATCTACACGGCTGGCTTGGTGGCACTTGGGCTGATCGTTGCCGGAGCGATCCTCTATTTTGGCTTTTTCAACGTCTCGGCGCAGGTGAAGGATGCGAGATCGCTGGAATGGCTGCTGGTGACGACCCGCGAAGCCTCCATCGTCTACCACGCAAAAGAGATCGTGGCATCCGAGCCGACCGGCCCGGCACAGATGGATAACGGCTTCCGGCTGTTCCAGACCGAATGCGCGATGTGTCATTCCGTCCCCGGTTTCGGGGCTGGCATCATGTCCACCGGCCTCAATCCCCCTGCGCCGCCGCTCGACGATCTGGTCGACATGACCGATGCCGAGACGTTCTGGGTGGTCAAGAATGGGTTGCGCTTCACCGGGATGCCGGGCTGGAAGGCGGTCAATACGGATGCCGAAATGTGGGATATCGTCGCCTTCCTGATGGCCTCGGAGGACATGACGGAAGCCGACTTGGCCGCGATGGATGCCCGGACCCGCGAGACGCCGGCGGGCCCCTGAATGAGGTCGGGGACCATCGTCGACAGGATGTGACCCGGATTGAGACCTGCAACAGGCCGCGACCGGCCGCGCCGGTCCGACAAGGAGGATGCGATGGAATGGCTCGGCAACAACTGGTTCTGGATCCTCATCCTCGGAGGCATGGCCGCCATGCACCTGTTCGGGCATCGCGGGCACGGTTCCGGTCACAAGCATGGCACGTCGCCGCCCGACCGCGACAGCGGCGCGGCCTCCGGAAAAGTGCCATCCGTTCCCCACAGCCACGATGAGACGGCTGCCGACGATGCCACCAACCCGGAGACGCCCGCGTTTGCCGACCCACCGACCGGCCCAGCAACGAAGCACCGGCACGGCAGCTGACAGGCTGCATGGAAGGACAATTCCAATATGGCTATCCTACCACCTGACCCGGCGCGCGGGTCCACCGAACTGACGCAGGATTTCGGCGTCGGCTCCGCTCCGACGTCGCGTCCGCGCCGACCGCGCCTGTCGCTATGGCTGCTGGAACGCGGGCTTGGGTCGCTCGTCCGCCGTGGTACGCTGACCCTGTGCCTGCCTGACGGTGCCATCCGGCGTTTCGGCCAGGGCGCGCCCGGGATCGCGATTGCGATCCGCGACTGGCGAACACTGCGCCGCATTGCGCTGAATCCCGATCTGGCCATCGGCGAAGCCTGGATGGACGGCACCCTTACGGTCGAGAATGGCGATATCTACGGCTTCCTCGACCTCTCCCTGTCCAATGCCGCCACCGCGCCGGGCCATGGCCTGCGTCGGGTGCGGCAGAGGCTACGGCGGCTGGTACGGCCGTTCCTGATGCACAATCCGATCGGCAAGGCGCAGAGGAACGTGGTGCATCACTACGACCTCAGCGACGCGCTCTACGACCTCTTCCTCGACCCCGAGCGGCAGTATTCCTGCGCCTATTTCGCATCGTCCGGGGACAGCCTCGAAGAGGCGCAGGCGCGCAAGATGCGCCATATCGCAGCCAAGCTGCGGCTGGCACCGGGACAGAAGCTGCTGGACATCGGCTCGGGCTGGGGCGGGCTGGGGCTTTATCTGGCGCGCAATGCCGGCATCGACGTCACCGGAGTGACGCTGTCGGTCGAACAGCAGAAATATGCCGAGGCGCGGGCCGCCCGTGAGAGCCTCGGCGATCGGACGCGTTTCGTCTTGCGCGACTACCGGCGGGAACCGGGCCGCTATGACCGGATCGTGTCGGTCGGGATGTTCGAACATGTCGGCGCCGGGCATTACGACGAATATTTCGTCAAGGTGGCGGCGCTGCTGAAGGAGGATGGCGTGGCGCTGATCCACACCATCGGCAGCATTTCCGGACTTGCCGCGCCGCATCCGTGGATCCGCAAATATATCTTTCCCGGCGGCTACATCCCCTCGCTCTCCGAGATTTCCAGGGCGATCGAAAAGAGCGGGCTGGTGCTGAGCGACGTCGAGGTGCTGCGGCTGCACTATGCCGAGACTCTGAAGGCGTGGCGCGCGCGCTTCATGGCGCATCGCGAGGAGATTGCCGCACTTTATGACGATCGGTTCTGCCGGATGTGGGAATTCTACCTTGCCGCCTGCGAGGCCGGGTTCCGCCACAACGGTCTGGTGGTGTTTCAGCTGCAGCTGGCGCACCGTGTCGACACCGTGCCGCTGACCCGGGATTACCTTGCAGAGGCCGAAACCGCGCTGGAAGGGCCGCAGGCGGCAAAAGCGTCTGCAAACACCCGCCGCCAATCTGCCAGACCGGTGAAGAAACCGGCCGACCGCGTCGCCGCCGAATGATCGCCCGATCGCGGATCGTCCTGGTGATGTTCCTTTGGGCGATCTGCTTTCCGCTGATCACGGCGGGCTCGGTCTATGCGCCGCATCTCACATTCGCCGCGCTTCGCGCGTTTCTGGCAGGCGCCGCGCTGATCGGTCTCGGGCTTGCTCTACGCCGCCCATGGCCGCGCGGGGGAAGGGTCTGGATCACCCTGGTCGGCGTCGGCCTCGGGGCCACCAGCCTTGGCTATCTGGGCATGTTCATGGGCTCCGAATTCGTGCTGCCCGGCATCGCGACGGTCCTCGCCAACACCCAGCCGCTGCTGGCGGCCATTCTCGCGGGACTCGTTCTGAACGAAAGGCTCGGGCGCGTCGGCTGGCTTGGCATGGGTCTGGGCTTCGCGGGCATCGTGTTGATCGCGCTACCCCGGCTTCTCACCGCGCAGTCCGGAGATTTTGCCTCCGGTGTCGCCTATATCCTCATGGCGGCACTGGGGATCACGGTCAGCAACGTGCTGATCCGGTCCATCGCCGGCCGCGCCGATCCGATCATGGCAATGGGCGCGCAACTGCTGATCGGCGGTGTGCCGCTCCTGGCAGGGGCCTGCGTATTCGACGATTCGGCAAGCGTCGACTGGTCGACGAATTTCCTGTTGATCCTAGCCGCGCTCAGTCTGTTCGGCTCGGCGCTGGTCTACTGGCTCTGGGGCACGATCCTCGCCACGACCGAATTGAGCCACGCCAACGCCTTCAGCTTTCTGGTGCCAGTCTTCGGACTGGGGATGGGTGCGGCATTCTTCGGTGAGCGTCTCGGCTGGTTTGAGGTCGCGGGCATCGGCCTGACCCTGGTCGGGATCGCGCTGGCAAATCGCCTGAGTTCGGATACTGATGAGGTGAAAGTGGAAGCGCCGCGAAGGACCGGGTCGAGCCTCTGACCATCAAGGCCGCCGATCTCTTCGTAAAAACGCATATACGGGGAGCGTCAGCTCATCCGTCTTTCCGGCTTAGGAATGGGGATCGAGTTACTGTTATGTGCAGGCTGCTTTTCCGAGATGTCTGGGCATCTTCAATGCGATGCTGACGGCCATACTGATCAGCGCCGCGCTGATTTTTCTCACCTTCTCGATTCACTATGTCGTCTTTCGCCAGGTCAGCGGCATTCTTTTCCACTGGGGCTGCCCCTGCTACCGTGGGCTGACCCTGGCCGTCGCCTCGATCACCCTGGCCCATGTCGTCGAGGCCGCTGCCTTTGCCACCGGTTTCTGGTGGGGAGACGTCGTTCTGGGCATCGGCTCGTTCGACAGAGCTATGGGTGAATCTGGTGTTCGGGTGATTTGAAAGCTGGCGGTGCATCTGGTTGGATTGTTGTTGCGACACAAACCACCAACCGAAGAGGACGCACCACCATGCAAGAAGATAACATCGTCGAATTCACTGGTCGAGACGCGGTTTCTGACCCGCTGACCGACCTGCTGCGCAAGAGCGCGCGGCAGTTGCTGCAATCAGCTGTTGAGGCCGAGCTCGAAGGCTTCCTCGCGCAATTCCAAGACAAACGCACGCTGGAGGGTCGCGCTGCGGTCGTTCGCAATGGCCATCACCCCGAACGGGCCGTGCAGACCGGCATCGGCCCTGTGTCGGTTCAGGTTCCGAAAGTGCGCTCGAAGACAGGCAAGCCGGTCACATTCCGTTCCGCTTTGGTCCCGCCATATGTTCGCAAGGCCAAGTCTATCGAGGCCGCGCTGCCCTGGCTTTACCTCAAGGGCATTTCTACAGGCGAGATGGGCGCGGCACTGAAAGCTCTCCTGGGGCCGGAGGCGACCGGCTTCTCGGCCAAGACGGTGTCGCGGCTCAAGGCGAAATGGGCTTCGGAATATACCGACTGGCGCAAGGTCGATCTGGGCCGCGATGATTGGGTCTACGTCTGGGTGGATGGCATTTACAGCGGCTTGCGGGGATCAGAGGACCGGCTCTGCGCCCTCGTTGTGATCGGCGTAAACGCCCGTGGCGAGAAGCATTTCCTCGCAATCGACGACGGCGTGCGCGAATCCACGCAGAGTTGGCGCGAGGTGCTGCTCGCGCTCAAGGCCCGCGGTCTCGCAGCGCCGAAACTGGCGATCGGTGACGGGGCCATGGGCTTCTGGGCCGCGCTGGAGGAGATCTTCCCCACAACACGGCAGCAGAGATGCTGGGTCCACAAGTCCGCCAATGTTCTGAATTACCTGCCCAAGCTGTCTCAGCCGAAGGCCCGGAACATGCTCCACAACATCTGGCAAGCCGAAACGCGAGCCGACGCGGTGAAGGGGTTCGACCTGTTCATCGAGACCTACGAGGCGAAATATCCCAAGGCTGCCGAATGCCTGGAGCGAGACAGGGACGAGTTGCTGACCTTCTACGGCTTCCCAGCCCAGCACTGGCAAAGCATCCGGACGTCCAATCCGATCGAAAGTGCTTTTGCCACGATCCGCCATCGCACCAAACGAACGAAGGGCTGCCTGAGCCGTGACGGCATGTTGCACATGATATTCAAGCTCGCCTGCTGCGCTGAAAGAAGCTGGCGCAGGCTCCGGGGCTTCGCCCACCTCGCCGACGTCATCCAAGGCGTCGATTTCGTCAACGGCATCAAGCCATCAGAACCGGATCAAGCCGCCGCATGAAAATCCTTGAACACCAGATTTGACAATAGCTCGGCTGGAAGGCGGTAAATACGGATGCCGAAATGTGGGATATCGTCGCCTTCCTGATGGCCTCGGAGGACATGACGGAAGCCGACTTGGCCGCGATGGATGCCCGGACCCGCGAGACGCCGGCGGGCCCCTGAATGAGGTCGGGGACCATCGT
>JBBQDX010000027.1:0-23711 GCA_038320125.1 Rhodobacterales bacterium | reverse complement strand
TGCGAGGCCTATACCGGCCTCGACGCGGTGGAGACGCCGCTGGCCGCCGCCCGCCTCGCCCTGCCCCGGGGGCGGTTCGTGCGGGACGTCCTGCCCTGCCACCTCCCGGACGGAACCTACGATCTGATCCTGCTGTCGGAGATCCTCTACTTTCTGGATATCGACGCCCTGACCCACCTCGCGGAACAGATCGATGCGCGCTGGCCGGAGGCGGACGTCGTCGCTGTCACCTGGCTCGGACCGTCCGGGAACGGGCTGGAGGGAGAGGCGGCCCTCATGGCCTTCGGTCGCGCCACGCTCCGCGCTCGCAGGGGCGCCGCGCCCGCCGATCCCCGGCACCGGATCGACATCTTCGACCCGGCCCCGGAGGGTTCGCGATGACGCGGAACCTGCATGCGCCGGCAGGCTGGGGGGCCAGCGGTTTCATCGTGGCAATCCCGGCCCGCAACGAGGCCTCGCGTCTTCCGGCGACACTGTCGTCGCTGGCGGCCGATCCGATGGTGGAAGACGTAATCGTGATCGCCAACGGCTGTCTCGATGCGACGGCCACGATCGCGCGCGGCGGGTGCCACGGCCTGCGGGTCGCCGTTCTCGACTGCGGAACACTGGCGGGCGGCGTCGGCGCGGCGCGGCGGGCGGGGATCGAGGCGGCGCTGGACATCGCCCCCCATGCCGCGATCCTGGCCACGACCGACGCCGATTGCCGGGTCGGACCCGATTGGGGCGGCAGGATCGTGGCGGCGCTGGCGAGGGCCGATGCGGTCTGCGGGCGCGTGATTCCCGATCCCGACGAGTTCGCGCGGCTGCCGGCAATCGTGCGCCGCCATGGGTTGCTCGAGGACCACGTCGCGGATCTCGCGGCGGAACTCGAGGGATTGCGCAGCCCGGCCGTCCACGATCCCCTGCCGCGCCACGGGCAATCCCCTGGTGCGACGCTGGCGTTTCGCACCGATGCCTATGTCGCGGCGGGGGGCTTCGAGGCGATACCCTGCCACGAGGACCGCCGCATCGTCGCGCGGATCGAGGCGGCAGGCGGACGCGTGGCACGGCCGCATGGTCTGACCGTCCTCGCCTCCTGCCGCCTCGTCGGACGGGCGCCGGGCGGCATGGCCGACACCATCGCCGACCGGGCCCGGAACGGCGCCGTCCTGCGCGCCGAAATAGACCGGTTCAAGACGCTCGCCACAGATTTGCAGGAGGCGATCTCCGCAATTCGGCAGGTTCCGGCACTGAAAGCCCAATCTCCGATCAACCACACGGTCGTGGATCCTGCACAAGCCGGGGCTTCCGCGCGGAACCGCGCCGTGCCGGGCAGGGTTTCCCGGCAGGGACCGTGAGACTCGACCGGCAATTTCATCCCCTCCGCGTCGGGATGCTCCGCCGGTGCCCATCGAACGTTCCGGCGGGTTCCATCGCGACGGGTCGCTCGCCCGAAGTCACCTTATCCACCAGAAGGATCAAGCCAATGTCAGACACGTCACGCCCCGAGAACCCCTTGGACGCCGAGCCGAAGTCCCTGCGGGGCACAGGCGGTGAGCTGCACCAGCTCCCCGGGCAGGACGTTCCCGTCATGACCAGCGCAAACGGCACGCCGCTTTCGGACGACGAGAACTCGCTGCGGGCCGGAACGCGTGGCCCGACGCTCATCGAGGACCAGTTCTTCCGCGAGAAGATCTTCCACTTCGATCACGAGCGTATTCCGGAGCGCGTCGTCCATGCGCGCGGCGTCGGGGCGCATGGGTATTTCGAGGCGACCGAGGACATCTCCGACATCACGCGCGCCGCGGTCTTCCGCAAAGGCGAGAGGACCGAGGTCTTCACCCGCTTTTCGACCGTGGCGGGCAACCAGGGGTCGCCGGACCTCGCGCGCGACGTGCGGGGCTTCGCCGTGAAGTTCTATACCAAGGAGGGAAACTGGGATCTCGTCGGCAACAACATTCCGGTGTTCTTCATCCAGGACGCGATCAAGTTCCCGGACCTGATCCATGCGGCAAAGCAGGAACCGGACCGGGGGTTTCCGCAGGCGCAGACGGCACACGACAACTTCTGGGACTTCATCTCGCTCACGCCCGAGTCGATGCACATGGTGATGTGGATCATGTCCGACCGGACTATCCCGCGCTCGTTGCGGTTCATGGAAGGGTTCGGCGTCCATACCTTCCGACTGATCGACGATGCCGGCAAGTCGACCTATGTCAAGTTCCACTGGAAGCCGAAGCAGGGCCTGCAATCGGTGGTCTGGAACGAGGCGGTGAAGATCAACGGGGCCGATCCGGACTTCCACCGCCGCGACCTCTGGAACGCGATTCAGGCCGGGGACTTTCCGGAATGGGAGCTCGGAATGCAGCTCTTCGATGACGATTTCGCGGACAGCTTTCCGTTCGACATTCTCGATGCCACCAAGATTATACCGGAGGAAGACGTGCCCGTCCGGATCGTCGGGCGCATGGTGCTCGACCGGGTGGTGGACAACTTCTTCGCCGAGACCGAGCAGGTGGCGTTCCAGACCGGCAATATCGTGCCCGGGATCGATTTCACCAACGATCCGCTGCTGCAGGGGCGCAACTTCTCCTACCTCGATACGCAGTTGAAGCGGCTCGGCTCGACGAACTTCACGCATCTGCCGGTGAACGCGCCGCGTTGCCCGTTCCACCACTTCCAGCAGGACGGGCACATGGCGTTCCGCAATCCGAAAGGTCGCGCGAACTACCAGCCGAACTCCTGGGGCGGCGAGCAGGGCGGGCCGAGAGCCGATCCGAAGACGGGCTACGTGTCCTACGCGGAGAAGATCGACGGCGAGAAGCGCAAGATCCGCTCGGAGACCTTTGCCGATCACTACAGCCAAGCGCGCCAGTTCTACATCTCGCAGACCGGGGTCGAACAGCGCCACATCGCGATGGCGCTGACCTTCGAGCTCTCGAAGGTCGAGACGCCCATGATCCGCGAGACCGTCGTGTCGCATCTCGTCAACATCGATGCGGATCTGGCGGCCAAGGTCGCCGACGGGCTGGGTATCGACGTGCCCGCGGCCGCGCCGGCGGCGGCGGCGGTGAGGACCGATCTGGCGAAATCGGCCAGGCTGTCCATCCTTCTGAACGGCCCGGAAAGCTTCAAGGGGCGCAAACTCGGCATCCTGACGACGGATGGCGTGGACGCGAAGCTGCTCGCGGGTCTGAAGGCGGCAGTCGAGGCCGAGGGTGGACTGGTCGAGATCGTGGCACCAAAGGTGGGCGGCATCACCGACAGCGAGGGCACGAAGATGCCGGCCGACCAGAAGGTCAACGGCGGCCCCTCGGTGCTCTACGATGCTGTTGCGGTGCTGACATCGAAGGAGGGCGGTATGCTCCTGTCGAAGGAGGCGACGGCGAAGGATTTCGTGTCCGACGCCTTCGCTCACTGCAAGTTCATCGCCTATGTTTCGGAGGCCATGCCGATCTTCACCAAGGCCGGGATCGCCGAGGATATGGATGCGGGGTGCGTGGAGGTGACGGACGGGAACACCGATGCCTTCGTGGCGATGCTGGGAAAGCTGCGCCACTGGGATCGGGAGCCGGCCGTCCACGCCGTCTGACCGCCGGGGACGCGCGCACCTCGCATTTAGGTGCGCGCGTCCGCCCTGATCCCGAGATCACCCGTCGATCTGCGCCTCGAAGAACCGGATCATCTCGGCAGAGGCGTCCGGGCCGGTCGGATCCGTATAGCTGCCCGCGGCGGAGCCGCCGGCCCAGGCGTGGCCGGCACCGTCGACCGACCAGAGCTCGACGGCATGGCCGGCGGCTGTCATGCCGGTGGTCACGAGGCTCCGGCGGCCCGAACCCTGCTCGGTTCGGGTTTCGGTCGCCGTGAGAGGCCCGGCGATCCTGGCGGCATTCGCCGGGGCCACCGTGGTGTCGGCCGTGCCCTGGAAGACGATTGCCGGCACCAGGAGAGCCTTTGCACCGCGCCCGGGGTCGCCGCGCATCGCGCCGAAGGCCGTGATGACGTCATGCGCCGAGCCGGCAGCGAGACCCGAGTGCACGCCGACCGCGCCGAAGAGGTCGGGATGGGTGGTTCCGAGGATTGCCGCCATCGCGCCGCCCGCCGAAAGCCCGGCGGCAAAAACCCGGCCCTCCGGCACCGAGAACTCCCGGGCAAGCTGCCGCGCCAGACCCGCGAGGATCGCCGGTTCGCCCGCCGTGGCGGCCTGATCGGACGGCCTGAACCAGTTCCAGCAGCTCTGGGCGTTCTGCGCCCGGGTCTGCTCGGGATAGGCGACGACGAAGCCCTGCCGCTCCGCCTGCGCGTCCATCGCGGTCCCTGCCGCGAAGTCGTCGGCCGTCTGGGTGCAACCATGCAGCATCAGGATCACGCCGCGGATGCCACCGGGCCGCGCGGCCGGAACATAGAGGCGGTAGTCCCGCGCTCCATGGGGGCTGTCGAAGCGGCGAGTCTCGACCCGGGCTCCCTCCGGGATCGGAAGGGGAGCGACCGGAGTGCGGGGGTTCGGCTTGAACCCTCGCGCGCGTTCGGCGAGTTCGGAGATCACCTGTCCGAAGGGGCGGCGCGGCGGTGTCGTTCCGAGCACCTCGGCATCCTCCACCTCCTTGGCGGGACGCCGTCCCGGCCGGACGAAAGCCCGCGTCGGCCCGCTCCGCACGTCGGCGGCGGGGGCGGCGGCAGGGGCGGCGGCGGGCGAAGCGGACGGGGTTCCCCGCAGGGCTTCCTGAATCAGCCGGGTGGCCTCCGCCGGGTTGCCGGCGCGCGTGCGTTCGAGCGAGCGGCGCATGGCGGTCATGAAATCGTCGTTCATCTGGTCTGCCTTTCGAGCAAGATATCTTTCTGGTGATGGCTGGCGGGCATGATCGGCCCGGAGCCTTAGCTGATGCGATCCGCGAGGGCCGCCTTGATCTCCGGGAGAGCCTGCAATGCGCCGAGGACCGTGATCGACGCGATGGTCTCCCGGGCGAGGTCCACCGGTATGTCCGGGGCCAGACGGGCCAGCCCCACGACCTTGATGTGAAGTCGCTCGCCCGCCGCGCGGGCGGCCTCGAGATCGGCGCGGGTGAAGTCCCGCAGGCCGATATCGAGGGTCCGTCGTTCCACCAGGGTGCCGACGTCCGCGCTATGCGATCCGAGCTGCGCGCGGATGGCGGCGCGGATGAAATCGGTCCGGTTGGTATAGAAACCCTCCTCGACAAGGAGATCGATCCGGCCAAGATCCACATATCCCAGGTTGATCGTGACCTTCTCGGTCTCGACGTGCTTGATCGTCCTCGGCATGGGTCTCTCCATATCATCCACTTGGATGGTAATTAGGGAGGTGAGATGGCGTTGCAAGTGGCTCGCGCGAAGTTTCGAGCCATCGGCCTCATCGGGCCATTCTCACCGCGGATCGGAGCGCCGCAGGGCGGATCCGAGGTCGGGCCTGGCAAGGCATAGTCGGCGTTCATCCCTCCGAACCGTCAAGGGCAGTCCCGAGCCGAACCGGTTCGCACCCTGCCTGAACGGCCGGAACGAGGCGATGGACAGCGCTCCAGTTTCAGCCGCGGCGAGCAACGGGACGCGTGAAGTCTACCTCGCCGCCTGCCCCAGATGACGCCCAGAGAAAGGCCGCCAGACGAATGGCACCGCCGTGCTGACGCCTGGTCAGATCGCCCTGGCCAGCCGCTGCGCGTGGATCGCCAGCTCGCAGACCTTGAAGGTGCGCGCCTGCGGGCAGGCCGTCTCGGTCCGGTCGCGGATGTCGGCAACGAGATCGCGGAAATACGGCAGGTCCTCGCCCGAGGCATCGATATGCTCGCAGCGGCTGCCGTTCACGAGGAACAGATGGTCCGTCCCGGGGCGGCCCGCGACGTCGACGTATTTGCGCAGCTCGATCGTGCCTTTGGTGCCGGTGACGAAGAGCCGTCCGTCGCCCCAGTTCGGCAGGGCCGCGGGGGTGAACCAGTCGACGCGGATGTAGCCGCGCGCGCCGGCGGCTTTCAGGACGATCTCGCCGAAGTCCTCGAAGCGGGGCCATTCGGGGTGGGCCAGGTTGCCGGCGCAGGCGAAGGCGACCTCTGCATCGTCGGATCCGGTAAAATGCAGGAACTGCTCGATCTGGTGCGACGCGATGTCGGTGAGAATGCCGCCGTAGCTGGCCGAGTCGAAGAACCAGTCCGGCCGCGTCGCGGGGTTGAGGCGATGCGGCCCGAGGCTCGTCGTCTGCACCACGCGGCCGATGGCCCCCTCCCCCACCAGCCGCGTCGCCGCGGTGTTCGCGGGCACCTCGAACCGTTCCGAGAAGTTCACCGACCAGATGCGACCGGTCTCGGCGACCGCCACGCGGAGGCGGCGCAGCTCGTCGTCGGTCAGGCAGCCGGGCTTGTCGACCATCACGTCCTTGCCATGACGCATGGCGGCGATGGCGAGGTCGGCGCGGGTGTCGGGGCGGGCGGCGATCAGGACGAGGTCGGTGGTCCCGTCGTCGAGGATTGTCTCCGGGTTGGGCGCACTCGGCACGTCCGGGAAGCGCTGCCGGAACCCGGCGAGCGGCTGCGGCGCTCCCTCGGTCCAGAATGCCGCTAGCTGCGCGCCGGCGTCGGTCATGCCCTGCGCCATGCCGTAGATGTGCCGGTGGTCCAGACCGAGCACCGCAAACCGCAACATCATGCCGCATCCTCCACAGGCATGCGAGTGCCGGATGCGCCCGATCGCACCATCGCGTCGATCAGGGCGTGGACCCGTAGTGCCTCGCGGCCCGGAACGGCAGGAGCGCGGCCTTCCCTGATGACAGCGGCAAAATCCGCGATCAGGTCGCGATGCCAGTCGCAGGGAAAGGCCATCGGATCGGCCCCGCCGCCGGTGCCCGAGTCCTCGCCCAGCTCCTCGGTCCGCCCGTCGCGCCAGGCGACGCGCAGCGTCCCGCCGGTCAGCGTCGCCGTGCCGAGCGTGCCGTCGAGGATCAGGCTCTCGGTCTCGCCCGGCCAGGTGGCGGTCGTGGCGACGATGGAGCCGACCGCACCACTAGCAAAGACCACGCCGGCGGTGGCGAAATCCTCCGTCTCCATCGCATGCAGCCGGGTCGTCGCGGTCATCGCCTGCACCCAGCTCGCCGGACCGGTCATGGAGAGCATCATGTCGAGGACGTGGATCGCCTGGGAGATGAGGACGCCGCCGCCATCGCGCTCCAGCGTGCCGCGACCGGGCGTGTCGTAATAGGACTGGTCACGCCACCAAGGGATGCGCGCCTGCACGAGGGCCAGTTTGCCCAGGTCTCCCGCATCGAGGAGGGTTTGCAGGCGCTTCGTGGCGGCGCGGAACCGCATCTGGAACACGATGCCCAGCGTCACGCCCGCCGCCTCGCAGAGCTCCACGATGTCGCGCGCGCCGGCCAGCGTCCGCTCCACCGGCTTCTCCATCAGGATATGCTTGCCTGCCCCCGCCATCCGCACCGCGATGTCCCTGCGCTGGTTCGGCGGCGTGGCGATGATGACACCGTCCGTCCCGGCATCGGCGGCGATGGCATCGAGGCTGTCGAAGACCTTCCAGCCATAGGTCTGTCGCACCGCCTCGGCCTTCTCCAGGCTGCGATTGAAGACGCCGCTCACCTCGACCCGGCCGCGCAGCTGGTCCAGTGCCTCGAGATGCGGCCTGGTCGCCATGCCGAGGCCGATGACGGCGAGGCGGGTTGCGGGATCCGGCATGGGAGCCTCCGGGGTCAGGGGCCGAACCAGCGGATCGGCCAGAGGGTGATCTGCGGGACCAGCGTGACGAGGACGAGCACGACGAGCTGCATCGCGATGAACGGCAGGATTGCCCGGAACACGGCCGAGGAGGGCACATTGCCGACGCGGGCCGTGGTGAAGACGAGGACGCCGAGCGGCGGCGTCAGCGCCCCGATGACGAGGTTCATCACCATGACGATCCCGAACTGCAGCGGATCGACCCCCGCCGCCATGACGACCGGCACGAGGATCGGGACGAGGACGACGAGGGCCGCGATCATCTCGATGAAGAGGCCGACGAAGAGGAGGAACAGGTTGATGAGCAGGAGGAGCACGAAGGCGTCGCCCGAAAGCGCGCCGAGCCAGGCGGCGATCTTCTGCGGGGCCTGCTCGAAGGTCAGGATCCAGGCGAAGGGCGAAGCGGCGGCGATGATGACGGCGACGGCGACGGTGTCCTCGACCGCCTCGCGGAAGGCGGCTGCCAGGTTCACGAATGTCAGACCCCGATAGACAAGCGCACCGCAGGCCAGCGCGAAGACGAAGGCGATGGCTCCGGCCTCGGTCGCGGTGAAGATGCCGTAGCGGACGCCGCCGACGATGAGGACGGGGAGACAGAGCGCGGGTGTGGCCATGAAAAATGCGTGCCGGCGCTCGGAGCCTGTCGCGCGGGCGGACTGTCCGCCGTAGCCGCGCCGGATCGAGATCAACCAGACGACGAGCGAGAGGGCCGCGGCGACCATCAGGCCCGGTATGATGGTGCCGACGAAGAGCGCGCCGACCGAGACGGACGCGAGCGCGGCATAGATGATGAGGCCGAGGCCCGGCGGGATCATGTTGGCCAGCGTCGAGGCGGCGGCCGTGAGCGCGCAGGCAAAGGCGCGGTCGTAGCCATGCCGCTCCATCTGCGGCACGAGGAGCTTCGCGGTGGCCGACGCGTCGGCGGTGGAGGAACCCGAGACACCCGCGAGCATGACGTTGGTGACGATATTGGCCTGCCCCAGCCCACCGCGCAGGTGACCGACGAGGGAGACCGCGAGGTCGATGATCCGCACGGTGATGCCGCCGGCGTTCATCACGGCAGCGGCGAGGATGAAGAAGGGGATCGCCAGCAGCGTGAAGGAGTTGAGTGCGCCGGACATGTTCTGCGTGATCGTGACCAGCATGAGGGGCGGCAGCGGCGTCAGGCCCGCGAAGGAGCCGAGGACGAGGGCGAAGACGATGGGGACTTCGGCGAAGATGAGGATCAGCGTGACCGCCATCAGGACGCCGGTGCTGGCCCCCCCGGCGAAGAGCGCGTGGCCACCCTCGCGGATGGCATAGTAGGTGGCGAGGCCGGCGGCGAGGGTCGCGAGGCCCGTCCACCACGCGCGGCCCGGCAGCGGGGCGGTGAGCAGGACGAGGGCGAGCACGCCGCCGGCGGGCACGGCCATGAACAGGTATCTGAGGGGAACGCGCAGGGCGGGCAGCACCTGCAGCGTGCGGGTCATGAAGTCGATGCCGTGGATCACGAGGACGATGCAGGCAGCGGCGGCCGTGACGCGCAGGAAGATCGCATGGGCCGCCTGCCAGCGCGCGGGCAGGCGCGGCACGAGAAGCGAGATCGCGATGTGTCGGTCTCGCCCCGTAAGGAGGGCGAGGCCGAGGAACACCGCCCAGACGAAGAGGAACTGCGCCAGTTCCTCCGGCCAGGGCAGGGAGGCGTTGAGGACGTAGCGGCAGAACACCTGCAGCACGACGACCCCGGTGGCGACGAGGGTCAGCAGGACGGCGACGGTCTCCAGCGCCCGGTCGAAGGCGGCGTAGATCCGGGGCGCCGGAGGGTTGTCTGCGGTGATGTCCAAGGTGCCCTCCCGCACTGTCGTCGGCCCGCCCCGTGGGGACGGGCCGTTCGGTCAGGCCAGCGCGCGGATGCGGGCGATCATGTCGGCGGTCTCTGGGCTGGTCGCGCCGAACGCGTCGTAGAGGCCGGCGGAGGCCTCCTCCCACTTCGCCTTCTCCTCGGGCGGGAACAGGTGGACGGTGCAACCGACGGCCTTCAGCTCTTCCAGCGCCTGATCCGCCCCGGCGCGATTGATCGCGCGCTGGTCGGCGAAGACCTCTTTGGCGGAGGATCGCACCATTTCCTGCAGGTCGTCGGGCATCGAGTCGAGGAAGGCCGCATTCATCCGGATCGCCTTGGGCAGGAACCAGTGGTAGGTCGGCAGGATGTTCGTCGCCTGCTCGTGCCATTTGAAGCCGAGGATCGAGAAGTAATCGGAGTCGAGGCCGTCTATGACCCCGGTGGAGAGCGCCGAATATTGCTCCGAGTAGGGCAGCGGCGTCGGGTTGGCGCCGAGCGCGTTCCAGAAATCTACCCAGATCCGGACTTCCGGCACCCGCAGCTTGACGCCCTGCAGGCTGGCGAGGTCCGTCACCGGCTCCTTGGTCAGCAGGTGGCGGAAGCCGACCTCGCCGTAGGCGATGAACTCCACGCCGGTCTTCTCGCGTGCGATCCGGCTGATTTCCTCTCCGATCTCGCCTTGGAGGACGGCATCGACATGGGCCTCGTCCTTGTAGATGAAGCCGGGCGCCCCCGCCGTCGCGGCGATCTCGGGCGCGATGGCCTCCTCGCTGTCGGGCCCGGCGGCGGTCACCTGGATCGTGCCGATGCGCGACATCTCGAGAAGTTGCGCGAGGCCGCCGAGCTGGCTCGCGGGGAAGTGCTGCGCGTCGATGCGGCCCTCGCTGCGGTCGTTCAGCATCGCCGTCCAGGTGTCGAAGGCATTGGTGAAGGGCGAGCCGATGGCCTCCGAATGGGCGATCTTGCAGACGAAGGTTTCCTGCGCCCAGGCGGCGCGCATGAGGGCAGGGGTTGCGAGGGCCGCTCCGCCCAGCCGCAGAACGGTGCGGCGCGATGTAACGAGTCCGGTCATTGTCGTTCCTCCCTTGGGTGCCCATTGCCGGGCGATAAGGGCCCCCCTCCTCCGAGGGGCCCGGTCACAGGTTGTAGGCGTCCTTCGCAAGACCGTGCGCGAGCAGCGGCGCGAGGGCGAAGGCCTCGTCCTCGTCGAGCCGGTGCGTCACGACCATCTCGGCCAGCCAGCCGCTGTCGACACGACGGGCGACGTCGTGGCGGGCGGGGATCGAGCAAAGCGCGCGGGTGTCGTCGTTGAAGCCGACGGTGTTGTGGACGCCCGCCGTCTCCATCGCGGTCTCGCGGAAGCGGCGCATCCCCTCGTAGCTGTCGTGGAACCACCAGGGCGGACCGAGGCGCAGGCAGGGCCAGGCGCCCGCGAGCGGTGCGAGCTCGCGCGCCACCGTCGTCTCGTCGAGGGTGAAGAGGATGAGGCGCAGCCTCGGGTCCGTGCCGACCGCATTCAGGAGCGGATGCAACGCATGCGTGTAGCTGACCGGGACGGGGATGTCGAAGCCCCGATCGGCGCCAAAGTCGCGGCGGACGGCGTTGGAATGGCCCCGGAACGCGCCGGGGTGGAGCTGCATCACGAGGCCGTCGTCGCGGGACATGCGCGCCATCTCGGTCAGCATCTGGGCGCGGAAGCTCTCCGCCTCCTCCGGCGTGGCCCCCCCGCACCGCACCCGGTCGAAGAGGGCGCGGGCCTCCGCCTCGGGCAGGTCGGCGGTGCGCGGCGTCGGGTGGCCGTGGTCGGTGGCGGTGGCCCCCATCGAGAGGAAGAACGCCCGCCGCTTGCGGTGCGCATCCAGATAACCCGCCCATGTGCCGGTGTCGCAGCCGGTGATCTCGCCCAGCCGGTCGAGGTTGGCGCCGAAACCGGAAGCCTCGGGATCCACCACCGCATCGGGGCGATAGGTCGGCACGACGCGGCCGCTCCAGCCGTCGTCGCGCACCTTCGCATGCCACGCGAGATCGTCGAGGGCGGAGTCCGTCGTGGCGATCACCTCGATTCCGAAGCGGTCGTAGAGCGCGCGGGGGCGGTAGCCGGGCTGCGCCAGACGCTCCGCGATGGCGTCGTAGGTGGCGTCCGCCGTCTCTGGCGACAGGCGCTCGGTCACGTCGAAGAGGCGCGACAGGGCGTCGTCGACCCAGACGCGGGACGGCGTGCCGCGGAACAGGTGGTAATGCGCGGCAAAGGTCCGCCAGATCGCGCGCGGGTCCCTCTCCGCTCCAGCGCCGATCCCCATCGCCGCGAAGGGCACGCCCTGCGACACCAGCATCCGCGTGACGTAGTGGTCAGGCGTCACGAAGAGCGTGGCAGGGTCGGAGAACGCCTCGTCCGCGCCCCACCAGCGGGGGTCGGTATGGCCGTGCGGCGAGACGATGGGCAGGCCTTCGACGGTGTCGTAGAGGGCCCGCGCGAGGATGCGCGTGGCGGGGTCGGCGGGGAGCAGGCGATCGGGGTGCAGCATCGATCTCACATCAGACGGTCGGGGAGGAAAAGGACGATCTGCGGGAACAGGATCATCAGCGCGACCATCACCAGCACCGCCGCCGCGAGCGGAAGCATCTGGACGGTATAGTCGCGGTAGGAGCAGCGCAGGATGCCGCAAACGGTGAACATCGACACGCCGACCGGCGGCGTCATGCCCCCGAAGGTGACGAGCGTCATCATCACAAGGCCGAAATGCACCGGGTCGATACCGGCCGCCGTGATGACGGGAACGAGGATCGGGGTCAGGAGCATCACCAGCACTGTCGCCTCGACCAGCATCCCGAGAACGAGAAGGAAGCCGGAGACGACGAAGAGCAGCACCGTGGGATCGGTAATTGCCGTGAGTGCGAACTCGGCGATGGACTGGGGCACCCGTTCGAAGGTGATGACGTAGCCGAAGGTGCCGGAGAAGAGGATGATGAGCATGATCATCCCGATGTCGCGCAGGCTCTGCGTTAGGGCGTCGAGCACCTTGGCGACCGTCAGCTCGCGGTGGAAGACGAAGCCCACGATCAAGGCGTAGGCAACGGCGAAGGCCCCCGCCTCGGACGGCGTGAAGATGCCGAAGCGGATGCCGACGAGCAGCCAGATCGGGAACAGCACGGCCCAGACCCCGGCCTTGAGATCGCGCCAGACTTCGGCCCATGTGGGCAGGCCGTCGCGCGCCGGGGTGTAGCCGTCCTTGCGGGCGACGAACCAGGTCGCGGCCATCAGCGTGGCGAGCAGCAGGAAGCCCGGCACGACGCCCGCGATGAACAGGCGCCCGATGGAGACCTCGCCAAGGTAGCCGTAGAGGATGAGCCCGAGGCTCGGCGGCAGGGTCGCGGTGATCAGGCCGCCGATGGCGAGGATCGCGGCGGTGAAGCCCCGGTCGTAGCCGCTGTCGACCATCGGCTCGCCCAGGATGCGCGCCTGCATGGCGGCGTCGGCCACGGCGGAGCCGGAGACCCCGCCCATCAGCGCCGAAAGCACCAGCGTCGATTGCGCCAGCCCGCCGCGCATCCAGCCTGCGAGGGTGGTGGCAAGGCCGACGAGGCGCGGCGTGATGCCGGCGGCGTTCATCAGGTTGCCCAGCAGGATGAAGAGCGGGACGGCCAGCAGCGGGAAGGACTGGCTGGCGGCCACGATGCGCTGCACGGCCGTCTCGTCGGGCAGGAAGGTCGTCGGCAGCAGGAAGAACGACACGCCGGCGATGCCGATGGCAAAGGCGACGGGCATTCCGGTGGCGATCAGCAGGAGGGCGAGGCCTAGGACGAGCGCGGAGATCACAGGACTTCCCCCGGAACATCGGGGTCGGCCGCGAAGGCTCCGGCGGCCCCGCGCGTCACAAGCCTGCGGACGACGGAAATCGCCAGGAGGCCCGCGCCGACGGAGACGGCGAGTGTCACGATGCCGTAGGACAGGCCCGAGGCCCCGAGTTCGCGTTGCCAGTTCCCCATCGACAGGTCCCAGCCGAGAATTGCGACGAAGGCCAGGAACGCCAGCATCAGGACCGCATGCATCCAGGCCAGGGCGGTCTGCACGGGCGGCGACGCGAGGTCGGGCAGGGCCGAGACACGGATGTGCCCGCCCTGCTTCATGGCGAGGTCGGCCCCGAACATGCAGGTCCAGAGCAGGAAGAGCTGTGCGAACTGCGGGGCCGAAGGCACGGGAACGCCCACCGTGCGGCCGACGGCGGCCACGAAGACGGTGACGACCGTCGCCGTCAGCATCAGCAGGCCGATTGCCCACTCGATGCGGTCATAGATCGTCCAGAAGTGCATGCGGTCCTTTCAGGCCGGTGGGCGGAGCGCGGGAGCGTTCCGCCCGACAGGCTCAGTTGCCCTGCGGCAGGTAGGGGGCGAGGGCCTCGCGGGCCTCCGTCAGGCCGACCTCCTCGTAGACGCCGACCGTCGCCTCCCTGAACGGGGCGATGTCCACCTCGTTGAAGGTCACGCCGGCGGCCTCCATCTCGGTCTGCACCTCGGCCAGCTTGTCGACGGTGCCGGCGGTCGCCTCGTCGCCCGCCGCCGACAGCTCCTCGGAGACGATGGTCTGCAGGTCCTCCGGCAACTCGCTCCACCAGGCTTCCGACGTGGCGAGTCCGGTGAAGAGCTGGATGTGGTTGGTGAAGGCCACGTTGGTCGTGACCTCCTGCAGCTTGATGCCGAATGCTCCGGTCAACTGCGCTTCCGCACCGTCGATGGCCCCGAGCTGGAGCGCGGAATAGACCTCGGCCCAGGCCATCGGCGCGGGCGTGGCGCCCATGGCGGCGACGGTCGCGATCCAGCTCGGCGCGTCGATGGTGCGGACGCGGACGCCGGCGAGATCGGCCGGTGCGGCGATCGGCGTCTGGGTGAACATCTGACGGGTGCCCTGGAACCAGTTGTAGTTCAGCAGGCGGATCCCGGACGACTCCGCAAGTTCCTCGACCCAGCCCTCGTAGACCGGCGAGGAGGTCACGGCGGCATACTGGCTGTAGTCCTCCACGAGGTAGGGCGCGGCGAGGATGCCGAGCTCCTGCTTGAAGGGAGCGAGCCGGCCGGCGTCGACCAGCACGGCGATCGGCGCGCCGCCGCGGATCTGCTCGAGCACGTCGTTGTCCTCGCCCAGCTGCGAGCTCGGGTAGATGGTGACCGTGACCTGGCCCTCGCTGCGCTCCTCGATCCGCTCCTTGGCCCCCT
Organism: Rhodobacterales bacterium; assembly: GCA_038320125.1. Lineage (GTDB taxonomy): Bacteria > Pseudomonadota > Alphaproteobacteria > Rhodobacterales > Rhodobacteraceae > Jannaschia. The sequence continues at coordinate 8,975 of JBBQDX010000027.1, read as the reverse complement.
GCATTGCGACGACGAGCGGGTCCTGCAGGACCTGCGAGGTCGAGAGGTTGAGGTTGTATTGCGCCTGGGCGGCGCCGGCTCCGGCGGCGATGGTGGCGGTGATTACCGCGATACGTGTGAGTTTCATGTGGATGTGTCCTCCAGACATTTCGGTTGCCGTTGCGGGGCGGTCAGCGACCAGGCCCCGGCGCGCGCGCCTTCGGTGACGAAGAGCGCGACGTGATAGACCAGACGGCTGAGCGCGGTCGGCCATGTCGTTGTGCCAAAGCCGTCGACACGATTGCTCCAGGTCGGCGCATCACCGGTGAAGTAGCGGTCGAAGATGAGCCGTTCGACGTCGCGGACGCGGGCAAGGTCGCCGGTCGCCGCATGGAATTTTCCCGCCTCCGTCAGCGGCCAGAGCAGGTGGGTGCCTTCGATGACACGCCCCGCAGCGTCGAGCGCGTCGAAGGGGGCCCCCGCCATCGGACCCTCGGTGCGAAGGCCATGCGTTTCGGCGAACCGGACCATCCGGGCGGCAAGGTCGCGCGCCTCGAGGTCGCCGCCGAACCCGGCGAACCGGTGCAGCAGCCAGGCCCATTCGTATTGGTGACCCGGTTCGCGCCGGGTGCCGTCGGGGCCGGGAAGCGGCGCGAGATCAGCGCCGACGAACTCCCGCACCGCGCCGGTCGCGGGATCGATGAAGTGGCGGCGGGCCAGATCGACCAGATGTTCCGCTCGTTCCATCCAGACGCCGTCACCGGTCATTTCATGGGCCTGGAGCACGGCCTCCAGCATGTGCATGTGCGGGTTCTGACCGCGCATCGGGGGACCCGCAGTCGCGTCGTCCTCCCGCAAGGTCCCCGTCCGGGCTTCGGTCAGCGGGCCCCAGACGAACGACCAGAGCGCATCGAGACGGTCCGCGGGGACCGTATCCGGATCGGCGCGTCCGAGGGTTACCAGGGCAAGGAGCGCGAAGGATTGATCGTAGGTGCGACGCAGCGGATCGACCGACGAGACGCGGTAGCCGCCGTCCGCATCGCGAAGGGTCGCGTCCATCGTTGCATGGATGATGCGCGCCCCGTCGAGCAGTCGGGGATCGCCGGTCGCCAGGTGAAGATGCGCAAGTGCAAAGACCGTGCGGGCCTGCGTCAGTGTCGTCGCGGGCGCGGCGTCGGGGCGACCCGCCGCGTCCAGTGCCTCGGCCACCGCTCCGTCGGATCGCATCGCGGCATCCAGCCAGCGCGGCAGGAGATCCTGCACGAACCAGACGGCGCCGGGCGTCATGGCAGTGCCCCCTCGAAGAAGTCCGGAAAGGCGGTGACGACGGCGGGCACGTCGTCGAGGATCCGGCGCAGATGCGTGCGCATCTCCGCCTCGGCGCGGTCGGCATCGCCCGCACGGATCGCGCCGACGATCCCGCGATGCTGCGCGATCACCGCGCGGCGGGGAAACTGACGGGCGCTCAGGTGGCGCACGCGGTCCATCTGCGTCTTCAGGGGTTGCAGAACGTCCCAACCGGTCCCCTGCCCGGCGATCTCCGCCAGCCGCCGGTGGAACGCCTCGTCGGCCGTGATGAACGGCTGCGGATCGTCTGACGCAACGGTGTCCGCTTGCTGCGCGAGCATCTTCTCGAGGTCCCTCAGGTCGGCGGGCTGCACCTGCGCCGCGACCCGGCGCACGATGTCCGCCTCCACCGCCTCGCGGACGAATTGCGCGGCGAGGACGGAACCTATGTCGATGCGGCTGACATAGCTGCCACGCTGGGGCCGCACCTCGACCAGATTGGCCTCCGCCAGCTTGATGAAGGCCTCGCGCACCGGCTGCCGGCTGGTGCCGTAGGACAGGGCGACATCGGACTCCGAAAGGCGGGTGCCGGGCGGCAGTTCGCCCCGGACGATCCGGCCGCGCAGCAGGCGGAACAGCTGCGGCCCCACCGATTTCGCGGCTTGCAACCTGTCCTGTGTTCGAATGGCCTCCGCAGACATCTGCCGGTTTCCTCCCCGTTCCAGTCTTGCACCCTACTACCATACTAGTCAACGGCGGTTTCGGCTGATAAGACCGTTCGGAACATGCGGGAGGACGATGGGATGCTGCAAACCTGGCGCTGGTTCGGACCGAAGGATCGGGTTTCGATCGATGACATGCTACAGGCCGGGGTCGAGGGTGTCGTCAGCGCCCTGCACCACATGCCGACCGGGGCGGTCTGGAGCCCCGAGGACATCGCGCAGCGGCAGGCGGAGCTCGGAGCGATGGTAGACGGCGCGCCGTCCGGTCTCGCCTGGGATGTCGTCGAGAGCCTGCCGGTGTCCGAGGACATCAAGCGACAGACCGGCGACTGGCGGGTTCACCTGGACGCCTGGAAGCAGTCGCTCCGCAACCTGCACGCGGCGGGCCTCCGTGTGGTCTGCTACAACTTCATGCCGGTGCTCGACTGGACGCGCACCGACCTTGCGCATCGCCTGCCAAACGGCGCGACCTGCATGCGCTACGACCTGCCGGTCTTCGCGGCGTTCGACCTGCATATCCTCGAGCGGGCCGGCGCGGCCGAGGATTATTCCCCCGAGATCATCGCTGCAGCCGACCGCGCCCATGCCGGAATGGACGACCGGGCGCGAGAGACTCTGGTTCGCAACGTCGTCTTCGGCCTGCCGGGGGCTGCGGAGACCTTCTCGCTCGACGACCTGCGCCATCACATCGATCTCTACTCCGGTCTGGGCGAGGACGGGCTACGGGCCAATCTGATCGATTTCCTCGCCGAGGTCGTGCCGCTGGCCGAAAACCTCGGGATACGGCTCTGCTGTCACCCGGACGATCCGCCGGTGCCGCTTCTGGGCCTGCCACGGATCATGTCCACCGAAGACCACTACGTCCACATCATGCGGGCAGTTGATGTTCCCGCGAACGGCATCACGCTCTGCGCGGGCTCGCTCGGCGCGCGACCCGACAATGACCTGCCCGGCATGATGGACCGACTGGGCGACCGCGTTCACTTCCTGCATCTGCGCAACGTGAAGCGCGAAACGGGCGACGTGCGCGGCAGCTTCCACGAGGCCGCGCATCTGGAGGGCGACACCGACATGGTGGCGCTGATCGCCGCCGTCCTGCGCCAGGAGGCGTCGCGGCGGGCGGCGGGGCGGATGGATGCCTCGATCCCGTTCCGTCCGGATCACGGGCAGGACATCCTCGACGACCTGACGCGAAAAGCGCAGCCGGGCTATCCAGCCATCGGGCGATTGAAGGGCCTGGCGGAATTGCGCGGGATCATGACGGCGCTGGCGCACGCCGACCACGGGCTGCGGACGTGACGCGCCTGACGGCTCCGTCGGACGTCACCGGATCGGCGGCAGTGCCCGGCTATGTGCCGCAGAACCACGGCGTCGGCATCGTCCATCTGGGCCTCGGAGCGTTCCACCGGGCGCATCAGGCGGCGATGACGGATGCGGCGCTGGCGCGGAGCGGCGGCGACTGGCGCATCGTCGGCGTCAGCCTGCGGAGCCGCGAGACGGCGAAGGCGCTGGAGCCGCAGAACGGCCTCTACACGCTGATCGAGAGGGACGCCGGAGGGGCGAGGGCCCGCGTCATCGGCGCCGTCGCGCGGACGATCGCGGCCGACCCCGAGGCGACGTTGGCCGCCCTCTGCGCGCCCGAGGTGCGGATCGTGACGCTGACCGTGACGGAGAAGGCCTACGGCATCGACCGTTCGACCGGCGCGCCCTCCCCCTCGCATCCGGCGGTGGCCGCCGACCTGGCCCGCCCCGATGCGCCCTCGGGCGTGCTGGGGTTGCTGACGGCCGCGCTGGGGCGCAGGCGGGCGGCTGGCGTGCCACCGTTCACCGTGCTCTGCTGCGACAACCTGCCGGCGAACGGCGCGTTCCTGCGCGGCGGCGTCGTCGGTTTCGCGCGACAGACCGATCCGAGCCTCGCCGGCTGGATCGAACGCGAAGTGGCCTTTCCCTCGAGCATGGTCGACCGCATCACGCCCGCCGCTACCGAGGCGACATTGCGGGAGGCGGAAGCGCTGACCGGGTGCACCGATCTGGCGGCCATCGAGACGGAACCGTTTACCCAATGGGTGATCGAGGACCGGTTTCCGCAGGGTCGCCCAGCCTGGGAAGCCGGGGGCGCGGTGTTCACGGACGACGTGGAGCCGTTCGAGCGGATGAAGCTGCGGATGCTGAACGGCGCGCATTCGATGCTGGCCTATGCCGGCTTCCTGTCGGGTCATGTCCTGGTGCGCGAGGTGATGGAGGATGCTGTGCTGGCAGACCTGGTGGCGCGTCACCTGCGGGCCGCGGCGGCGACGCTGGAGCCGATCGACGGGGTCGATTTCGAGGATTACGCGACGGATCTGCAGGACAGGTTCCGGAACCCGGCGATCGCCCATGCGACGTATCAGATCGCCATGGACGGGACCGAGAAGATGCCGCAGCGCATCTGGTCTCCGGCGCTGGATGCTCTCGACGCGCGCCAGGATCTCGCCCCGTTCGCTTTCGCGACAGCGGCCTGGATGCGCTACTGCCTCGGGGTCGACGCGGTCGGCGAAAGCTATGCGTTGCGCGATCCTCGGGCCGATGAGATCGCGGCCGCCCTGGCGGAAGGCCCGCGGCAGGCAACTTCCCTCTCGGGCGCCTTGCACGACCTGCCCGATCTCATCCCCGCCCCGCTCGGCGACAACGCCGACTGGCGCGCGGCGGTCGAGGCCCGGCTCGTCGTCATGCTCGATCGGGGCGTTGCGGAGGCGGTTCGCGCGGAGGCACGAGCGCCCGGCGGATGACTTCCGACAGGTCCCGCAGCGCAGGTGCGAGCGGCGTGCTGCGCCGCCAGGTGATGCCGACGGTCCGCGAAGGCTGCGGGTCGGGAAAGCGCCCCACGGCCACAGGAGCGGAGCGCGCCTCGACGGCGACGGCCATCTCCGGGATCAGCGTGACGCCGAGACCCGCGCCGACCATCTGCACGAGCGTGGAGAGCGACGAGCCGTCGAGGCCGTGGCGGGCGCGGACGGTCGGCATCTCGCAGAACGACAGCGCCTGATCGCGAAAGCAGTGACCTTCCTCCAGAAGCAGGAGCCGCATCTCGTGCAGGCGGGCGGCGGCGGGCATCGGGCGGTCGCGGTCGGTTTCGGGGCGGACGAGGACGAAAGCCTCCTCGAAGAGCGGGACCTCGACCAGCGACGGCTCCGAGAGCGGCAGAGCGAGAATGGCGCAGTCGAGCCGCCCGTCTTCCAGCTCCTCGATCAGGCGCGGCGTCACCGTTTCCCGGAAATCGAGGTCCAGACCGGGATAGCTGCCCGTCAGCTCCGCCACGAGGGTCGGCAGGACGTAGGGCGCGATGGTGGGGATGACGCCGATCCGCAAGCGTCCCGACAAGGCACCGGCCGACGCGCGGGCAAGGTCGCCCAGCTCGTCGACGCCGCGCAGGATGTCGCGCACGCGGACGGCGAAGGCCTGCCCGAAGCCCGTGAGGCTGACCCTGCGGGGGCTGCGCTCGAAGAGAGCGGCGCCGAGCGTGGTCTCAAGCTCCCGGATCTGCACCGACAGGGCGGGTTGCGAGATGGAGGACGCCTCCGCCGCGCGGCCGAAATGACCGTGCCGCGCGAGGGCCTCGAAGTAGCGCAGTTGACGGAGGGTGATGTTCATAACTGGAAGTTATCGGGGGAATAAAAAGTTGCAACTTAAAATGATGGCGATGAACTGCTAGGAGTTCTCCATCACGCGTCGGGGGGCCTAGCCGCCCGATCAGACATCCAGACCGGGAGATCACCATGGACGGAACCGACAGCACAGGCGGCCAATGTCCCGTCATCCACGGCGGCACCCTGCCCGGCCCGAAACGCGGGCGCGGCAACCGGGACTGGTGGCCCAATCAGTTGAACCTGCAGATCCTGCATCAGAACGCGCCGAAATCCGATCCTCTGGGGGCCGACTTCGACTACCCGGAGGCGTTCAGGACGCTCGACCTGCCGGCGGTGAAGCGCGACCTGACCGCGCTGATGACGGACAGCCAGGACTGGTGGCCGGCGGACTACGGACATTACGGGCCGTTCTTCGTGCGCATGGCGTGGCACAGCGCCGGCACCTATCGCACCGCCGACGGGCGCGGCGGCTCGACCTCGGGCTCGCAGCGGTTCGCGCCGCTCAATTCCTGGCCCGACAACGGCAACCTCGACAAGGCCCGCCGCCTGCTCTGGCCGATCAAGAAGAAATACGGCAACGCCCTGTCCTGGGCCGATCTTTTCATCCTGACGGGCAACGTCGCGATGGAATCGATGGGGTTCAGGACGTTCGGCTACGGCGGCGGCCGCGTGGACATCTACGAGCCCGAGGAGGACATCTACTGGGGCATGGAGGACGAGTGGCTGGGCAGCAAGGACGCGCGCTACGATGCGGGCGACGACGGCAAGGGCCGGCTTCTCGAAAACCCGCTGGCCGCCGTGCAGATGGGCCTGATCTACGTCAATCCGGAGGGGCCGAACGGCAATCCGGACCCGCTGAGGTCTGCCTACGATATCCGTGACACCTTCGCGCGCATGGCGATGAACGACGAGGAGACCGTGGCGCTGGTGGCGGGCGGCCATACCTTCGGCAAATCGCACGGCGCGGGCGACCCCTCCCTGATGGGCCATGAGCCGGAGGCCGGCGGCATCGAGGACATGGGGTTCGGCTGGAAAAACGCCTTCGAGACCGGGCATGGCCTGCATACCACCACGAGCGGGATCGAAGGCGCCTGGACGGCCACGCCGACGACCTGGGACATGGCATATTTCGACACGCTGCTCGGCAACGACTGGGAGCTGACGAAATCGCCCGCCGGGGCGCATCAGTGGCGGCCCGTCGACCCGGCGACCGACACCATGGTGCCCGATGCGCACGACACGTCGCGCCGCCATGCGCCGATGATGACGACCGCCGATCTGGCGCTGAAGGCGGACCCGGACTACCTGCGCATCTCGACCCACTACCACCGGAACCCGGATCTCTTCGCGGATGCCTATGCCCGGGCGTGGTTCAAGCTGACGCACCGGGACATGGGACCGAAGTCGCTCTACCTCGGGCCCGAGGTGCCTGCCGAGGAGCTGATCTGGCAGGATCCGATCCCCGAATGGACCGATCCGGTCATCGGCGCGCAGGACATCGCGGACCTCAAGGCGCAGATCCTCGCCTCGGGCCTGACGACCGCCGAACTCGTCGGCGCGGCCTGGGCCTCGGCATCGACGTTCCGCGGTTCCGACAGGCGGGGCGGGGCCAACGGGGCGCGTGTCCGGCTGGCCCCGCAGAACGATTGGGAAGCGAACGCGCCGGCGACGCTGGGCCGGGTGCTGCAGACGCTGGAGGCGATCCGTGCCGGGTTCGGCAAGCCCGTCAGCCTCGCCGACCTGATCGTGCTGGGCGGCACCGCGGCCGTCGAGAAGGCCGCGCGGGACGCGGGCCATGACATCGAGGTGCCTTTCAGGCCGGGGCGCGCCGATGCGAGCGCGGAGCAGACGGACGCGGCGAGCTTCGATCCGCTGGAGCCGAAGGCGGACGGATTCCGCAACTACCAGGCGGCGGAGTTCACCAACTCGCCGGAGGAGTTGCTGGTGGACCGGGCGCAGCTTCTGACGCTTTCGGCGCCGCAGATGACGGTGCTGGTCGGCGGACTGAGGGCGCTCGGCGCGAATACCGGCGGCACGGCGCACGGGGTCTTCACCGATCGGCCGGGCCATCTGACGAACGACTTCTTCGTCAACCTGATGGATATGGCGACGGAGTGGAAGCCGATGGGCGAGGGGGCCACGGTCTACGAGGGGCGCGACCGCAAGTCGGGCGAGGTCCGCTGGACGGGCACCCGCGTCGATCTGGTGTTCGGCTCGAACTCGCAACTGCGTGCCATTGCGGAGATCTACGCGCAGGACGATGCTGGCCCGCGGTTCGCCCGCGACTTCGTGGCCGCCTGGACGAAGGTGATGGAGCTGGACCGCTTTGACCTGCACTGAGCTGCTGGGATGCGGCCCCGCCCCGGGCCGCATCCCCCTCATCGGGCACGGACATCAAACACGGGCTCAGACGTCCGGCATCAGTCCGGTGTCCCGGAACGAGATCTCGCGATCCTTTCCGATGATCATGTGGTCGTGGATGACGATGCCAAGCGCAGAACAGGCATGGACGATGCGCGCCGTCATCTCGATATCCTCGTCGCTGGGCGTCGGGTCGCCGGACGGATGGTTGTGGACGAGGATGATGGCCGTCGCATCCAGCTCCAGCGCCCGCTTCGCCACCTCGCGCGGGTAGACCGGCACGTGGTCGACGGTGCCGACGGCCTGTTCCTCGTCGGCGATGACGGTGTTCTTGCGATCGAGGAACAGGATCCGGAACTGCTCGGTCTTGCGGTGCGCCATCGTGGTGCGGCAATAGCCGATGACGTCGGACCAGGACGACAGGACGTGACGGTTCAGCACCTTGGCCCGCCCCATCCGGTGGGCGAAGGCTTCCGCGATCCGCAGTTGCAGAAAGACCCGGTCGGTCGCCCCCTCGATCCGCAGAAGTTGCTGCTCGGATGCCGCGACAACGCCGTTCAGATCGCCGAAGGCGGTCAGCAGGCGCTTGGCCAGGGGTTTCACGTCAATGCGGGGAATGGCGTTGAAGAGAAGCAGTTCCAGAAGCTCGTATTCCGGCATCGCCTTGTGCCCGCCCGCCAGGAAACGGATGCGAAGGCGCTCGCGGTGGCCCCAGTAGTGCGGCCGCATCTCGCCGTCGTCGCCCCGCACCAAGCCGCCGCCCGCGCTTTCGCTCTCGGCGAGGCGCGCCGTCTTCTGATAGGCGCGCGCATAGGCGGGTGCCGTCACGATGTCGGGGGGCGGCATCCGCGCCTCGAGCTCCATCAGGCCACGTTGCGCGTCGTCCGAGAACCCCTTCGCGGCGGGGCGCGAGGCGGACACCGGAATGTCCGCGGCGGGCCGGCGCATGCCGAACCAGCGGCGGAACACATCGAACCCGGACCGGTGGCGCGCCGTTTTC
>JBBQDX010000026.1:0-24342 GCA_038320125.1 Rhodobacterales bacterium | reverse complement strand
CCATGGAAACCTCCTGTCCGACGATTGAGAAGATCCCGATCGTCAGGCCAGAGAGCCCGATCAGAGAAGAGCGGCGTTCAGATCGGCGTCAGACGGCGGCAACTGGCGCCCTGCCGCGCGAGCGGCTTAGTCCTCGAGCCCAATCTCTACGAATGCTTCGCAAGGCGCGAACGGCAGCTATGCGCAGAAGCAGGCTTTGCTGAGTTTAGGCCGAACTGCTGATTGACAACGCGAACCGCCTTCAAAATGCTAAGGCACTGACAGTCATTACTTCCATTCGCCGCGATTTCAAATCCGCGGACTTGGCCAACTCACTCTTTGAGGGCATGGTCATTACCCATTTCAAAATTCTGTTTACTGTCTCGTTCGGCCTCAATCGCGATATCTGCCATTTCGTTTGCAAGCTCACGAAACACGTCGATATATACGATACGGTCCAAATTGATTGAGTGAGTCAGATACGTCGAGACCAACTGGGCCAAAGATAACGCAGTCAACTGAAACGGATCTACGAAGCCCGAGTTACTCGCTCCAACAAGATTTATTGGAGCCGTTGTCTCCGACAAACCGAGAGATTTGTCGGCAGGGCGATGATTGGCATGGGTGTAGCTCGACGCCCATTTGTACCACGGTCTCCAATGGTTCATGCCAACACTTTCTTCGACGTGAGCAAACGTCGGATGAGAAATAGTGATTTTGGGCCATTCGCCATCTTTATTTTTCTCTATGGATCGTCCAAGAAAGCGTTCTGCTTGGGCGCAACGCTCATCAAACTCCTTGATTTCTTCGGCGCTAAAGCTCTTTAATCCCGCCCGTTTCGAGTGCTTGTTCATTTGATGTGCAGCGCGGCGTGCAGAAAAGTGAAAACTTAACAAGTATTGTATCGCTGCACCCTCACCGTGCTTTGCGATGTACATCGCCGTTACCGACAATTCATGCAGCGACCTCCAGCGAGTTAATGCCCCGTCCGGGAAGCCACCTTTAAGTAGGCAAATGATCTCTTGGGCCACTAAAAGCGATTTTGGATAAATATGTGCCAGTGCCGCCATAGATGCGTTATTATCTTCGTCGTTGCGTAGCTGAACGTCCTTGCCATGTGCCTCGCCAAGTTCTTGTGCAACATGCCACAACATTTCGAGGCGGTCGAAAGCGGGATTCCAGCGCGAGAAGTTTCTTTCCTCAAAACCTTTAATGTCCTCCCGAGTATTGGCTAAATTTCCAGCCGCACTTTTCTTGTAGGACTCAATACTGCTGTTCTTACAGTCTTCCCGTACCAGTTCGAATAGCTCCGCAACCTTACGTGCAGTCTCTCCGTCGACCGTTTCCGAGAGATCCAACGAAGCAGCTATGCTGCTTTGCAATACGCTCAGGCTGCCATCTTCATCCATAAAAACCACCGAGAATATGTGCCCTTTTTGAGGACTGATAGCAGAGTGGGATAACGGGTTTCTAACAAAGACCGCTTAGGGGCTGGGAGCGGTCATCGACACGCAGGCGATGAACGGCCGCTCCGTCCCGCATAACGGAGGACGCCTCACGCCTCCCGTGCCAGCCGCTCCTCCAGCACCTCGAACGGCACGCCTGGCACGTCCTTCGCTCCCCGGATCACCAGCGAGGTCTTGACGCTTGCGACGTTGTCGGCGGCCGTGAGCTGACCTGTCAGGAACGACTGGAAGGACGACAGGTCGGGGGCGACGCATTTGAGGATGAAGTCGATCTCGCCGTTGAGCATGTGGCATTCGCGCACGAAGGGCCAGCCGCGGGCCAGCGCCTCGAAGGCGGACAGGTCGACTTCGGCCTGCCGCTGCAGCGAGACCATGGCGAAGACCTGCACCTCGAAGCCCAGTTTGCGGGGATTGACGTCGGCATGGTAGCCGAAGATGAACCCGGCCTCCTCCAGAGCGCGGACCCGGCGCAGGCAGGGCGGAGCCGAGATGCCGACGCGGCGGGCGAGCTCGACATTGGTCATGCGGCCATCGCCTTGCAGTTCGGACAGGATCTGACGGTCAATGGGATCGAGTTTGGCGGGGGGCATGGCGGTCCTGTCCGGAAGTTCGACGATCATCTCTCACGGAGACCGAATGCGCGCAACAATGTTTCGTTGAGGCGCAATAAAAGTTCGCCAGCAGGGGGATCCTCGGCCCAGCGAGCTTTTCCTCCCAGCGGTCTCGGGCGTCTTCGTCGTGGTCGCCGCCCCGGATGCAGCCCCTGCCCGATGGACCTCGCGCGACGCCCGCCATGCGCCACGCGCGGCCGACTCCGACACTGGCGGTCCTCTCGCCGAAGGATCGAAGCGATGCGGTGTCGAGCCTGCAGTCGGGTCGGGGTCCCGCCGCCTCCGCGATGGAGCGGAGACCGCGGTGCTGCGTGGCCTCGGGATCGTTTCCGCCGACCGAAGCGGTCCGGGCGCCACGCGGGACCTTGAGTGCGGCGGCGGCGGGGGTTTCCTCCGGCCCCCCCCGACCCCTATATCAGCACCACACGAAAGGGGGCTTGCCCATGTCCGACACCCGCCACTCGAAGGTCCTCATCATCGGCTCCGGCCCGGCGGGCTACACCGCGGCCGTCTACGCCAGCCGGGCCATGCTGGACCCGCTGCTGGTGCAGGGCATCCAGCCCGGCGGGCAGCTCACCATCACCACGGAAGTCGAGAACTGGCCCGGCGACACCATGGTGCAGGGCCCCGACCTGATGGTGCGGATGGAGGCGCACGCGCGCGCGATGGGAACGCAGATCGTGTCCGACCATATCGCCTCGCTGGACCTGTCGAAGCGGCCGTTCACCGCCGTGTCGGACGGGGGCCAAGTCTATACCTGCGACGCGCTGATCCTTGCGACGGGAGCGCAGGCGAAGTGGCTGGGCCTGCCAAGCGAGGAGCGTTTCAAGGGGTTCGGCGTGTCGGCCTGCGCCACCTGCGACGGGTTCTTCTATCGCGGAAAGGAAGTGGCCGTGATTGGCGGCGGCAACACGGCTGTCGAGGAGGCGCTTTTCCTGACGAACTTCGCCTCGAAGGTCACGCTCGTGCACCGCCGCAATTCGCTGCGGGCCGAGAAAATCCTGCAGGACCGTTTGTTCAGAAATCCGAAGGTCGAGGTGATCTGGGACCACGGCATCGACGAGATCCTGGGTTCGGAGACCCCGCGCGGGGTCGAGGGGGTGCGCCTGAAGCATGCGACCAGCGGCCAGACGCGACAGATCGCGGTGCATGGCGTCTTCGTGGCCATCGGTCATGCGCCGGCGAGCGCGCTGGTCACCGACTGGCTGGAGACCCACATGGGAGGCTACGTGGTGACGAAGCCGGACAGCACGGCCACATCCATCCCGGGCGTCTTCGCGGCGGGCGACCTGACGGATCATATCTATCGGCAGGCGGTGACCAGCGCCGGGATGGGCTGCATGGCGGCGCTCGAGGCGGAGCGGTTCCTGGCGGAGCACGGGCAGGACAGCGCCATCGAACAGGATCAGACCGAGCCGCTCGGCTACGGTGCCCCCGTCGGCGAAGGCGAGGCGGCGGAATGAGGGCGGCTGGCTTTCTGGCGCTGTGCCTGCTGACGGCCTGCGGCGGGGCGCCGTCGGGTGGCACCTCGGCGGCGACCCGGTCGGTCGCCGGGGCGGTCTCGGGCGGCGGCACCTGCCCGACGCCCGACCCGGTGCGCGACGGCCCGCTGGTCGACGCGATCCGCGCCGGGAACGCGGCCGCCCTGCGCGCGGTGCTGGCGCGCGATGGCACCGATGCGCGGGCGGCCGCGGCGTTGGCCTTGATCGAGGGGAAGCGGCCCGAGGCGAACGAGGCGGCCTGCTTTGCGCCTTATCTGACCTGAAGTGACGCGCGCTTTCCTGTGAGTCCCCCACTTCGCTTGCATCCCCTCCGGCGCGGGTGTCGCGGGGCGCGCAGCCAGTCGAGGAAAACCCGGCCCTGCCCGGGGCAACAGCCTCTGTCTGGCATCTCGGCGCGTGCGGTTTGCGCCGGGCCGGCTCGATCGCCGGGCCTTCCGACCTGACGCCTCCGGTTCTGTCTTGCTGCACGGGGGTGGCGCGCCGGCCGGCACCCTCGCCGGTCCGGCAGGAGCAAACTTGAACTTCGCCCCGGGTTGCGGCTAGAGGCGCGCATCCCGATCACCCCCGCCCGATTCAGGGCGGACAATGGAAAGTCCATCGCATGCCTCCCGCCGCTCCGAACCTCGGACCCATCCCCGAACTCTATGTCAGCGCCGACAGCGCCCAGAAGCTTAAGCGCGAGGCGGCGGATCTGACCAGCTGGGACCTGACGCCGCGGCAGATGTGCGATTTGGAGCTTCTGATGAACGGCGGGTTCAATCCGCTCAAGGGCTTCCTCAACCAGGCCGACTACGAGGGGGTGGTCGAGAAGATGCGGCTGGCCGACGGTTCGTTCTGGCCGATGCCGATCACGCTCGACGTGACCGAGAAGTTCGCCAAGAGCCTCGAGGAGGGGGAGACGATCGCGCTGCGCGATCAGGAGGGCGTGATTCTCGCCACGCTGACCGTCGATGATATTTATCGTCCGGTCAAGGCGCGCGAGGCCGAGATGGTGTTCGGGGCCGACGACGTGGCGCATCCGGCGGTGAACTATCTGCACAACACCGCCGGTCCGGTCTATGTCGGCGGCACCGTCACCGGCCTGACGGCGCCGATGCACTACGACTTTCGGGCCCGCCGCGACACCCCCAACGAGTTGCGCGCCTATTTCCGCAAGCTGGGCTGGCGGCGGGTCGTCGCATTCCAGACGCGCAACCCGCTGCACCGCGCGCATCAGGAGCTGACCTTCCGCGCCGCGCGGGAGGCGCAGGCCAACCTGTTGATCCACCCGGTCGTCGGCATGACGAAGCCCGGCGACGTCGATCATTTCACCCGCGTGCGCTGCTACGAGGCGGTGCTCGACAAGTACCAGCCCTCGACCACGACGATGTCGCTCCTCAATCTCGCCATGCGGATGGCCGGCCCGCGGGAAGCGGTGTGGCACGGCCTCATCCGCAAGAACCACGGCTGCACGCACATGATCGTCGGTCGCGACCATGCGGGGCCGGGGAAGAACTCGGCAGGCGAGGACTTCTACGGACCCTACGAGGCGCAGGACCTGTTCCGCGAGCATCAGGACGCCATCGGCATCGAAATGGTCGACTTCAAGCACATGGTCTATGTGCAGGAGCGGGCGCAATACGAGCCCAACGACGAGATCGACGACCGCGACAACGTGACGATCCTGAACATCTCCGGCACGGAACTGCGGCGTCGCCTGCGGGAGGGGCTCGACATCCCCGAGTGGTTCTCTTTTCCGGAAGTGGTCAAGGAGCTGCGCCGCACCTCGCCGCCGCGCAGCCAGCAGGGCTTCACCGTCTTCTTCACCGGCCTGTCCGGCTCCGGCAAGTCGACCATCGCGAATGCGATCATGGTCAAGCTGATGGAGATGGGCGGCCGTCCGGTGACGCTGCTCGACGGCGACGTGGTGCGCAAGCATCTGTCGTCGGAGCTGACGTTCTCCAAGGAGCACCGCGACATCAACATCCGGCGCATCGGCTACGTCGCGTCGGAAATCACCAAGAACGGCGGTATCGCCATCTGCGCGCCGATCGCGCCCTATACCGCCACGCGGCGGGCGGCGCGCGAGATGATCGAGGCATACGGCGCCTTCGTCGAGGTGCATGTCGCCACCTCGCTGGAGGAATGCGAGCGGCGCGACCGCAAGGGTCTCTACAAGCTGGCCCGTGCCGGAAAGATCCCGGAGTTCACCGGCATCTCGGACCCCTACGAGGCACCGACGGAGCCGGAACTCAGTGTCGACACCGAAGGCTTCGAGGTCGACAATTGCGCGCAGCAGGTGCTGCTCAAGCTCGAGTCGATGGGTCTGATCGCTGGCTGATTGCCCCTGCCTGAGCGCCGCGATGCCCCGGTCGTGGCGCCATCTTGCAATGGTGCAACACTTCGTGGGGGAATTGCCGGCCGGCGGATCCGTTTTGCTGCGGTGCGGAACAAGGCCTCTCCCTCATGTGTTGAACATCCGAAGCGGCAGGCCGCCCCCACGGGCGACCCCGGAAATATACATCCGCCGACGGTCGAGGTCGGCACCCGAGGCGGCGATGCTACGTAATTGCAACATTCTGGTCGTGGAAGACGAAGTCGTGATTGGGATGGACCTGTCGTTCGCATTTGAAGACGACGGTGCCAAAATCTTGGGTCCTTGTGCCACCATCGAGGCGGCGCTGTCCATCTGCGAGATTGCCGATGTGGCGGTTCTCGACGTTGATATCTGCGGCTGCGCGGTCTTTCCCGTCGCGGACCGCCTGCGGATGGCCGGCAAGCCGTTCCTCTTCCACACCGCGAGGGCGGACCACTCCGAACTCATTGCCAGGTACGGGCCTGACATCCAGGTCGTCGCGAAACCCGCGCGGGCGGAACGAGTGATCGAGGCTGTCGCGCGGCTGATCGGCCGCATTCACTAACGCCCGCTTGCACTGGCTGTTTCAATCGACGGTATCGTATAACAGATCTTCCGCGACCGACGGCATGGGTCCGGCCCCTGCGGGGGCCGGCGCCCATCGGGTCCTTCAGTGGACACTGACCGGCATCAGGTCATTCTGGCGCGCAAGATTGAATGCCATGCCGCGGTCACCGACCAGCGCCACCTGTTCGCCATCGGCGCGATGCAGCGCGTAGAGTTCGTCCAGACCGCCTTCGCGCGCCTCTTCCTGAACGTCCTGCGGCAGATCGGCGAGTTCGATCTTGCGGATATAGACGAGGCTGGTTTCCAGATCGTCCGTGCGCATTGCTGACTGTCTCATCGGTCGATCCTTTCGAGGTCGGTCCTGGGTTTGCCGGCGTCACCCGACGTAATCCGTATCGTCTTCACAACGTTCAACGGGGTCGATCGGTTCAGGTCGATATGCAGGAGGCCGTCTTCCAGCACGGCACCGGCCACCTCGACCGCGTCGGCCAGGACGAACGCGCGCTGGAACTGCCGGGCGGCGATGCCGCGATGCAGGTAGACGCGGGCATTGTCCTCCGCCGAGCGCCCCCGCACGACGAGTTGACGGTCCTCGAGGGTGATCGACAGATCGCCCTCACGGAACCCCGCGACGGCCAGCGTGATGCGGAAACCGCTCTCGCCGGTCTGCTCGATGTTGTAGGGAGGATATCCCTCGTTGCCGGTCCGCGCCGTTCGCTCCACCAGGCGTTCGAGATCCTCGAACCCCAGCAGGAAGGGATGCGTGCCGAAGGTTGGCTTGGTCATGGTTCGGGTCCTTTGCGTCAAGCGATCCGATTGTCTCCCGGCCCTCGAGGAGGCACCGGACGTGAGATCGATGTGGGGTCATGCGCGCCCTTTCGCAAGATGCGCCGGCCCGGTCCCGGGGGGTGGGGCGGCCCGCTCCGGAGGCCTTCGGGCCTGCAGAAGGCGGTCGCCGTTCGACGCGATCCGGCATGTCATCGCGGATCCTGTCCGAAGACGGTTGGAAATGCCGCCCCGCGCGGTGTAACACGCGCGTCATCCGCGCCGACAATTCCTCTCCTGTTTCGTGACCCCATTCCATGACCCACGCCCCTGAAGAACTTACCCACGAGGACGTGCTGCGAATGCGGCGGGAGGTGCTGCGGCAGGATCACCGCGATCTCGATGTCGCGATCCGGGCGCTCGAGCAGGCGACGGTCCCCGACATCCTGGTGATCCGGCGGCTGAAACGGCAGAAGCTCGCCCTCAAGGACCACATCGCCCGGATCGACGACGAACTGACCCCCGACATCATCGCGTGAGCCCCCCATGACCCAGACACCGTCATCGCCGATCGAGGTCGGCATCGTCATGGGGTCCACCTCCGACTGGCCGACGATGAAGGAGGCGGCGGAGGTTCTGGGCGCGCTCGGCGTGGGCTACGAGGCGCGCATCGTCTCGGCGCATCGTACCCCCGATCGGCTCTGGGACTACGGGCGCGGCGCGGTGGAGCGGGGCCTCAAGGTCATCGTCGCCGGGGCCGGGGGGGCCGCGCATCTGCCGGGAATGATGGCCTCCAAGACGCGCCTGCCGGTCATCGGGGTGCCGGTGCATACCAGCGCGCTCGGCGGCGTCGATTCGCTCTATTCGATCGTGCAGATGCCGAGGGGCTTCCCGGTGGCGACGATGGCCATCGGGGCGGCGGGGGCTGCCAACGCGGGGCTTTTGGCGGCTGCCATCCTGGCGCTGTCGGACGCGGACCTGGCGGAGCGGCTGGACCGCTGGCGCGCCGACCTTTCGGCGAGCGTCCCCGAGGTGCCGCAGTGAGCGCGCTGCCCCCCGGCTCGGTCATCGGCATACTGGGTGGCGGCCAGCTCGGGCGGATGCTGTCGGTCGCGGCCAGCCGGCTCGGCTATGCCTGCCACATCTACGAGCCGGGCGAGGCCCCCGCGGCGCAGGTCGCGGCGCGGCACACCCGGGCGGGCTACGGGGACACCGGGGCGCTCCGGGCCTTTGCGACCTCGGTCGACGTCATCACCTACGAGTTCGAGAACGTGCCCGCGAGTGCGCTCGACCTGCTGGAGGCGCTGCGCCCGATCCGGCCCGGCATCCGCGCACTCGCCGTCAGCCAGGACCGGCTTGCCGAGAAGACCTTGCTCGAAGGGCTGGGCCTGAGCGTCGCCCCGTTCCGCGATGTGCCCGACGCGGGCGCGCTCGACGCAGCACTGGCCGACCTCGGCACCCCCGCCATCCTCAAGACCCGGCGGCTGGGCTATGACGGCAAGGGTCAGGTGCGGATCGACGCGGCCGGGGAAGCCGGGCGTGCGTTCGACGCGATGGCCGGGGCCGATGCCATCCTGGAGGGCGTCGTGCCCTTCGAGCGGGAGGTCAGCGTGATCGCCGCGCGCGGCCTCTCGGGCGAGGTCGTCTGCTACGATCCCGGCGAGAACCTGCACGAGGACGGCATCCTGGGCCGGACGACGGTGCCCGCGACGCTGACGACGGCGCAGCGCACCGATGCCGCGCTGCTGGCCGGACGGATCCTGAATGCGCTCGATTATGTGGGCGTCCTGGGGGTGGAGATCTTCGTCACGGCGCGGGGTCTCGTCGTCAACGAGATCGCGCCCCGGGTGCATAATTCCGGCCACTGGACCCAGGGCGCCTGCGCGGTCGACCAGTTCGAGCAGCATATCCGCGCCGTCGCCGGCCTGCCGCTGGGCGACGGGCGGCGGCACGCCGACGTGGTGATGGAGAACCTCATCGGCGGCGACATCGCCCGCCTGCCGGACCTGCTCCGCGCCCCCGCCACGCAGGTGCATCTCTACGGCAAGGCCGAAGTCCGGCCGGGCCGCAAGATGGGCCACGTCAACCGCATCACGGGCTGACGCCCCCGTCTCTGCTCCACAAATATCCAGATCCGACGGCTGCCCCATGACCGAACCTCCGCCCCCCGAACGGCCTCACCGAAACTTCTACGGCCGCCTGAAGGGCAAGCACCTCAAGGACTCGCAGCGGGGCTACCTCGACGCGGACCTGGACGCGCTGTCGCCGGGCGCGGTCTCCTGGGAGGCGAACCCCGGGCGCGCACTGCTGGACCTCGACGCACTCTTCGACGGCAAGGAGGTCTGGCTGGAGATCGGCTTCGGCGGCGGCGAGCACATGCTGCATCAGGCGGTGGCGAACCCGCAGGTCGGCATCATCGGCGCGGAGCCCTACATCAACGGCGTTGCGATGCTGCTGGGCAAGCTGCGGCAGTCGCGGGCGAAGAACGTGCGCATCCATCCGGGCGACGCGCGCGACCTCTTCGACGTGCTGCCATCCGCCAGCATCGCCCGAGCCTTCCTGCTCTACCCCGATCCCTGGCCCAAGGCGCGGCATCACCGGCGGCGGTTCGTGACCGCGGAGCATCTGGAGCCGCTGGCCCGGGTGCTGCGGCCCGGCGCGGAGTTCAGGGTCGCGACGGACATTCCCGACTATGTCCGCCAGACGTCGATCGAGGTCCCCCGGCACGGATTCACCCGGCTGGTGAAAGGGCCGGAGGACTGGCGCAGGCCCTGGGCGGACTGGACGCGGACGCGCTACGAGGCGAAGGCGATCCGCGAGGGCCGGGTGCCGCATTACCTCACGTTCCGGCGCGACTGATCTTCAGGCGGGCCGGCGGGACTGATCTTCAGGCGGGCAGATCCCAAGCCTGTCCGGGGTCGAGCGTCCGGAAGATCTCCGGGTCGATCTGTGCCGCCGCCAGCGCCGCGCGCAGCCGTTCGGGCGGCTCTCCCCGTGCCTCGGCCGTGAGCTGGAACGTGCCCCAATGGTGGCCGATCGCATGTTTGGCGCGGCTCGTGCGGAAGCCCGCGACGGCTTCCTCGGGGTTCTGGTGCTGGTCGCGCATGAACCAGCGTGGCGCGTAGGCTCCGATCGGGATGATTGCGAGGCGGTAGGGGCCGTGGACGGCGGCGGCCGCGTAGGGGCGGCCGCTATCGTAGCCGGTATCGCCGCTGACGAAGAGACGCCCCGCCGGGGTCTCGACCGCGAAGCTTGCCCACAAAGCGTGGGAGCGGTCGCGGGCGCCCCGCGCGCTCCAGTGATGGCAGGGCAGCAGACGCGCGGTGACGCCGCCGCCGTCGAGCGCGTCGCCCCAGTCGCCCGCCCGCGCGTCGATGCCCGGTATGGCGTTCCGCAGGATCGTGTCGTTGCCGAGCGGCGTGAGCACCGGCATGGCGTCGCGCGCATGCAGGCGGCGCAGGGTCGCGATGTCCATGTGGTCGTAGTGGTTGTGCGACAGCAGCACGACGTCGATGCGGGGCAGGGCGCCGAAGGCGATCCCCGGCGCCGTGACGCGGGCGGGGCCCGCGAAGCTGACCGGGCTGACGCGGCGCGACCAGACCGGATCGGTCAGGATGTTGAGCCCGCCCGCCTGGACGAGCAGCGTGGCGTGGCCGACCATCGTCACGCGCAAGCCGCCGACGGTCGGATCGGGACGGGTCTGCGTCACGGGGAGGGAGCCGGGCCACGCCGCCGGCCTGGGTCCGAACTTCCAGCGCAGCAGGTCGGTGAAGCCGCGCGGCGCGCTGCCGCCGGGGTTAAAGAAAGTGGTGCCGTCGAAATGATCGCTGAGGGGTCCGGAGTAGTAGCGGTTGCCCACCTTTGCCTCGCCCGCGGCACAGGCCCCGAGTCCGAGCGTGGCTGCGAGACCGAGGAGGGTGCGGCGTTTCATGGGGCCAAGATAGGGACCGGGGCGCCCATGGAAAGGGCGGAGCCTCCGGCGGGAGTATTTGGGGAACGAAGACGGGGATGGAGTCGTACCGGATGGCCGTCTATGTCCGGTTGCGACCAAGGAGAGCCCCATGAGCCACGGACCGAACCAGCCGCTGACCGCGCCGCCGAGCGGACCCCTCTTGGGCGAGGCGCATGTGCCGGGCGACAAGTCGATCAGCCATCGCAGCCTGATCCTGGGGGCCATGGCGGTGGGGGAGACCCGGATCAGCGGGCTTCTGGAAGGACAGGACGTGCTGGATACCGGCGCCGCGATGCGGGCCTTCGGGGCGTCGGTCGAGAAGGTGGGCGAGGAATGGGTCGTGCGCGGCGTCGGCGTCGGCGGCCTGATGGAACCCGCGGAGGTGATCGACTGCGGCAACTCGGGCACCGGCGTGCGGCTCCTGATGGGGGCGGCGGCGACGCATGGCTTCTCGGTGACCTACACCGGCGACGCGAGCCTGCGGAAGCGGCCGATGGCGCGGGTGACGGAACCCCTGGCCCTGTTCGGCGCGCAGGCGTTCGGGCGCTCGGGCGGGCGGCTGCCGATGACGGTCGTGGGCGCGTCCGAGCCCGTGCCGGTGCGTTACGCGACGCCGGTGGCCAGCGCGCAGGTCAAGTCGGCGGTGCTGCTGGCCGGGTTGAACGCGCCGGGCGAGACGGTGGTTGTGGAACGCGAGGCGACGCGCGACCACAGCGAGCGGATGCTGCGCGGGTTCGGGGCCGAGATCGAGACCCGGGAGACCCGCGAGGGGCGCGAGATCACGTTGGTCGGCCGGCCCGAACTGCGCCCGCAAACCGTCGCCGTGCCGCGCGATCCGTCGTCCGCGGCCTTCCCCGTCTGCGCCGCGCTGATCGTGCCCGGCTCGGACGTGCTGGTGCCCAACATCGGGCTCAACCCGACGCGCGCCGGCCTCTTCGAGACGCTGCGCGAGATGGGGGCGGATCTTTCCTACGAGAACCCGCGCGAGGAAGGCGGCGAGTCCGCAGCTGACCTGCGGGCGCGCTTTTCGCCGGACATGCGCGGCATCGAGGTGCCGCCCGCGCGCGCCGCGAGCATGATCGACGAATATCCGATCCTGTCGATCGTCGCGGCCACCGCGGCGGGCACGACGGTCATGCGCGGCGTGGCGGAACTGCGGGTGAAGGAATGCGACCGGATCGAGGCGATGGCGACCGGCTTGCGTGCCTGCGGCGTCGAGGTGCGCGGCGGGGCCGACTGGTGGGAGGTCGACGGGCGCGGACCGGGGGGGGTGCCGGGCGGGGCGACCGTCGCGGTGCATCTGGATCACCGGATCGCGATGAGCTTCCTCGTCGCGGGACTGGCGGCGCGGGCGGCCGTGACGGTGGACGATGCGACGCCGATCTCGACATCCTTCCCGATCTTCCGGGCCCTGATGGAGCGGCTCGGAGCGGCGTTCCGCTAGCGGCAGGAGGTGGCCCGCGTGCTCCGGGCCGTATGCCGCGAGCAGGCGCTTTCTGGCGGCGCGACCGACCGGGACGCCTTGCCGATGGATGCGGTCCATGTGGAGGAGGAACAGAGGAGCGACCTCGCTCGGGGGACCGGAGGACTCAGCAGACCCGAACTGTCCGATGATCGTTACGCGCATCTCGGCGCGGGTGCGCGTGGCAAGTCAACGCCGAGTGGACCCGCGGGCGCACCGCCGTTAGGCAGGCGCCGAACGAGGGAGGATGCCATGCGCCGGACCGGAAGCTGCCTTTGCGGAGCCGTGACCTTCGCAGTAGAAGCGCCGCTGCGCCCCGTCGTGGCCTGCCATTGCGGGCAGTGCCGCAAGGCGACGGGAAACCATGTGGCGGCCACGGCGGCGCCGCGCGACGCGGTGACGATCACGGGGGAGGTGACGTGGTATCGCTCCTCGGCGGCGGCGCGGCGCGGGTTCTGCGGCATCTGCGGATCGCAACTGTTCTGGGATGGACCGGGGGCGCATCTTTCGATCATGGCCGGGGCGCTCGACGAGGAAACGGGGCTGACCCACGCGGGGCACATCTTCTGCGCCGACGCGGCGGACTGGGAGGTGATCGACGACGGGTTGCCGCGTGCCGACGGGGCCGAGGCGGAACTGACGACGTGGAGCCAGGAATGACGTTCACCGGGATCTTCACCGTCGCCATCGACGGGCCGGCGGCCTCGGGCAAGGGCACGATCGGCCGGGCGCTGGCGGCGCGGTTCGGCTTCCGGCACCTCGACACGGGGTTGCTCTACCGCGCCGTCGGGGCGCGGGTGCTGTCGGGCGAGGCGGCACTCGCGGCGGCGCGGGCGCTCGACCCCGACCGGCTCGGCGACGCGGAGCTGCGCACGCAGGCCGTGGCGGAAGCCGCCAGCGTGGTCGCGGCCATGCCGGACGTGCGCGCCGCGCTGTTCCGGTTCCAACGCCGCGTGGCGCGGGCACCGGGCGGCGCGGTCCTCGACGGGCGCGACATCGGCACAGTCATCTGCCCGGAGGCCGAGGTGAAGCTCTTCGTCACGGCCTCGGCGGAGGTGCGGGCGGAGCGGCGGTTCCTCGAGCTGGGCGCGGGCGGCGCGACGGTCACGCGCGACGGCGTGCTGGCCGACGTCAGGGCGCGGGACGCGCGCGACATGGGGCGCGCCGATGCGCCGCTGGTCGCGGCGGCGGATGCGGTGTCGCTCGACACCTCCGAGATGAGCGTGGCTGCGGCGGTGGCGGAGGCGATGGCCCGGGTGGAGGCGGCGCTGCCTGGGTGAGGGGCGGGCCTGGCAACGCCCCTGCGGCAGACCCTGCATGCCCTCTGGGTGGCATTGTCCCCGGACCCGGGAGTCGAACGCGCCCGGGGGACGGCGGTGCGCAGGGCGCGCGATGGGGCGGGGCGCAGCTCGGGCGCTGACCGGACGCAGGTATCGATCGCTGCGTTCCGCCCCATTGCTGCGGCGGCGCGGCTCCGGCCGACGATGGGGGCGCCTGCGACGTCCGCGCTTGCCGCCGCCAGCCGGCTGACGCAGGTTGCGACCATGTCAAAATCGATCATGTGCCCCGCCTGCTCCCATGAATTCCCGCTGACCGAGTCGCTGGCCGGCCCGCTGCTCCGGAAGATGCAGCTCGAGGCGGCGGCCCGGCAGGATGCGGCGCTGGCCGCGCAGAAGCGTGCCATCGAGACGGCGGCATCCGAGGGCGCGGTGCGCGCGCAGGCGGCCCGGCTGGCGGAGATCGAGGAGGCGGCGGCGGCGCGCGAGGCGGAGCTCGTCGCGCTGAAGGCCCGGGATCGGGCGCGGGACGTCAAGCTGGCCGAGGCGCAGGCAGCGCAGGCCCGGGCGCTGGCGGCGGAGGCGACGCTGGACGAGCGGGCGCGCGAGATGGACCTGACCATCCAGAAGCGGGTGATGGCCGGGACCGAGGCCGCGCGCGCCAGGCTCGCGGTCGAGGCGGAAGTGCTGGCGGCGGAGCGGCTGACCTCGGTGGAGGAGAAGGCGGCGCTGAAGCTCGCCGAGAAGGACACGCAGATGGACGGCCTGCGCCGCCAGATCGAGATATTGCAGAGGAAGATGGAGCAGGGCAGCCAGCAGCGGCAGGGCGAGGCGGCGGAGGTCGTGCTCGAGGACCAGCTCGCGCGGGCCTTTCCGACCGATACGCTGGAGCCGGTGCCCAAGGGCATCCGCGGCGGGGACTGCCTGCTGCGGGTGGGCGAGGCCGGGCTGATCCTCTGGGAGTCGAAGCGCGCCGCCAACTGGTCGCGCGACTGGCTCCCGAAGCTGCGCGACGACGCCCGCACGGCCGGGGCGGATCTGGCGGTCCTGGTGTCGGAGGTGCGGCCCGAGGGGGTCGAGACCTTCGCGCAGATCGACGGCGTCTGGGTCGTGGCGCCCCGCTTCGCCATTCCCCTCGCCGCAGTGTTGCGCGAGGGGCTCGCCTCGATCTCTCTGGCGCGCGGGCAGCGCCAGGGACAGGCGACGAAGACGGAAATGCTCTACGACTACCTGATGGGGCCGCAGTTCCGCGCCCGCATCGAGGCGGTGGCGGAGCGGATGGACGAGCTGCGGTCGGGTCTCCTGCAGGAACAGAAGCTGATGCAGCGCCTCTGGGCGGCGCGCGAAAAGCAGATCGGCACGGCGCAGGCCGCGATGATCGGTTTCTACGGCGACATTCAGGGCATTGGTGGCGCGTCGATGCAGCAGATCGCGGCGCTCGAGCCGCATTTCGTGGAGGAACACGACGATGGGTGAACGCTTCGGTTACGACGCGGACGGACGGACGATGCGCGGGTATCGGGCGCGGTCCCGGACGCCGAACGGCGGGGTGCTGCTGGTGCTGCCGTCCTACTTGGGACTGTGCGCGTTCGAGATGGACCAGTGCGACCGGTTCGCGGGCCTCGGCTACGAGGTGATGGGCGTGGATTACTACGGCGACGGCTGGACCACGGACGACGGCGACGTCGCGGCCAGGGCGATGGCCGGGCTGGATGACGACCGCGAGGCGCTCCTGCGGCGCAATCTCGGCGCGCTCGATGTCGCGCGCGACTGGGGCGGCAAGCTGGGGGCCATGGGCTTCTGCTTCGGTGGCAAGGCGGTGCTGGATCTCGCGCGCGCCGGGCATACGGACGCCGCCGTCTCGATGCACGGCATCTACGACCGCCCGCCGTTCGAGACCCGGGCGATGCCGCCGGTGCTGCTCTGCCATGGCTGGAACGACCCGCTGGCCAAACCCGCGGATTTCGAGAGCATGGCGGCGGAGCTCGAGGTGCATTCGCCGGACTGGCACGCGCTCTGCCTGGGACAGACGGGCCATGCCTTCACCGACCCGGCGCGGGACGAAGGCGGCGGCATGGGCTACGTCGACGCGTCCGCCAGGCGGACCTGGGCGGCGGTCGAGGCGTTCCTGGGCGAGAAACTGACCTGAACCCCGGCGCGGCGGACGCCCATGGGGCGGCGTTCAGCCACCCTTGCCGAGCTCTTCGAGCGCCAGCGCCAGAGCCAGCCCGATGGCCACGGCGATGCCGGACAGGTGCGGGTTGCGGCGGCCGGCCTTGGGGAAGACCTCGGTCGAGAGCGAGGCGAGGATGGCACCGGCGCTGAAAGACTGGATCGCGGCGATCGGCTCCGGGGCGGCGTCGGCCAGCAGCCACCGCCCGGACAGCGCCGACAGCGACAGCAGCACCGCCACCGCGGTCCAGAGCCGCAGGATCGCGGCCTCCGAGCGACCGTCGCCCTTCATCGCGGCCGCACCGCCCGCCGCCTCCGGCAGGTTCGACAGCAGGATGGACCCGGCCAGCGCCGCGACATCCAAGGGCCTCGTGCCGACCAGCGCGGTGCCGAGTGCCAGATTTTCGGGCACGCCGTCGAATGTCACGGCGAGTAGCAGGCCAAGGCCGCCGGCCTTCGCCACCGTGCGGTCGGTCCAGGCATCGGCGGCGCTGAACAGGACCGCCCCGAGGATGACGAAAGCGATCGTGGAGAGCAGGGAAATCTGCTCGAGCGACGGCTGGACCAATTCGGCCACCACCGCGACGATGAGCGCGCCCCCCGCGCCCGCGACCAGCAGGCCCTCGCCGGCGTCCGACAGCCAACCGCGCAGGCCGATCCACGCCCCGAGGATCAGGGCACCCGACGTGACCGCAATGACGAGTGGGGTGATCATGGCGGAGGAACCGGCAGCCGCGCCCGATGGTTCCAGGTTCGGTTCCGGGTGCGCGTCCCCTTGCGCCGCGCCGCATTTTCGCCTAACTCCCCGCGCGTCACCCGACAGCGCACCCCCCGACGCGGCTCCCCAGCCGACCGGCCGGGGGACGGCGCTTTCACCGACCAATCCGGTCCGCGCGAAGCGCGGGCATCAATCCAGACCGGCGGAGACAACCGCGCGGCCAGTCAAACGCAAAGAATAGGAAAACTTAAGCCACATGGCTCAGAACGCATCCATGGAGGAATTCGAAGCCCTCCTCACCGAAAGCCTCGAAATCGACACGCCGCAAGAGGGCAGCGTCGTCAAGGGCAAGGTCATCGCCATCGAAGCGGGCCAGGCCATCATCGATGTCGGCTACAAGATGGAAGGCCGCATCGACCTCAAGGAATTCGCCGAGCCCGGCGAGACCCCCGAAGTCGAAGTCGGCGATGAAGTCGAGGTCTTCCTGCGCAACGTCGAGAACTCGCGCGGCGAAGCCGTCATCAGCCGCGAGATGGCCCGCCGCGAAGCCGCGTGGGACCGCCTCGAGGAAGCCTACGGCAAGGAAGAGCGCGTCGAAGGCGCCATCTTCGGCCGGGTCAAGGGCGGCTTCACGGTCGACCTCGGCGGCGCCGTGGCCTTCCTGCCCGGCTCCCAGGTCGACGTCCGCCCGGTGCGCGACGCGGGCCCCCTCATGGGTCTCAAGCAGCCGTTCCAGATCCTCAAGATGGACCGCCGGAGGGGCAATATCGTCGTCTCGCGCCGCGCCATCCTCGAGGAGAGCCGGGCCGAGCAGCGCGCCGAGGTCATCGGCAACCTCGCCGAGGGCCAGAACGTCGACGGCGTGGTCAAGAATATCACCGAATACGGCGCCTTCGTCGATCTGGGCGGCGTCGATGGCCTTCTGCACGTCACCGACATGGCCTGGCGCCGGGTCAACGACCCCCGCGAGATCCTGTCGATCGGCGAGACCGTCAAGGTGCAGGTCATCAAGATCAACAAGGAAACCCATCGTATCAGCCTCGGCATGAAGCAGCTGCAGGACGATCCGTGGGACACCGTGATCGCGAAGTATCCGCTGGATTCGACCCACACCGGGCGTGTCACGAACATCACCGACTACGGTGCGTTCGTGGAACTGGAGCCGGGCGTCGAGGGCCTCGTGCACGTCTCCGAGATGTCCTGGACCAAGAAGAACGTCCATCCGGGCAAGATCGTCTCGACCTCGCAGGAAGTCGAGATCATGGTCCTCGAGATCGACACCGCCAAGCGGCGCGTCTCGCTCGGTCTCAAGCAGACGATGCGCAATCCGTGGGAAGTCTTCGCGGAGACGCATCCCGAGGGCACGCCGGTCGAGGGCGAGGTCAAGAACATCACCGAGTTCGGTCTGTTCATCGGCCTCGAAGGCGACATCGACGGCATGGTCCACCTGTCGGACCTGACCTGGGAAGGCCGGGGCGAGGACGTCATCGGGGACTACCGCAAGGGCGACATCGTCAAGGCGGTCGTGTCCGAGGTCGACACCGAGAAGGAGCGCATCTCGCTCTCCATCAAGGCGGCCGGCGGCGACCCGTTCGGCGAGACGATCGACGGCGTGAAGCGCGGCTCGATCATCACCGTCGAGGTCACCAAGATCGAGGATGGCGGGATCGAGGTGGATTACGAGGGCATGAAGTCCTTCATCCGCCGCTCCGACCTCGCCCGCGACCGCGCCGACCAGCGCCCGGAGCGCTTCGGCGTGGGCGACAAGGTGGACGTGCGCGTGACCAACGTCGACAGCAAGGCCCGCCGGCTCGGCCTGTCGATCAAGGCCCGCGAGATCGCCGAGGAGAAGGACGCCGTGGAGCAGTTCGGCTCCTCCGATTCGGGCGCGTCGCTGGGCGACATCCTCGGCGCGGCACTCAAGGGCGGCGACAAGTAAACCCGGTCACCCTCCAGAGGTGCCCCGAAGGCCCCGCCCCGCCCGGGCGGGGCCTTTTCTTTCCGGTCATGTCATCGAAGGCCCCCTCGCGCCGCATCGGCCGAATCGTCTTGCGGTCTTGGCACCACACCGGGGGAACAGGGCCGTGCGGCGGGTGCCGGCGCGCGGCCCCCGGGTTTCGGCCAAGCCGTCGGGCAATTTGTCGGGGCACCGGCAGGGTTTGACAACGCGCGGGGACCGGCCGAATGTCGTAAACCGATGCGGTCGTGCGAGGACGGCGGCCTGGTGGCGAGGGTTGCCCCTTTCCCAGAGACGCCGACTTCGGCTATGTCCTTTGACATCTGCATCTGCCAAGGCAAGCCACCGGCGGCGGCGCCGGTCTGGAAAGGGGAAATATGATACGCTCGGAGCTGATCCAGAGGCTCGCGGACGAGAATCCGCATCTCTACCAGCGCGATGTCGAAAAGATCGTGAACACGATCTTCGAGGAGATCGTCGATGCCCTGGCCGATGGCAACCGCGTCGAGCTGCGGGGGTTCGGTGCGTTTTCCGTCAAGCAGCGCGACGCCCGGATCGGCCGCAATCCCCGCACCGGCGAGGCCGTCGATGTCGAGGAGAAGCACGTGCCCTTCTTCAAGGCCGGAAAGCTGCTGCGTGACCGGCTGAACGGGCGCAGTTGATCGCGCGCCGCGCGCGTCCCCGCTGGACAGGCCGCGCCGCGCGCGTCCCCGCTGGACAGGGCGCGCCCGCAAGGTTAGGTCCGGAGCATGACGTCCCTGCGCTACCTCTTCCTCGGCCTTCTCGGCCTCTGCCTCCTGATCCTGGCGCTCGCCAATCGCGGCATCGTGGCCTTGCGGCTGCTGCCGGAAGACCTGGGCGGCGCCATCGGCATCGACCCGTCGGTGTCCATGCCGCTCTTTCTGATCGTGTTCCTGTCGATGGCCGTCGGCCTGCTGATCGGCTTCGTCTGGGAGTGGCTGCGCGAGCACAAGCACCGCGCGGAAGCCCGGTCGGAGCGGGCGCAGAAGGAACGGCTCGAGCGGGAGTTGGCCCAATCGCGCCTGCCGGGCGAGGGCGACGATGTGCTCGCCCTTCTGGAGCGCTCGTGACCGTTCCGCGTCCGGGTCCCGCCGGATGCTGCGCGTAACCCGACCCGGTGGTCTCGTCCGCGTCAAGATCTGCGGACTGCGCACCGTGGCGGACGTGGCCGCGACGGCCGCGGCGGGAGCGGCCTACATGGGCCTCGTTTTCCATGCCGGATCGCCGCGCGATGTCAGCCTCGAGCAGGCCCGCGCGCTGGCTTTGGCAGCACCGGTCGGTCTGGCGAAGGTGGCGCTGCTGGTGGACCCCGGCGATGACACCCTCGACGCGCTTACCGGGCGCGTGCCGCTCGACATGATCCAGCTTCACGGGGCGGAGACGCCGGACCGCGTGGCGGGGGTGCGGGCGCGCACGGGCCTGCCGGTGATGAAGGCGGTGGGGGTGCGCGACGCCGCCGATGTCGCCGCGCTGGCGGCCTACGAAGGGGTGGCGGACCAGATCCTCGTGGATGCGAAGCCCACCGAGGGGGCGACGCGGCAGGGCGGCAATGGCGTGGGGTTCGACTGGCGGCTCATCGCGGGGCGCCGGTGGGCCGGGCCCTGGATGCTCGCCGGCGGTCTGACGGCGGAGAACGTGGCCGAGGCGATCCGCCTGACGGGAGCGCGGCAGGTCGATCTGTCCTCGGGCGTGGAGAGCGCGCCGGGGGTGAAGGACGCGGCCCTCATCTCGGCCTTCGTGGCGGCAACCCGTCAGGCCAGTACGGCCTTCGCGGGCCGGTAGCGGAACCGCGCGCGCACGACGCCGTGGTCGCCCGTGCCGCTCACCTTGTGATCGTCGGCGTTCAGGTGGTCGTTGGCGATCTCCAGCCCGTCGAAGGCCCAGATCCGGCGCCGCGAGTTGTCGTAGAACTCCTGGCTGACGAGGATGTGGTCGAGCGATTCGCGACCCTCCTGAAAGATGTGGGTGTAATAGACATCGGTCTCGCTGCGGTACTGCTGCAGCGTCTGCGCTGTGTAGAGGTCGGTGTCGCCGCCCTCCGAGAGCGCCGTCAGGAAGCGCGGCTGGCCGGTCAGGATGTTGAGCGTGTTGGAATGCTGGCCGTCGTTGCAGTCGCCCAGCACGACGACCGGACGGTCGGTGCCCTTCATCTCCTCCGTCAGGATCATCCGCAGCGCCGTGGCCTCCGCCGTACGCCGGATGGTCGAGAGGGCGCTGCCGAGGGCGTCCGCATGCCGGCCGTGCACGTCCCTGTCGTACCAGCGCTCGCGGAAAATGCGGGTCGGGGCCTTCGACTTGAGGTGGCAGACGTAGACCGAGACGATCGGTCCGGCCGCGCGAGGCCGGATCTCGAACCGCAGGATCGGGCGGGAGAATGTCTGGACCTGTACGGCGATGTCGCTGGTCTGGGCGTCGTCGCCGCCGCTGCGCAGGATGAAGTCCGGCGGGAAGTCGGTGATCCAGGCGGGCTCCTCCACGAGGATGTCGCGCGCCACGGCGGCGGCGCAGACGATGCCCTGTCCCGCCTGGCCGGGCGGCACGAGGGCGACGTGGTCGCGCGTGTCCGCCGCGGTGAGCACCGCCCGCAGGCTGTCGCCGTGCCACAGCTCCTGAAAGCCGAAGACGTCGGCCGGCAACTCGCGCAGCTTGGCGGCGGTCCAGGCGATCTTGCGGGCGTAGAGACCCGCATCCCAGCCATCGGTGTCGTTGTAGACCGGCAGGCCAGATTCGTTGAGGTTGAGAAGATTGAAGGTGGTGAAGCTGACGGTTTGTCCGGCCATGGCGGATCCTCCTC
The DNA here is from genome assembly GCA_038320125.1 of Rhodobacterales bacterium. GTDB lineage: Bacteria > Pseudomonadota > Alphaproteobacteria > Rhodobacterales > Rhodobacteraceae > Jannaschia. The sequence goes on along the minus strand of JBBQDX010000026.1, from coordinate 2,764 downwards.
GCGCCAGCATAGCATGTCCGCGTGACAGCCCCGTTGCGGCGCATGCGACCGCGCCCTAAGTCGGGGGCGAAACCGGGAGGCCCGACATGCCAGACGATCTTCTGAACAGCTTCACGACCGGCCCCGACGAGCAGGGGCGCTTCGGCACCTTCGGCGGGCGCTTCGTCTCCGAGACGCTGATGCCGCTGATCCTCGAGCTGGAGCAGCGTTACGAGCACGCCAAGACCGACGAGAGCTTCTGGGCCGAGATGCACGACCTCTGGACGCATTACGTCGGCCGGCCCTCGCCGCTCTACCTTGCCGAGCGGTTGACCAAGCATCTGGGCGGCGCGAAGGTCTACCTCAAGCGCGACGAGCTCAACCACACCGGCGCGCACAAGATCAACAACGTGCTGGGCCAGATCATCCTGGCGCGCCGCATGGGCAAGACCCGCATCATCGCCGAGACGGGGGCCGGGCAGCACGGCGTCGCCACCGCGACGGTCTGCGCCAAGTTCGGGCTGAAATGCGTGGTCTACATGGGTGCGCACGACGTCGAGCGGCAGTCTCCCAACGTGTTCCGCATGAAGCTGCTCGGCGCGGAGGTCGTGCCGGTGACGAGCGGGCGCGGCACCCTCAAAGACGCGATGAACGATGCGATGCGCGACTGGGTGACGAACGTGTCGGATACGTTCTACTGCATCGGCACGGTCGCGGGGCCGCACCCCTATCCGGCGATGGTGCGGGATTTCCAGGCCATCATCGGGCAGGAGACCAAGCGCCAGATGCAGGAGGTCGAGGGGCGCCTGCCCGACACGATCGTCGCCTGCATCGGTGGCGGCTCGAACGCCATGGGCCTGTTCTACCCGTTCCTCGACGACAAGGAGGTCGCCATCATCGGGGTGGAAGCCGGCGGCAAGGGCGTGAACGACCGGATGGAGCATTGCGCTTCGCTCACCGGCGGCCGGCCGGGCGTGCTGCACGGCAACCGGACCTATCTGTTGCAGGACGATGACGGACAGATCCTCGAGGGCTATTCGATCTCGGCCGGTCTCGACTATCCCGGCATCGGGCCGGAACATGCCTGGCTGCACGACATCGGCCGCGCCCAATACGTTTCGATCACCGACGCGGAGGCGCTGGAAGCGTTCCAGCTCTGCTGCCAGATGGAGGGTATCATCCCGGCGCTGGAGCCGAGCCACGCGCTCGCCCATGTCATGAAGATCGCGCCGGATCTGCCGAGCGACCATCTGATCGTGATGAACCTGTGCGGGCGGGGCGACAAGGACATCTTCACCGTGGCCAAGGCGCTCGGTTGGGAGATGGGCGACCTGCTCTGAGGTCGCCTCAGCCCTCGATCACCGGGATCTGCCGCGCCGAATCGCGCGGCAGGACGCCGCACAAGCGTGGATCCCGCTCGACCTGCACCTCGCGGCGGACGGCGACGAAGCCGGAGCGCAGGTAGAAGGGCAGGGCGACGGGACTGTCGAAGGTGCAGGTGTGGATGTCGAGCCGCGTGATGGGGCGGGCGAAGGCGCGGTCGAGCGCCGCCTCCATCATCGCACGGCCCGCGCCCGCCCCCTGCAATGCCGGCGTCAGGCCGAAGAAGGCCAGCATGCAACTCCCGTTGTCGCGGAACTCGAGCTCCAGCAGCCCCTCGGCGCGGCCGTCCCGCATCAGCGCGAAGACCTCGGTGCCGGGGGCGGAGAGCACCGCCGCCAGCTTCGCTTCGGCCATGGCGAGGCGCGAGAACCACATCCAGTCGGCGGCCCCCACGCGGGCGAAAATGTCGAGATAGAAGGCCGGATCGGGCGCGTCGATCCGTTCCAGCGTCGCGCCCGCCGGAAAGGCGGCGGGGCGCGGGGCGGGCCGTAGGGCCATCGTCAAATGGGTGACGACGGCGGCGACATGGCCGGCGGGCACGGGATGGAAACCGGATGCCAGCATCAGCGGGTCAGGTAGAGGATGTCGAAATCCGACTCGAGGATCGGCGCGGGTAGCAGCAGTCGCGCCCGGGTCGGCGACATCTGCTCGAGGAGGCCCGCCACGGTATGGGTCTGGTTCGGCTCCACCGGGGTCTGGTCGTCGGGCGGCAGATCCGCGTAGCCGGTCGCGGGGCTCTCGCCGACATGGCCGACGCCGAGGAAGCGGACTTCCAGCCCCTCCAGATACGTCAGCTCGCCCGTCAGCCGCTGGCTGCCGCTCGTCTTGGTCAGGGTCCAGCGGCCCGTTGCCGTCTTCTCGATCCGGCAGTGGAAGGCCCCGTAGGCCACCACCGCCACGCCGCCCCCGAGCTTGATCGTGCGGCAGGACCAGTCGCCCTCGGGGGCCACCTCCGCCCCCGTCAGCGGCACCCCGGTCAGCGCCTCCCCGACAACGGCCAGCGCCGCACCGTCCCCCGCCGCGAAGGCCTGCCGCAGCGCCGAACCGAGGCTCGCGTCGAGCGACTGGAGCCGCAACGCGTCGGGCTGCCGGATGCCGGGGGCCTCCGCGGCGGGCGAGGGCAGGGCTGCGCAGGCGAGCAGGGCGAGGGCCTTCAGCATCTCAAACCGCGGCGTAGCGCTGAAGAATACGGAGCGGCACGATGTCGAGAGTGCGGACGTGGGTGGCATGGAGGTAGACGCGGGGTGCCACCCCCTCCTCATGCGCCTGCAGGAACCGCGCGGCGCAGAGGCACCAGCGGTCGCCCGGCTTCAGTCCCGCGAAGCCGTATTCGGGGCGCGGCGTGCTCAGGTCGTTGCCGAGATACTTGGAATTGGCGAGGAACTCCGCCGTCATCACCGCG
>JBBQDX010000025.1:0-24507 GCA_038320125.1 Rhodobacterales bacterium | reverse complement strand
CCGGGCATGATCGGGTTGCCGGGAAAGTGGCAGCCGAAGAACCACAGGTCGGGGGCGATGTCGAACTCGGCGACGATATGGCCCTTGCCATGCGCCCCGCCGTCTCCCGAGACATCCGTGATCCGGTCCATCATCAGCATCGGCGGTTCCGGCAACTGCGCGTTGCCCGGGCCGAACAGCTCGCCCCGTGCGCATTTCAGCAGGTCGTCACGGTCGAAAGTCGTGGGATACCGGCTCATGTGCCCCCCTCAAGCCCTGTCGCCCCTCCACTATCACCGCCCGTTTCAACGTCGCAACCCTGTGTGAACGGTCCGCTGCAAGCCCCATAGCGCCGCACCCCGCGGAATCCGTTTGAAAACCCCCGGCCGGACGCCCTATATCATGACGCATGCATACGTCCGGAACCGCCCCGACCCGCGGCGAGACATGGCTCGCCTCCGCCGCCCTGCGCCCGACCCGGCAGCGGGTTCTTCTGGCGCAGCTCCTGGTCGGCGATGGCCGCGACCGTCACGTGACGGCGGAATGGCTGCACGACGCCGCCCGACGCTCGGGCGACAAGGTGTCGCTCGCCACCGTCTACAACACCCTTCGCGCCTTCACCGAAGCGGGGCTGGTGCAGGAGATCACCGTCGACGGCACCGGCAGCTACTTCGACACCCGCCTCGACGACCATCCGCATTTCTACTGGGAGGACGATGCCCGCCTGACCGACGCGGGCACCCAGGCGCTCGAGATCGTCAACCTGCCGCAGGCCCCCGACGGCATGGAGATCGCCAAGATCGACGTCGTCATCCGCCTGCGCCCCCGCGCCTGATCCCGGCGCTTCCGTTGTCCGACGCCAGCCTTTCCGCAGGTTCCGGGGAGCCCGCGGGGCGCGGCGGAGCGCAAGAGTCCCTTCGAGGCGCAAACATGCCCGATTTCGCCACCTATCCAAGCCTGAAGGGCCGCACCGTGATGCTGACCGGCGGCGCCTCCGGCATCGGCGCCTGCCTCGTGGCGGCCTTCGCGGCGGAGGGTGCGCGCGTCGGGTTCCTCGACATCGACGCGGAGGGGGCCGCCGCCATGTCGGACGCGCACGCGGACATCGTCCACGAGGTCTGCGACCTGCGCGACATTCCGGCGATGCAGGCCGCTTTCGGCCGGCTCAGATCCCGCATCGGCCCGGCCGACGTGCTCGTCAACAATGCCGCCCGCGACGACCGCCACGACTGGCGCGAGGTGACGCCGGAGCTCTGGGACGAGCGGATGGCGACCAACCTGCGCCACATGTTCTTCGCCATCCAGACCGTCGCCCCCGACATGGCGGCGAAGGGCGGCGGCAGCATCGTCAACATGGGGTCGAACTCCTGGTGGGAGGCGGGCGGCGGCTTTCCGGTTTATGCCACCGCCAAGGCGGCCGTCCATGGCCTGACGCGGACGATGGCCCGCGACCTCGGCGGCGACCGCATCCGCGTCAACACCGTCGTTCCCGGCTGGATCATGACGGAGCGGCAGCGGACGCTCTGGGCAACGCCCGAGAAGCTGGAGAAGCACCGCGCGCGACAGTGCCTGCCCGATCTGATCGACCCGGCCTGCGTCGCCCGCATGGTCCTCTTCCTCGCCGCGGACGATTCCGCCATGTGCACGGCGAGCAACTACATGGTGGACGCGGGGTCCATCTGAGAGCGCGCGCGGCGCGTCGGGACATTGACAGCGGTTCGCAGAAGGGTCCACGACAGGTCGCCGCGAAGGCTTTGGTTCGATTGGCAACACCTAAGGGAGAGACACCATGGAGAAGATCGGTTTCGTCGGCACCGGCCTGATGGGGCACGGGATGGCTGCGAGCCTGCTCGCGGCGGGCCATCCGGTGACCGTCATCGCGCACCGCAACCGCGCCCCCGTCGAGGACCTCGTAGCCAAGGGCGCGACGGAGGCCACCGACCTCGCCGGCCTCGCGAGGGCCTCGGACATCGTCCACATCTGCGCCCCCGGATCGCCGCAGGTGGAGGAGATCGTGGCGGTCCTCTTGGAGCACCTGCCGAAGGGCGGCGTGATCGTGGACTGCTCCACCTCCAATCCGGTCTCGACCGAAGCCCTCGCCGCCTCCGCCGCAGCGGCGGGCCTTGCCTGGGCCGATGCACCGCTGGGCGGCACCCCGGCGCAGGCAGCAACGGGCGAGCTTACGGCGATGGTGGGCGCGACGGAGGAGACTTTCGCGCGGCTGGAGCCGGTGCTGCGCACCTGGGCCCGGACCGTCACCCGCGTCGGCAGCCCGGGAGCGGGGCACAAGATGAAGCTCCTGAACAACTTCCTGTCGTTGGGCTACGGCGCGATCTATGCCGAGGCGCTGGCGATGGCCGAGAAGGCGGGCGTCGGCACGGCGATGTTCGACAAGGTGATCCGGGGCAGCCGGATGGACTGCGGCTTCTACCAGACCTTCATGGGATACGCGCTGGAGGGCAATCGCGAGGCGCACAAGTTCACGCTGACCAACGCGCTCAAGGACATGGATTATCTGGCGGCGATGGCCGAAGGGGCGGGTGTCGCGAGCCCGGTGCAGGGCGCCGTGCGCGACAGTTTCGCGCAGGCGGTGGCGGCCGGAGGGTCGGGGCCCGAGGATTACGTTCCGCATCTGGTGGATTTCGTGGCGCGGGCGAACGGCGTCGCGCGCGAATGAAAGCCTCGGCCCCCGGGACATCGCCGCTACGCCGTTCCGGTTGTCCATCGGACCGGGACGGCTTCGGACCCTCGGGCGGCGACCGCCCTTGCGCCCGGACAGCCGGCGCGGGGGCCAGCCCGTCCTGACCTTCAGCGCGGCGCTTGAGGGAGCGGGTCGGTTCCGGAAGGCCCGGTCGGGACCCCGATCCTCGCATGTCCATCAGCCTGCCATGCGGGCAATGCCCTTCGGGTCCGGGACCTCCGGTCGCGACAAGGGGCGCGACGCACTGTCCTCGTAACCTCCGGGACAGCTTCCCGGCCGGCCGTCGCGATCCCGACGAACCGCCGGCCGGGCGGGGATATCCGCCGTCCTGCCCCGCACGTCCCTGCGCCTGCCGCCGGTCGCGCGCTACGGCCGGGAGCAGGCGGGACCGCTTTCGGTCTGGAGCTCGCATCCAACACCGGGACTCGGCAGGCGCCGCATCCGAGAGGTTGCATGGAATAGATTGGTTATCCCGCCCTCACTGCCGCGATCCCGGGCTCACGGCCCACGGTCTTGCCGCCAGCCCCTCACCGGACGGGCGACGAAGACTCAGAGGTTGGACTGCCGGGGGTCGAGACCGATATGACCGCCGATGGCGACCATGTCGGCCAGCAGCTTGGCGGCGGAATCGATCATGTCGTCCGAGGCGTCGCGGTGCGCGGCATGGGCCTCGGCCACCCAGTCGTCGAACACTTTCTGCGTCACGTCCGCAACCGGCAGGGCCCGCTCGGCCAGCACGGTGGTGCCCTCCGGCGTGATCTCGGCGAAGCCGCCGGTGACGACGTAGCTTTCCTCGCCGGACTCGGTTTCCACCGTCAGGATGCCGGGGCGCAGCGAGGTGATGACCGGCGAATGGTCGGCCATCGCGGTCAGGTCGCCGTCGGCGCCCGGGATGCGGACGGCCCTGGCCTCCATGGACGCCAGCCGCCGCTCGGGGGAGACGAGTTCGAACTGCATCACGCCGCCTCTGCTGCCATGCGCTCGGCCTTGGCCTTCACCTCTTCGATGCCGCCGACCATGTAGAAGGCGCCCTCGGGCAGGTGGTCGTATTCGCCGGCGACGACAGCCTTGAACGAGGCGATGGTCTCTTCCAGCGGCACCTGCTTGCCATCGGCGCCGGTGAAGACCTTGGCCACGTCGAAGGGCTGCGACAGGAAGCGCTCGATCTTGCGGGCGCGGGTCACGGCCAGCTTGTCCTCTTCCGACAGCTCGTCCATCCCGAGGATGGCGATGATGTCCTGCAGCGACTTGTAGCGCTGAAGCACGCCCTGCACGTCGCGGGCAACCTGGTAGTGCTCCTCTCCCACGATCGCGGGGTCCATCAGGCGCGACGTCGAGCCCAGGGGATCGACGGCCGGGTAGATGCCCTTCTCGGAGATCGCCCGGTCGAGAACCGTCGTCGCGTCGAGGTGCGCGAAGGAGGTGGCGGGCGCGGGGTCGGTCAGGTCGTCGGCGGGGACGTAGACGGCCTGCACCGAGGTGATCGAGCCGGCCTTCGTGGAGGCGATGCGTTCCTGCATGGCGCCCATGTCGGTGGCCAGCGTCGGCTGATAGCCCACGGCGGAGGGGATGCGGCCGAGGAGCGCCGAGACCTCGGAGCCGGCCTGGGTGAACCGGAAGATGTTGTCGACGAAGAAGAGCACGTCGGAGCCGGATTCGTCGCGGAACTGCTCGGCCAGCGTCAGGCCGGACAGGGCGACACGCATCCGCGCCCCCGGAGGCTCGTTCATCTGGCCGTAGACCAGCGCGATCTTCGACTTCTCCAGATCGTCCGGAACGATGACGCCGGATTCGATCATCTCGTGGTAGAGGTCGTTGCCCTCGCGGGTCCGCTCGCCCACGCCTGCGAAGACCGACAGGCCCGAGTGCACCTTGGCGATGTTGTTGATCAGCTCCATGATGAGGACCGTCTTGCCGACGCCGGCCCCGCCGAACAGGCCGATCTTGCCGCCCTTGGTATAGGGGGCCATCAGGTCGATCACCTTGATCCCGGTCACGAGGATCTGGGTCTCGGTCGACTGCTCGGAGAAACTGGGCGCATCGCCGTGGATGGCACGGGTCGTTTCCGACTCGACCGGACCCTTCTCGTCCACCGGATCGCCGGTGACGTTCATGATGCGGCCGAGCGTGGCGGTGCCGACGGGCACGCGGATCTGGTCGCCCGTGTCCGTCACCTCCTGGCCGCGCACGAGCCCCTCGGTCGCGTCCATCGCGATGGTGCGGACCGTGTTCTCGCCCAGGTGCTGCGCGACTTCGAGAACGAGGCGGTTGCCGTTGTTGTCCGTCGTCAGCGCGTTCAGGATCGCGGGCAGGTGTTCGCCGAACTGCACGTCCACGACGGCGCCGATGACCTGGGTGATTTTGCCGACTGCGTTGGCCATGTCGTGTCTCTCCGGTATCTGCCGGGGCCGCGGCCCCGATGTGGGTCTCAGAGCGCCTCGGCGCCAGAAATGATCTCGATCAGCTCGTTGGTGATGACCTGCTGGCGGGTCCGGTTGAACTGGATCGTCAGCTTGTCGATCATCTCGCCCGCATTGCGCGTCGCGTTGTCCATCGCGGACATCCGCGAGCCCTGTTCCGACGCGCCGTTCTCGAGGAGGGCCGCGAAGATCTGGGTGGCGACGCCGCGAGGCAGCAGGTCGGCGAGGATCGCCTCCTCGCCGGGCTCGTAGTCGTAGAGGGTGGAGGCCTCGGTCCCGCCCCCCTCGAACGTCGCGGGGATGATCTGCTGCGCCGTGGGGGTCTGGGTGATGACGGACTGGAACTTCGAGTAGAAGATCGTCGCGACGTCGAACTCGCCCGCCTCGAAGCGCTTGAGCACGTCCGCCGCGATGCCCGAGGCGTCGCCGTAGCCGATCCGCTTCACCTCGGACAGATCGACATGGCCGACGTTCAGCGACCCGTAGTCGCGCTTGAGCGACTCGCGTCCCTTCTTGCCGACCGTGAGGATCTTGACGGTCTTGCCCTCGCCCTTCAGCTTTTCGGCCCGCAGCTTGGCGAGCTTGGCGATACTGGCGTTGAAACCGCCGCAGAGCCCACGTTCCGCCGTCATCACGACGAGCAGATGCGTCTGGTCCGACCCGGTGCCCGAGAGCAGGCGGGGCGCGGTGTCGCTGCCGCCGACCGATGCGGTGAGGCCGGCCAGGACGGCGTTGAACCGCTCGGTATAGGGCCGCGACGCCTCGGCGGCATCCTGCGCCCGCCGCAGCTTCGCGGCGGCCACCATCTGCATGGCCTTGGTGATCTTGCGCGTGGACTTCACGCTCGCGATCCGGGTCTTGAGGTCCTTGAGATTGGGCATGGGCCTACTCTCTCCCGACGGTCAGGCGAAGGTCTTGGCGAATTCGTCGATGGCCGCCTTGATGCGGTCCTCGGCCTCGCCCTTCACCTTCGGATCCTTCTCGGTGATGAAGTCGAGCACGTCGCGGCCCTTTCCGCGCAAATGCTTGAGCAGCCCGGACTCCCAGCGACCGACGTCCTTGACGGCGATCTTGTCTAGGTAGCCCTTGGTGCCCGCGTAGATGACGCAGACGATCTCCGCGTTGGTCAGGGGCGAATACTGCGGCTGCTTCATCAGCTCGGTCAGCCGCGCGCCGCGGGCCAGGAGCTGCTGCGTCGAGGCGTCGAGGTCGGAGCCGAACTGCGCGAAGGCCGCCATCTCGCGGTATTGGGCGAGCGACAGCTTCACCGGACCCGCGACCGACTTCATCGCATCCGTCTGCGCCGAGGAGCCGACCCGCGAGACCGACAGGCCGGTGTTCACGGCGGGGCGGATGCCCTGGTAGAACAGCTCGGATTCGAGGAAGATCTGGCCGTCGGTGATGGAGATCACGTTCGTCGGGATGAAGGCCGACACGTCGCCGCCCTGCGTCTCGATGATCGGCAGCGCCGTCAGCGAGCCGTTGCCCGCCGCGTCGCCGAGCTTGCACGACCGCTCGAGCAGGCGCGAGTGCAGGTAGAACACGTCGCCCGGATAGGCTTCGCGGCCGGGCGGACGGCGCAGCAACAGCGACATCTGGCGGTAGGAGACGGCCTGCTTGGAGAGGTCGTCGTAGACGATCAGCGCGTGGCGACCGTTGTCGCGGAAGTGCTCCGCCATGGCGGTGGCGGCGTAGGGGGCGAGGAACTGCATCGGCGCCGGGTCGGACGCGGTGGCGGCGACGACGATGGAATAGTCGATCGCCCCCGAGTCCTCCAGGCGCTTCACCAGCTGTGCCACGGTGGAGCGCTTCTGCCCGATGGCGACGTAGACGCAGTAGAGCTTCTTGCTCTCGTCGTCGCCGGCGGCCTTGTTGTAGCTCTGCTGGTTGAGGATCGCGTCGAGCGCCACGGCGGTCTTGCCGGTCTGGCGGTCGCCGATGATGAGTTCGCGCTGGCCACGGCCGATCGGAATCATCGCGTCGACGGATTTCAGGCCCGTCGCCATCGGCTCGTGGACCGACTTGCGCGGGATGATGCCCGGCGCCTTCACGTCCGCCACGCGGCGCGACGAGGCGTTGATCGGACCCTTGCCGTCGATCGGGTTGCCGAGACCGTCGACCACGCGCCCCAGAAGCTCGTCGCCGGCGGGCACGTCCACGATGGAATTGGTGCGCTTGACGGTGTCGCCTTCCTTGATCTCGCGGTCGGAGCCGAAGATCACGACGCCGACGTTGTCGCTCTCGAGGTTCAGCGCCATGCCCTGGATGCCGCCCGGAAACTCGACCATCTCGCCGGCCTGGCAGTTGTCGAGGCCGTAGACGCGGGCGATGCCGTCGCCCACGGACAGCACCCGCCCGATCTCGGCGACCTCGGCCTCCTGACCGAAGTTCTTGATCTGATCCTTCAGGATCGCGGAAATCTCGGCTGCCTGGATCGCCATCAGCGGACCTCTTTCATCGTATTCTGGAGTGCGTTGAGCTTCGCGCGGATCGAGGTGTCGATCATCCGCGAGCCGATCTTGACGACGAGTCCGCCGATCAGGGCGTCGTCCACGGTCACGTCTAGGTTCACGTCCTTGCCGGTCGATGCCTTGAGGGCGCTCGCCAGCTTGTCGGACTGCGTGCTGGTCAGGGCCTTGGCCGAGCGCACCTCGGCGGTGACCTCGTCCCGCTCGTCCGCCATCATCGCCTTGAGCCGCGCGATCATGTGCGGAACGACGAAGAGGCGGCGCTTGGCCGCCATCAGGCTGAGCGTGTTGGCCAGCACCGGGCCGAGACCCATCTTCGAGCCCAGCGCGTTCAGCGCCGCCCCCTGCTCCTCGCGCGAGATCACCGGCGAGACGAGCACCGAGCGCAACTCCGGCGACGCCTTGATGGCCTCGTCGAGGGCGGTCACGTCGGACTCGAGCTTCGCCGGATCGCCGCCGTTCTCCTTGTCGCGGCTCAGGTCGAAGACGGCCTGCGCATATCGCGCGGCAATCCCCGTGGAGATCGAAGCTGGTTCGGACACGTCCACCCTTTCGACAGTCTCTCGGGCGGCGCCACCCCCGGCACATCCCCATGCAAGACCCCTCCTCCAAAAGAGGCCGGATCACGAAATCGCGCTTCCTCTAGCAGGTGGGTCCGGACCCTGCAACAGGCCCGCACGACATGGTTTCGACGAACGCCGGACGCCCGCGCCGGGGCTGCATCCGGCGGCCCCGGGCCCCCTGTGCGGCCACCGGCTGCGGCTGCTGCGTCCGGGCGCCGCGGAGCCCTCCGGTAACCTTGTGGGTTGGGCCATGCCGACTCTCTTTCGGGTCGCGTCGAAGCGAGGTTTCCTCACTGTCCGACTGGTTTGCCATACGCCGAAGAAACCTGCGGCTTCGGTGCGCGCACGCCCCGCGGGTCCGCCTTCCGCCCGTCTTCTCCACCGAACCTGTCTTCACCATCGAAGGAGCCGCACCGTGCCGACCGCCGATCTCCGCGACGCGCCGCCCCTAGAGCTCGTCGGGCTGCCGGGAGCGGCCCTCTGCATGATGAACCATACCTTGCTGGCGACGCGCGCGGTCCTCGACGGTCGCATCGAGAAGCTGCTCGATACGTTGCCGGAGGAGTTCGCGGCCGGGGTGATGCTGCGCGCCATGGTTCGTGCGCATGAGATGATCGAGGAGCCTGCTGAGAAGGTCGCGCGTGGCGCCCTAAAGGCGCTACATGCAGCACTGACAAGTTCGAGCGCGCGCAGTCTTCGGATGCGTTCTCTTGCTGGTGCGAGAAAGGGGCAGGGTTGGGGTAGGAACAGTTTAGGATCGAGGGATCGACGGAAGGACAGGCAACGCCAGGAATGGGCACCACCCGGCGGTCGGCCGCAGAGGGCTTACCAGACCGGCAGGACGATCCGGGTGGTGCATGCCAGCCCTTCCCGGACGGTCAGGGCCGCCACGGTCCCCTCACCGGCAAGCCGCTCGCCGATCCGCTGGTTGAGGGCCTCCACGTGCTCGGTCAGGGCCGCCGCCAGGGCCGCCAGCGCCTCCGCCTCGTGGCGCTCCTCGCCCGTGTAGGGCGCCGGCACCCCGCCCGGTCGCAGGGTCCACTCCAGCGGCGTCAGGTGCGCCAGCTTGGCACGGTGGCGGGCCTGTCGCTCTGCATCGGTCATAGAAGTGTCGTTGATGGGCTTGCCGCCCCGCTTGCCTGCAGGCTTGGTGGCAGGGGTGGATGCAGGGGTGGTCATGGGGATCTTTTTGAGGTTGAGGAATGGCTTGATCGCCGCTCAGCCACGGGTAAACAGGGTTCGAGGTAGGAGCGGCTCAGCGCCGCGGGCAGCGCGGCTCGCCCGCCCTGCCACCGTCGGCTCCGGCACGCCCTCCAGCACCCGCAGCGGCCGGCGGACGCGCTGCGCGAGACCGGGGCGCGGGCGGGCGGGCACCTGCTTGGAGACCTCGAGCAGGATCACGCCGCCACCGCCGGACCGCGACAGGCGCTGGCCCAGGCCCTCGATCACGCCGCCGAACCGCAGCCAGAACTTCGCCTCCGAGGGCGGCGCGAAGAGCGCGGCGGCGTGGCGTTCGGGGACGAGGCCCGCACGTTTCACCTGCGCCTCGAGCTGGCCGCGCGAATAGGGGCGGCCGAAGCCGAAGGGTGTCCGGTCCCGCCGCGCCCAGAGACCGGTCCGGTTCGGCACGATGAACACCGCCCGCCCGCCGGGGCCGAGGACGCGTGAACATTCGTCGAGCACCGCGGTCGGGTTCTCGGAGGTCTCCAGCCCGTGCAGCAGGACGAGCTTGTCCACCGCGCCCGTCTCGACCGGCCAGAGCGTCTCCTCCGCCAGCACCGAGACGTTTTCCATGCCCGCGGGCCAGTGCATCACCCCCTGCGGCGCGGGCATCAGGCCGATGACGCGCCGCGCGTCGCCCAGATAGGGCCGCAGCAGCGGCACCGCGAAGCCGAAGCCCGCCACGGTCTGACCCTTGGCTTCCGGCCACATGGCGAGAAGCCGGTCGCGCACCGCCTTTTGTGCGGCGCGGCCGAGGCGGGTGCGGTAGTAGAATTGCCGCAGGTCGAGGACGTCGAGATGCATCGGCCGGTTGCCCTTCGGAATGATCGTGTCATGCTATGCCCCGGACCCGGAGATTTCCATGACCCAAGCTTTCCTCGAAGACAGCCTCGTCACCATCCCCTGCCTGAAGGACAACTACGCCTTCCTGATGCGCTCGGGCGATCGCGTCGCGGTGGTCGACGTGCCGGAGGCGGCGCCGGTGCTGGCCGAACTGGACCGGCGCGGCTGGATTCTGACCGACATCCTGCTGACGCACCACCACGGCGATCATATCCAGGGCGTGGCCGAGGTGGTCGCCGCGACCGGCGCGAAGGTCTGGGGGGCCCGCGCCGACGCGCACCGCCTGCCGCCGCTCGACCATGCGCTGGACCCCGGCGACACGGTAACGCTCGGGGCGGCGACGGGCCGCGTGATCGACGTGTCGGGCCATACCGTCGGCCACGTCGCCTATCTCTTCGACGGCATGGCCTTCACCGGAGACAGCCTGATGGCGGCGGGCTGCGGCCGGCTCATCGAGGGCACGCCGGAGCAGATGCACGCGAGCCTCGCGAAATTCGCCGAGCTGCCGGGCGAGACGCTGATCGCCTCCGGGCACGAATACACCAACGCCAACCTCGCCTTCGCCCTCTCTCTTGAACCGGGCAATCCGGAGCTTATTTCTCGGCTAGCGGAGGTGGAGCGGCTTCGTGCGGAAGGTGAGCCGTCCGTCCCCTCCACCCTCGCAACCGAGCGCAACACCAACCCGTTCCTGCGCGCGTCCTCGGCCGATCTCAAGGCCGCGACGGGAACCACCGGACAATCGGACGAGACGACCTTCGCCGCGGCGCGCCGCGCCAAGGACGCGTTCTGATGCATTGGCCTTCTGTCGGGGCCTTCACCCAGGGGCCCCGATCTGTTGCGGAAGAGACGATTCGTCATCACGTTGCGGTCACTCGCTGTCATCGATCTCAGAAAATGCTTGAAGCGGCGTCGGTGACAACCAAAACTTAAGGAAAGTGCGGTCACACTCCTGTCGACCGCCCGCAGGCTGAAGGAGAACATCATGCCCTCGTTCTCGAATACCCTTGAACAGGCCATACACGCCGCGCTCGCCCAGGCGAACGCCCGGCGCCACGAGCTCGCCACGCTCGAACATCTGCTTCTTGTGCTGATCGACGAGCCGGATGCGGCCCGCGTGATGCAGGCCTGCGGCGTCAATCTCGACGACCTTCGCAAAACGGTCGACGATTTCATCGAGGACGATCTCTCGACGCTCGTCACCGATGTCGAAGGCTCCGAGGCGGTGCCGACGGCGGCGTTCCAGCGTGTGATCCAGCGCGCGGCGATCCACGTGCAGTCCTCCGGGCGGACCGAGGTGACCGGGGCCAATGTCCTCGTCGCGATCTTTGCCGAGCGCGAATCGAACGCGGCCTATTTCCTGCAGGAGCAGGACATGACGCGCTACGACGCCGTCAACTTCATCGCCCACGGCGTCGCCAAGGACCCGGAGTTCGGCGAGAGCCGCGCGGTGCAGGGCTCGAACGACGACGAGGGCGAGGGCTTCGGCGAGGACAGCGGGCAATCCGCGCCCAATCCGTCGGAGAACCGCGAGAGCGCGCTGGCGAAATATACCGTCGATCTGAACAAGAAGTCGCGCAAGGGCGATATCGATCCGCTGATCGGGCGCGCGCTTGAGGTGGAGCGCGCGATCCAGGTGCTTTGCCGCCGGCGCAAGAACAACCCGCTGCTGGTGGGCGACCCCGGCGTGGGCAAGACCGCCATCGCCGAGGGCCTGGCCCGCAAGATCGTGCAGGGCGAGGTTCCTGCCGTGCTCTCGGGCGCCACGATCTACTCGCTCGACATGGGCGCGCTGCTGGCCGGCACGCGCTATCGCGGCGATTTCGAGGAGCGGCTGAAGGCGGTCGTGACCGAGCTCGAGGAGCACCCCGATGCCGTGCTGTTCATTGACGAGATCCATACGGTGATCGGCGCCGGCGCGACCAGCGGTGGCGCGATGGATGCCTCTAATCTGCTCAAGCCCGCGCTCGCCGGCGGCAAGCTGCGGACCATGGGCTCCACCACCTACAAGGAGTTCCGCCAGCATTTCGAGAAGGACCGGGCGCTGGCCCGCCGCTTCCAGAAGATCGACGTCAACGAGCCGTCGGTCGAGGATACCGTAAAGATCCTGAAGGGCGTGAAGACCTATTTCGAGGATCATCACTCGATCAAATACACGGCCGAGGCGATCCGCACGGCCGTCGAGCTGTCGGCGCGCTACATCAACGACCGCAAGCTGCCCGACAAGGCGATCGACGTTATCGACGAGGCGGGGGCGGCGCAGGCGCTGCTGTCGGAGTCGCGGCGTCGCAAGACCATCGGCGTCAAGGAGATCGAGGCGGTCGTGGCCAAGATCGCCCGGATCCCGCCGAAGTCGGTGTCCAAAGACGACAGCCAGGTGCTGCGCGATCTCGAGACCTCGCTCAAGCGCGTGGTCTTTGGGCAGGACCCGGCCATCGAGGCGCTGTCCTCGGCCATCAAGCTGGCGCGTGCGGGTCTGCGCGAGCCCGAAAAGCCGATCGGCAACTATCTCTTTGCGGGGCCCACGGGCGTCGGCAAGACCGAGGTGGCCAAGCAGCTCGCGGATACGCTGGGCGTCGAGATATTGCGCTTCGACATGTCCGAATACATGGAAAAGCATGCCGTCTCGCGCCTGATCGGTGCGCCTCCAGGCTATGTCGGCTTCGATCAGGGCGGCATGCTGACCGATGGCGTGGATCAGCATCCGCATTGCGTGCTGCTGCTCGACGAGATGGAAAAGGCGCACCCGGACGTCTACAACATCCTGTTGCAGGTGATGGACCACGGCAAGCTGACCGACCACAACGGCCGGACGGTGGATTTCCGCAACGTCATCCTGATCATGACGTCGAACGCCGGGGCCTCGGAGATGGCGAAGTCGGCGATCGGCTTCAACCGCGACCGGCGCGAGGGCGAGGATACCGCCGCCGTCGAGCGGACCTTCACGCCGGAGTTCCGCAACCGTCTGGACGCGATCATCAGCTTCGCGCCGCTGCCCAAGGATACCATCCTGCAGGTGGTCGAGAAGTTCGTCCTGCAACTGGAGGCGCAGCTTCTGGACCGGGGCGTCACGATCGAGCTCAGCAAGGCGGCGGCCGAGTGGATCGCCGACAAGGGCTACGACGACAAGATGGGCGCGCGGCCTCTGGCCCGGGTGATCCAGGAATACGTCAAGAAACCGCTGGCGGAGGAACTGCTCTTCGGCAAGCTGGCCAAGGGTGGCCTGGTCAGGGTCGGCGTCAAGAACGGCGCCCTCGATCTGCGGGTCGAGGAGCCGGGCGCGCCGAAGATCGGCAACAAGAAGCCGCCGTTGCTTACGGCGGAATGACCGCCTGACGAGGTGCGAAAGGCCCCTGCGAGCGCGGGGGCCTTTTTCGTCTGGGATGTTGGTTCGGGGAATGTCTCGCACGGCGGCGGGCCGATCCGGGTTGGCAATCTAGAAGCCGGTCTGTGTGGTTCGGCGGATGCTCTGCCCCGTCATGCAACTCGCCTTGGCCGTGTCTCTACACGTCCGAAGTCTCGCCGGGTCGGCAATTGCCCCCTGGAGCTAGCTCTTGGCCTCGGGCAACTCGACCTCGCCGCCCGCCTCGGTCCAGGCCTCGAAGCCGCCATCCAGATGCGCGACCTCGAAGCCCATGTCCCGCAGCGTGTCGGCCGCCAGCGCGGAACGCCAGCCCATGGCGCAATGCAGGACGTATGGCCCCGGGCCCGCGAAGACCTCGCGGTGGTAAGGCGACGTCGGATCCCACCAGAACTCCAGCATGCCGCGGGGCGCGTGGACGGAGCCGGGGATGAACCCCTTTGCCCGCTCGCGCACATCGCGGATGTCGACCACGACGGCCCCGGGCGTGGCGCGCAGGCGCGCGACGTCCCATTCCTCGATCCGGCCGCGCGCATCGGCCACCATGTCGGCGACTGTTTTCATGGCGCCCACGTTGACCTCCCCGCGCGCGCGGCGCAAGCCTGACGCGACCACAGGAGGACGAGATGGACCGCATCGCATTGATCACCGGGGCCGCGCAGGGCATCGGATACGCCTGCGCCGAGGCGCTCAAGGAGGACGGCTGCACGGTCGTGCTCGTCGACATAAAGGACGACGTGCACGCCGCCGCCGAGAAGCTGGGCGGCACGGGCTACGTCTGCGACATGGCGGATCCAGCGGCCATCGCCGCGCTGTTCGACAGGGTGGAGGCGGACGTCGGGCCGGTCCACACGCTGGTCAACAACGCCGGCATCGCGGTGGCGGGCGATTTCCTCACCATGCCGCTCGAGGATTTCACCCGGGTCATCGACCTCAACCTCACCGGCGTCTTCGTGGCGACGCAGCGGGCGGCGCGGACGATGGTGGAGCGGAAGATCGAGGGCGCGATCGTCAACATGTCGTCGATCAACGCGCAGGTCGCGATCCCCGCGATCGCCGGCTACTGCGCGTCCAAGGGCGGCGTGATGCAGCTCACCAAGGTGGCGTCCTTGGCGCTCGCGCCGCACAACATCCGTGTGAATGCGGTCGGCCCGGGCAGTATCGACACCGCCATGATGGCGGCCGTCAACGCCGACCCAGCCGCGTTCGACCGCGCGATGTCACGAACGCCGCTCAAGCGCGCGGGAACCGCACGGGAAATCGGCGACGTCGTGGCCTTCCTCGCCTCGTCCAAGGCAAGCTACATCACGGGCGAGACCATCTACGTCGACGGCGGACGCCTCGGCCTCAACTACACGGTGTGATCATGATCGAACGTCATCATACGAAAGAGCGGATGAGCCAGATCGTCGTCCACGGCGACACGGTCTACCTGGCCGGTCAGGTCGGGGCGGGCGAGAGCGTGACCGAGCAGACGCGCGACATGCTGGCTCGCGTCGACGCGCTGCTGGCGGAGGCCGGGTCGCGCCGGGAGAACATACTGCAGGCGATCATCTGGCTGGCGGACATGGGCGACTTCGCCGAGATGAACGCCGTCTGGGATGCCTGGGTGCCGGAGGGCCATGCGCCCGCCCGCGCCTGCGGCGAGGCGGCGCTGGCGACGTCCGCGCTGCGCGTCGAGATCATCGTGACGGCTGCCAGAGGTTGAACCCTCACGTGCCGTGCGGGTGCGCCCGAGCGTAGGTCTCCATCAGATGCGCGGCATCGACGGCCGTGTAGGCTTGCGTGGTGGAGAGGGAGGCATGGCCCAGCAGTTCCTGGATGGCGCGCAGGTCGCCGCCGGCCTCCATAAGGTGGGTGGCGAAGCTGTGGCGCAGCGCGTGGGGCGTGGCAGTGGCGGGCAGGCCCAGTTGCATCCGGGTGCGGGCCACGACGCCGGAGATGAGGCGGGCGTTCAGGGCCCCGCCCCGCGCGCCCCGGAAGAGCGGCGCTCCTGCGCTCAGATCGAAGGGGCAAAGCGACATGTAGCGGTTCACGGCGGCGCGGGCGGCGGGCAGGACGGGGACGAGACGCTGCTTGCCGCCCTTGCCGCGGATCCGCAGCATGTCGGGCAGCGGCGCGTCGCTGCCCGCAAGCCCCAGACATTCGGAGATGCGCAAGCCGCAGCCGTAGAGGACGGTGACGACGGCGACGTCGCGCGCAGCGATCCATGGGGTCTCGTGCTGCAGCGCCACCGTGTCGATGAGGTCGCGCGCCGCCCCCTCCGCGAGCGGCCGGGGCAGCGGTTTCTGGAACCGCGGCGCGCGCATCGACAGGACGGCGGTCGGATCGAAGCCCTCGCGCTCGCAGAGCCAGCGCACGAAGCTCCTGACCGCCGAGAGCCGGCGCGCGACGGACCGGCCGCCGGTGCCCCGCCGGCGCTCCTGCGCCATCCAGGCGCGCATGTCGGACGTGCCGAGGCGGGCGATCTCGGCGAGCCCCATCGGCCCGCCGCGATGCCCCGCCTGGAAGGCGAGGAACCTGGCCACGTCGTCGGCATAGGACGTCAGCGTATTCTCCGCCGCGCCGTCGAGCGCGCGCATGTGGTCCACCCATGCGGCGAGGGCGTCGCGCGCGCCGGGACTGATGTCGAGGGGTGCGGCGGCGCGTGTCACCCGAGGTGGCGGACGAGGACCCGCTCCAGCGCGGCTGTGAAGAAGGCAAGAAGCTCGGTGCCCTGCGTCGCGCCGAACTGATGCGGATCCTCGGCCCCGAAGGCCAGCATCGCCGGCGGGTATGTGGCGCCCAGATCGAGGCGGAGGAGCGCCTCGGAGCGGAGCCAGCTTCCGTCCTCGCCGAAGATCTCGGGTGCCGCCCCCGAACATTGGCGCAGCGTTATCTGTCGCAGCGGCACGTCGCGCCCGTGGGTGATGTAGTCGCGCACGAAACCCGCCCGAACCGGGGCCACGACGCCGTGCGGCAATGCGGCGAAGTCGACGCTCTCCGTCACCAGGCGGACGCGGTCGACGCGGACGATGGCGGCCAGATCGCCCAGCAACTGGTCAAGAAGCCCTGCGAGGTCGGTCGCCTCCAGCATCCGCAGGACGCAGCGGTGGATCTGGTTGGTGCCCGACAGGTTCTCGTAGGCGGCGGCGATCACGGAGCGGTGCGTGTCCTCGAGCCGGTCGAGGCGGATCTCGAGCCGATCCATCGCGATGCCACGCAGGTCGACGATGTTCTTGCCCATCTGCCGCTCGTTCGCGACCATCAGCGCGCGCATCAGGTCTCGGTCTTCGAGAATCATCTCGGGGTCTGTCAGGACGCGGTCACGCCAATCGTGACCCGCGGGTTGCGCGGTCTGGTCTGCCATCGCTGCTCTCTCTCTTTGCGGTCTTTGCCGGTTGGGAGGAGGTCTAGCACGGCCCTCGGCGACGGGCCCGCACGCCACCGCGCCGGTCGCGATTTTACGTCCCGACCCGTGCGTTCGGGCCACAGGCAGCCTCAGGCGATCCGGATGCCGGCCTTCTTTGCATCTGCGACAAAGGCGTCGAGGCCCTTTTCGGTCAGCACGTGGTTCGCCATCGCCTTAATGACGGCGGGGGGTGCCGTGGCCACATCGGCCCCCATCAGGGCGGCGTCCTTCAAGTGGTTGGCCGTCCGGATCGAGGCCGCGAGAATCTTGGTCTCGAACCCGAAGTTGTCGTAGATGGTGCGGATGTCGCCGATCAGTTCCATCCCGTCGACGTTCAGATCGTCGAGGCGGCCGATGAAGGGCGAGATATAGGTCGCCCCCGCCTTGGCCGCGAGCAGCGCCTGGTTGGCCGAGAAGCACAGCGTGACGTTCACCTTGGTGCCGTCCTCGGTCAGCTTCTTGCAGGCCTTGAGCCCGTCCCACGTCAGCGGCACCTTGATGCAGATGTTGTCGGCGATGGCCTTGAGCTTGTCCGCCTCCTTCATGATCGTGTCGAAATCGATGGCGACGACCTCGGCCGAGACCGGGCCCGGGACGATCTCGCAGATCTCCCTCATGACCTCGAAGATGTCGCGGCCGGACTTGGCGATGAGGGAGGGGTTGGTGGTCACGCCGTCGACCATGCCGAACTCGTTCAGCTCCCGGATGGCGTCGATGTCGGCGGTGTCTAGGAAGAATTGCATGGCGACCTCGGGGTTGTTCAGGTTTCCCCGATCCATACCGCCATCGCGACGACAGGACCATCCCCCGCACACGTGGCCCGGCTGGTGACCTTGGCTGCCCTGCCGATCGTCCTGGAGTCTCCCGCTCTGCCGGTCACGGGCCGTGGGCGTTCGCAGGGAGGGCGCTGGCCGCTGGCCCGGCGCTCCGGCGCGCGCATCGGCGCTGTTCACCGGTCGCGGCCAGTCGGACGGGACCGATCTAGTATCGGTCGCGGATATGATCGTTGTAGAAGGTTCCCCGGGACGGGGCCGCGAGGAAAGCGAGATAGACCTCGCGCGGCACGCCGCGGTACTCGCAGTGGCCGGCCGGCCGGAACCAGATGGACAGCAGGGATTCGTGCCATTCGATCCGGCAGATGGCGGACGTGCTGATGTAAGGCATGGACTCCTCTCGACGAATTGCGACCCCATTCCCGTCCGTCCCCGCAGGGGCCCGGGTCTTCACCCGGGCTCGACACCCAGGCGCTGGCGGTGCTCCCGTATCGCATGTTCGCCTTTACGCTCGGTAAACGATGCCCACGGCCGTCCGGCCCCCTCTGGCACCTGGGGCCGCGAAGGCCGATATGACCGCCATGTCTCTCCGCCATCCTTCCGGCGCGCCCGTCGCCGTCCTGACCGCGCAGCCGCTCGACCGGGCGCTCGACTACCGCGCGCCGGAGGGCGGGGTGGAGGACGGCGCGTTCGTGGAGGTGCCGCTCGGTCCGCGCCGCGTGCTCGGCGTCGTCTGGGGCCAGGCGGCGGGAGACTGGCCGGCGGAGAAGCTGCGCGCCATCGCCCGCATCCTCGACGTGCCGCCGATGGGCGCTGCGTTTCGCGACTTCATCGAGCGCGCGGCGGCCTACACGCTGACCCCCCTGCCCGCGATGCTGCGCCTCGGGTTGCGCGCGCCGGGGCTCGGCGAGGCGCCGGGCAGGCGGCGGGTCTACGCCCTCGGGTCCGGAACGCCGGACCGGGCGACGGCGGCGCGCGACAAGGTGATCGCGACGCTCCGTGACCGGCCCGAGGACGTCTTCGCCCTGTCGGAACTGGCTGGCCTCGCGGGCGTGTCGTCGGGCGTGGTGAAGGGGTTGGTGCCATCGGGCGCGGTGATCGAGAGCGACCTGCCCCGCGATGCCGACTTCCCGCCGCTCGACCCGGCGCTGCCAGGCAAGCCACTCGCCCCGGATCAGGCGGAGGCCGCGTCCACGCTGCGCGCCTCCATCGGATCGGGCAGCTACGGCACGACGCTGCTGCGGGGAGTCACCGGGTCGGGCAAGACGGAGGTCTATCTCGAGGCCGTCGCCGCCTGCCTCGCCGCCGGGCGGCAGGCGCTGGTCCTGCTGCCCGAGATCGCGCTCACCGCGGAGTTCCTGACGCGGGTGCGCGCGCGGTTCGGGGCGCTGCCCGCCGAATGGCACTCCGGCGTCACCCAGGCGGAACGGCGGCGGACCTGGGCGAAGACGGCGGAAGGGCAGGCCCGGCTGGTGGTGGGCGCACGCTCGGCGCTGTTCCTGCCGTTTCGCGACCTTGGGCTGATCGTCGTCGACGAGGAACACGACACCTCCTACAAGCAGGAGGACGGCGTCCTCTATTCCGCGCGCGACATGGCGGTGCTGCGGGCGAGTTGCGAGGGCGCACAAGTGGTGCTGGCGACGGCCACCCCCTCGCTGGAAAGCTGGGCCAACGCGGAACTGGGTAAATACGCGCGTCTCGACCTGACCTCGCGGTTTGGAACGGCGGTGTTGCCGAAACTCGCCACCGTCGACATGCGCGACGAGGACCTGCCGGGGGGGAAGTGGGTGTCGCCCACCCTGCGCCGTGCGATCGAGGCGCGCATTGCCCTGGGCGAGCAGTCTCTCGTGTTCCTCAATCGGCGCGGCTACGCCCCCGTGACGCTCTGCCGCGCCTGTGGCCAGCAGGTCGCCTGCCATCAATGCGACGCGCGGATGGTGGAGCACCGGTTCCAGAACCGCCTGATGTGCCACCAGTGCGGCGAAACCGCGCCGATGCCGCCCGCCTGCCCGTCCTGCGGGGCGGAGGGCAAGCTGGCCGCCGTCGGCCCCGGCGTCGAGCGGATGGCGGAGGAGGTGACGGCGCTGTTCCCCGAAGCGCGCGTCGCGATCCTGTCGTCGGACCTGTTCGGCTCGGCCCGCGCGCTCAAGGCCAAGGTGGAGGAGATCGCGCGGGGCGGGGCGGACATCATCGTCGGCACGCAACTGGTGGCAAAGGGCCACAATTTCCCGAAGCTGACGCTGGTGGGCGTGATCGACGCGGACCTCGGACTGCAAGGGTCGGACCTGCGGGCGGCGGAGCGGACGTTCCAGCTCATACGGCAGGTCTCGGGGCGCGCCGGCCGCGCCGACCGGCCGGGCGAGGCGCTGCTGCAAACCTATCAGCCCGATCATCCGGTGATCCGCGCCATCCTGTCGGGCGACGAGGAGGCGTTCCTGCGTGAGGAAGCGGCGCAGAGACGGGCGGCGGGGGTGCCGCCCTACGGCCGGATGGCGGGCATCGTCATCTCCGACGCGAATGCGCGCACCGCCTTCGACGTCGGCAATGCGCTGGCCCGCAGCACCGCGATGCTCGAGGAGATTGGCGCCGAGGTCTACGGCCCCGCCCCCGCCCCGATCGCCCGCATCCGCGGCCGCCACCGCGTCCGTCTTCTGGTCAAGGCCCCGCGTCAGGCGCCGATCCAGCCCGCGCTCGCCGCCTGGGTCGCGCAGGTGGCCCTGCCCCGCTCCACGCGGCTCAGCATCGACATCGACCCCCAGAGCTTCCTCTGAGGCGTCTTTGCTCACCAAATATCCTCGCCGAAGGCTCCCCCCATTGCAGCAGACCGCAGCCCCCGGATAGACAGGCCGCGACCAGGGGGGACCACGGATGAACGCTGCACCAAATCCCCAGCCGGGGATCATGGAGATCGACCTCTACCAGGGCGGGCCCTCGACTGTGGCGGGCGTCACCGACATCCTGAAGCTGTCCTCCAACGAGAACCCGCACGGTGCGCCCGAAAGCGCGCGGCTTGCCGCCGTCGAGGCGGCCGGGCGGATGCACCTCTATCCGAGCACCGACCACGCCGATCTGCGCGCTGCCATCGGCGAGGTCCACGGCTTAGACCCGGCCCGCATCATCTGCGGCGTGGGCTCGGACGAGATCATCCACCTCCTCTGCCAGGCTTATGCCGGGCCCGGCGACGAGGTGCTGCACACCGAACACGGGTTCCTGATGTACGCGATCGGCGCGCGGGCCGCCGGAGCCGTGCCGGTCCGGGTGCCGGAACGCGACCGGGTCGTGGACGTCGATGCGCTCCTTTCGGGCGTAACGGCGGCGACACGGCTGGTGTTCATCGCCAACCCGGCCAACCCCACGGGCACGATGATCGGCGGGCAGGACGTCGTGCGGCTCGCCGAGGGTTTGCCCGATGGCTGTCTGCTGGTGCTCGACGGCGCCTATGCGGAGTTCTCCGAAGGGTTCGACGGAGGACTGGGGTTCGCCTCCGAACGGGAGAATGTCTTCGTCACGCGGACCTTCTCTAAGCTCTACGGCCTCGGCGGAATGCGGGTCGGCTGGGGCTACGGGCCGCAGGCGGTGATCGACGTGCTCAACCGCATCCGGGGGCCGTTCAACCTGTCGAACGTGGCGCTGGCGGCGGCGGAAGCGGCGGTGCGCGACCGGGAGTACGCGGCGCGGTGCATCGCCGACAACGCGGTGCAGCGGGCACGGCTGCGCGAGGGGCTGGCGGATCTCGGCCTGCCGTCCGACGCGTCGGAGGCGAATTTCGTGCTGGCGCGGTTCGCGGACGAGACCGAGGCGCGCGGCTGTGACGCCTTTCTGCAATCGCGCGGCGTGATCGTGCGGCACCCCATGAGCTACGGCTTTCCCGACTGCCTGCGGATCACGGTGGGCGATGCGGCGGGTGTCGACCGCCTCCTGGAGGGGATCACGGCGTGGCGGGCACAATGAGCGGCGATGTGATCTACCAACGCGTCGCGCTCATCGGGCTGGGGCTCATCGCGGGGTCGATGGGCCTGCGGATGAAGCGCGACGGGCTGGCGGGAGAGATCGTCGGACACGCGCGGACGGAGGCGACGCGGGCGACGGCACTTGAGCTGGGCCTCGTCGACCGGGTGACGGAGACTGCGGCACAGGCGGTTGCGGGCGCCGATCTCGTCGTCCTCTGCGTGCCCATCGGCGCGATGGAGGCGGTGGCGCGCGAGATCGGACCGCATCTGGCCCCGGGCGCCACGGTCAGCGATGTCGGCTCCGTCAAGCGCGCGGTGATGGAAGCGGTCGGGCCGCATCTTCCCGACGGCGTGGCCTTCGTGCCGGCGCACCCGCTGGCGGGCACGGAGCATTCGGGGCCGCGTTCGGGCTTTGCCACGCTCTTCGAGAACCGCTGGTGCCTCCTGACGCCCGAGGGGGCCCCGACCGCCGAGGTCGACCGCCTGTCGCGGCTCTGGCGGGCGCTCGGGGCCAATGTCGAGATCATGGACGCCGACCATCACGACCGGGTGCTGGCCGTCACCAGCCATACGCCGCACCTCATCGCCTATACCATGGTCGGCGTGGCCGACGACCTGCGGCGGGTGACCGACAGCGAGGTCATCAAGTATTCCGCCGCGGGTTTCCGCGATTTCACCCGCATCGCGGCCAGCGACCCGACGATGTGGCGCGATGTGTTTCTGACCAACCGCGAGGCAACCCTGGAGATCCTCGGGCGTTTCACCGAGGAGCTCTTCGCGCTGCAACGCGCCATCCGCACGGGAGACGGAGACATGCTGCACAACTATTTCACCCGCACGCGCGCCATCCGGCGTGGCATCATCGAGGCCGGGCAGGACACCGATGCCCCCGACTTCGGGCGGCAGGGGAGAGCGGAGCCGAAGGCGTGAGGGCGCGCGCGCTCGCCACGCTGCTTCTCGCCGCGTCCCTCGCCCTTCCGGCGACCGCCGAGATCCGTCCCGTCCCCCGCCCGCAGACGCAGGTCGATATCCTGTCCACCGAAGGCTCGACGGCCGCGCCGAAGGTCGCCGCCGTGCCGGAATCCGTCCGCCCGGTGCAGCGGGCGACGCCCGCGCAGCAATTGGTCGACAGGACGTCGGCGGCATTGCGCGCCCCCGAACCGCGCGTCGATGCCGGGGGCGCGGTGCGGCTGTCGGAGCGCCCCGTCTTCCGGCCCGCGGACCTGCTCCTCGCCATGGGGGACAGCCTGCGCCGGGCCACGGGGGGCGGCCTGTGCGGACGCCGCGCGATCCGGGGCGCGCGCATCGGCACCCTGCGGGACGAGGGCGAGTGCGGTATCCGCGACGCGGTGCGGGTGACGCGGGTGGGCGGCATCGAGCTGATCGAGCCGGCGCGGATGGATTGCGACACCGCCCGCGCGCTCGACAACTGGGTGCGCGACGGCGTGCTGCCGACGGTGGGCCGGACGGGCGGCGGCGCCGTCGCCCTGCGCACCGCCTCGGGCTACGCCTGCCGGGGGCGGAACAACCAGGACGGCGCGAAACTGAGCGAACACGCGCGGGGCAAGGCCATCGACATCGCCGCGATCGAGCTGGCCGACGGCAGCCGCATCAGCGTGCTGGAGGACTGGGACGACGACGCGAACGGCGGTGCCAAGGGGCGGATGCTGCGGGCCCTGCACCGCGCCGCCTGCGGGCCGTTCGGAACCGTGCTGGGTCCGGACGCGGACGCCTACCACCGCGACCATCTCCACTTCGATACGGCCGACTACCGCTCCGGATCCTACTGCCAGTAACGCCGCCGTCAGCGTTCCGTCAGCTTGAGTTCGATGCGCCGGTTGCGGGCGCGCGCCGCGGGCGTGCCGGACGTATCGACGGGACGGTATTCGCCGAAGCCGGTGGGTGCCAGGCGGAAGGGCGGGACGCCGAGCTCGTCGATCATGTAGAGCACGACCGACAGCGCGCGGCCCTGGCTCAGCTCCCAGTTGCTCGCGTATCTGCCCAGGCCCGTCAGCGGCACGTCGTCGGTGTGGCCATCGACGCGCAGCACCCAGTCGATGTCGTCGGGGATCTGGTCGGCGATGTCGAGGATGACGGTGGCGACCTGTTCGATCTGCGCCCGGCCCTCCGGCTGCAACTCGACCTCGCCCTGCGCGAAGAGCACCTCGGAGGAGAAGACGAAACGGTCCCCGACGATCTCGACGCCTTCGCGGTCGCCCAGGACCTCCCGGAGCTGGCCGAAGAACTCCGAGCGGTAGCGTTCGAGCTGCACCGCCTCCTCCTCGAGGCGGGCGCGCTCGGCGGCTTCCAGATCGGCGCGGGCGCGCTGTTCGGAAAGCACCTGCGCCAGGGCGGAGTTCAGGCGGTTGCCGAGGTTGTCGATCTGGACGTTCGCCGCGGCGCCGCGGGTCTCCGCCTCGCCCAGAAGGTCTTCCAGCGCCGAAAGCTGCGCCCGCAGTTCCGCCACCTGGGCGTTCAGCGCGGCGGCGTCGCGCTGTGCCGCGAGCCGACGCTCGTCCACCTCCGCCACCTCGGTTCGGGCCTGGCTCAGCAGCGCGGCGGTGCGCTCGGCCTCGCTCAGCGCCTCGGTCGAAGCGCCCTCGGCGGCGCGCCGGGCGGTCAGTTCGGCGGCCAGCGCCTGCCGGACCTCCGCCTCGGACGCGCGGGCCGCCTGCCGCGCGGCGAGGGCGTCGTTCAGGTTGCGCTCGAGCTCGGCGCGCCGGGTCTCGGCGTCCACCGCGCTGTCGGTGCGCTCGGCGAGGTCGGCGCGCAGGCCGGCCAGTTCGGCGCGCAGGTCGGCCTCGGTCCCCTCCTGCGTCTCCAGGCTCGCCAGCGCTGCA
>JBBQDX010000024.1:0-24665 GCA_038320125.1 Rhodobacterales bacterium | reverse complement strand
CCTCCGACGCATCGGCGCGCGAACCTATAATACGCTCATCCAAGCCCTCGGCGACATCTGCGACCTGTTCGATCCCGAGGAGTGCCGGAACTTCTTCAAAGCAGCCGGATACGCGTCACATTGAAAGCAAACCGCTTTAGTCCTATGCCTATCCCGCACCGGCCGGATTTGCCGACCAACCGCTGGAACCGGCGGGGGCGCGGTTCGACGACAGGCTCGGGGAGTTCCTCCTGCCCTATGCCGTCGTTGCGGAGAGCGACGATCCGCCCGCGATGCTGATGGCCTTCTTGCAATCGACCTACGAGGCGGCCGCCCGTGCCGCAGGTTGGGACCGGTCCGCTCTGGAATGCGACCTCGGGCAACCCGGCCTCCCCCGCGCCATTCGCAGCGATTGAACCTCGGTTGTCATTGCAGGAAAGGTGGATGGCAGGCGTCCGGCGGATCCATAGAAGAGTTCGCCATGACGCGCATGGGTCTCGCGGCTCTCACCCTGATCGCCGGCTCTGGCGCGGCGCACGTCACCGCATCCGTTCCTCTGGACGTCGGGGCGATGGATCGCATGCAATGGGAAATCGGGTCCTGCGGCGCCGAAGAGTCGTTCTCTGTCCAATACGTGAGCGCGGGCGCGGACTCTCCCGCGATCCTTCCGATTGACGCGGTGGATCTGACGACCGTCAATACGGTTTCCGCCTCGGGCGCGCGATATGCGTCGGATGCCCTTCAGTGATGGACCAACGGTCATGCCACGACGCTGGAAAATAGGCTGGGGCACAAGCCGTGACGACTGCGGGCAGTCACAGGCACTCTAGGGTTCCACCCATGCGGGGCGGCTCAACCGCGGCCTTAACGACGTCTCTGCGTCCCATCCGGGCCGCCTTGGGGCTTCTTCTCGGCGATGGCAGACCCGCCCTGTCCCGAGAAACGCGCTCCATCGATGACCACTTCGGCGACCTCGAGGTCCCGGGTCAGACACGTCAAGGTGGCAGGCCCGCCCCGAGTGACCGTGCCCGTTGCGTCATCCCGACCCAGTGCCCGCGCCGGATTGCGCGTCAGGAGCCGAAGAGCGGCCGGAAGTTCGACTCCGACATGTTCGAGCACATTCCGAAGGCTCTGGATCAGGCTCACATGAGCCCCCGCGAGACGCCCGCTTTCGTCGGTGAGCCGTCCGTCGCGCAATTCGATCATCCGCCCGTGGAGGTCGAAGGAGGTGGAGCGTCCCTCCAGCGTCAGCATCGCATCCGTCACGAGGCAGACGCAGTCCGGCATCATCCGTACCGTCGTCGCCACGTTGCGCCAGTCGACGTGATGGCCGTCGGCGATGAGGCCCGCGAAAAGCCGGCGGGAGGCAAAGACCGCGCCGACGACCCCCGGCTCCCGGCCCGTCATCTGGCTCATCGCATTGAAGAGATGGGTCACGCCCACCAGTCCCTCCGCCTCGGCCTGCGCGATCTGGTCCGCGCTGGCGGCCGTATGTCCGGCAAAGACCCGCAGCCCGGCCTTTGCCAGTTGCGCCAGGGCACCGGCGGGCAGTTCCTCGGGCGCGACCGTCAGCAGGATCGTTCCGGTTCTTGCGGCGACCAATCGGTCCAGATCCTCCGCCTCCATCGTCCTGATCGCGTCCGGATCGTGGATGCCGGGCCGGGCGGGCGACAGGAATGGACCCTCGAGATGCACGCCGAGGAGTCCGGGAACGCCGCGCGCCATGGCGGTCCGGACGGCTTTGATTGCGCGAAGGTAGTCGCGCCCCGGTGCCGTGATGAACGTGGGAAGCAGACCGGCCGTGCCGCCCCTGCGCGCGCCCTGCGCGATCCGCGCCAAGGCTTCCGGCGTGGGGTCGAAGTTGAACTGGGTATCCGCCGCCCCGTTGATCTGGAGGTCGATGAATCCCGGCGCGACCAGATCGTGCTCGATGAGGTCGGCATCGCCCGCATCCCGCCCGCTGGCCGGGCGCATCGCGAAAATGCGCCCCGCCTCGATCTCGAGCACGATATCGGATCGCAGCCTGTGGCCGACCCCGTCATAAAGCTGGCGGGCAAGCACCAGGAGCGATCCCCGGGGGGCGTCAATCGAAGGCACAGTCCCGCCCTCCCGGATGGAAGGTTTCGCAATAGGATCGAAACGTGAGCGACGCGGCGGCCGCGGCGTCGGGAACGATGGTGGCGTCGGTGTGAAGCCAGATCGCGGAGGCCGGACTGGCCGCGCAGAGTGGCCCATGCACCATCCCCGCGACCGCCTCCGCCTTGGCCTCGCCCTTCCCCGGAGGGAGCATGGCGCGCGCGTCGCGGATGGTCGCCACGCCGATCATGAGGGCGTCGCGCGGCGTCTCCCCGAAGGCGGAGAACTTCCGGTTCGCGCGTCTCGTGTCCTCGGTCAGCGTCGCGATCCGGGTCCGCGAGCCGGGACTGGCGGTCGGTTCGTTGACAACGATATGCCCGTTCCCGTCGATCCCGAGGGTCTGCGGGTCGGTCCCGCCCGCTGCCGAGATACGCACCTCGCAGGCTTCGGCTCCGGCCTGCGGATCCGCACGGCCGCCACGCGGCAGGTGGCTTCGCGCGCGGTCCAGATGGACCCTGTCGAAGAGGGCCTCGCGCATGTGGCGGCGGCAGGAACAGGGATAACGGGGCGGCAGGCCCATGTATTTGTCAAGATTGGGCGCGACCGCCCTTGCGAAGGAGAGACCGGCCGCCTCATGCCGCGCCACGAAATCGTCGCAAGAGGGCAGCACCGTTCCGCCCGTCGCGAGGCCGAGCGCACTTTCGGGCAGCGCTTGCAGGACTCGGGACACGATGTCCCCCGCACGGGCAATCGCGGCGTCCGCGGCGGCCAGGATAAGCACCTTCATGCGGTTTCCCTTCTCCTGTGAACCGCCAAAGCGCCGGACAGCGGTGCATCGCGGCCGAAGTCCATGGCGTTCATGCGCAGACCGGACTGATCCGAACCCCCGATCAAGCGCCGCCCGTATCCCGTCGAGAGTGCCCGGAGCAAGGCCGATCCTGTGCTGATTGCGATCGTGTCGAGCCCAAGGATCGCGGCGAGGTCCGCCACCGGCGTGCCGATGGTCGCCTCTGACCCGGCCACGATGGGATTCCGCCCTATCCGCGTCGGCAACGAAGTGTCCCGCCGCTCTTGCCGTCGAGGCGATCGCCCGACCGGCGGCGATGGCCCTCAAGAATGTCCGCGCTTCGTAGCAGATGCCCTTCATGGCGAGGAGGCAGCGTCGTTCAGGCAGTCACCGGCCCGACAGCGCAGGCAAGCGCCTTTGCCGGTAGGACCCCCGGGATCTCGGCCATCGTGCCCGCCCATCGAGCCGTCGTCGGCAGGCCTACAGGACACGAGGGGGCCGACGCGCGACATCTCTGGAAGGTTGCTCCTCGACATCGGTCCATCACGCTCGCCGGACTGGTCAAGAGGATTGGGACGGCGCGGACGAGGAACAGTCCCATGAGAGGCGGAATGATCCGGGGGCAAAATCGCCTGCGCGCGCCATTGATAGGGGTTGGCTCCCATGGACCAACATGCCCGTCGGCAGGGGTAGGATAGAGCTCGGCCGGTTCAGCACCGCGATGGACCCCAAATGCGCCGGATCGACACCGAACCCAGAGGTGACCGGCTGAAGGATTCCCACTGCCGGGAGCAGGATCGCGAGGCTTTCGATGATGCCTTCAGGACCGGAGCCGATCAGGTTGACGGCGACGAGGGCGGTGTCCGGTCCGCCGGCGATGTCCAGAATGACCGAAGCGATCCGCTGCCTCGCCTGCCCGCGCCGTGATGAAGCCGAGGTGGCCTCCTACGGCGACGATCGGAACAGCCCCCTGGGGCCTCGACGCGAATTTAAGCGCGCCCAGAATGACGCTGGACGCCCCGTTGTCCAGCGTCCAGAACGTCAGATCCCGGGCACCCGCGGTCGCGGCGAAGGTGACCGCAGCCTTGACTCGCAGCGATATGCACTTTGTTTCGTCAGATGCTTCGATAATCGGGTGGGTTCGACGATCTGCGCCGCGGCCAGACGGGCGCGCCGTGGCATAGCGGACGGCTGTCCATCATGTCCGTCGTGCGCAACGTGCCGCCCTGCAACCCTCCGCCACCCCGCACGAAGCCACGCATCTGCATTTGCGCGAACGCCCCGGATCGCCGGACGCGAGGCACGGATCCGTTCGCCGAGCGCGCGCTTCCTCGAAGGCGGGCCGCCCTGTCCGCCGATCCATGACCGACCGAGTGTCGGGAACGTCGGCGACGCTCCATGTCTTCGATTTCGGCGAGATCTGTCGCGCCGGTGCCGAACTCGGCACGACTGGCGGCATCGGGACCCCCTGATATCCTTCCGGGCAAACTCTGCGGCGCGCTCGACGAAGCCGACGCCGCGCACCATAGGTCACCCTGGCAGCGGTTGCGGGGGGTGTCGCAGGTCTTCGTCGAGGCGCTTCTCGACATCGGCGTCCTGGCCGGCATGACGTCCGTCTTCCGCGCCATCGGCTTCGACTGCGGTGCGCCCGGCGCGGAGATGGCCTCGCGCGCGGGCTATCCCCCTGACGACCCGTCCGATTGTACCAGCGGCAGGCAGGGATCACCCGATAGAGCCACCTTCCCGCCGCGTTCCCGCTCGCCCTCGCCGTCGCTGCGACCGCCTTAACAACAGAGGACGGGCCCGACCAGCCGGAAGGCGTTGAGAACGGCGTCGGCCCGCGCGGGGACGACCTGATCTTCGCAGGTCGGGGCTTCGATGGAACCGCAGTCTTCGCGCGCGACCCGACGAAGGCGGCGATATGGCAGCCGCGTGACCCCTTCCCCGGCCCGCCCCGTCTCTCCGAAACGGCGGCCAGACCATTTGCCCCGAAGCGCAGCCGAAGGACGTCGAAACCTTGAGGCCGACCGGGCAGGCGGTCCTCTCCGGTATATGCTATGCCCCGACCGCTGTCCGCCTGCGCTCCCACCCCGCTGCCGCGCGGGCGTCGCGCATCGATCCGGTCACATCGGCGAATAAAGTCGCGACGATGATTGCCGGCTCGCCTCCGTGCGGTCCCGCCCGCGACGCAGGCGGCCGAAGCGTGACGAATGTCCCGAGGGCCACGGGGGCCGCGTCGGCGGAGGAGCCGCTAGAGGCGGTGGCCGTCTCCGGCGTCGAAAAGGTGCAGGCTGCCCGGCTGGACCGCAAGGCGCAGGACTTCCCCCGACCGCGCCCGGTGCACGCCCGGCAGGCTGACGGTGAAGGCCTCGCCGCCCGACAGGCGCCCGTGCAGCAAGGTGTTCGCGCCCAGGGGCTCGGCCATGCGAACGGTCAGCGCGAGGGGGCCGTCCGGGTCGACGGCGATGTGTTCGGGCCGGATCCCCAGGGCCACCGGGCCGTCGGCCCCCTGGCCGCCGGGCAAACTGGTATCGCCCACGCGCACTTGGCCGCCGTCGACACGCGCGTCCAGCACGTTCATCGACGGCGAGCCGATGAACTGCGCCGCGAAGAGCGTCTGCGGGTGCTCGTAGACGTCGAGCGGCGTGCCGATCTGCTCGGCCCTCCCCGCGTTCATCACGATCATCCGGTCGGCCATGGTCATTGCCTCGACCTGATCGTGCGTGACATAGAGCGCGGTGATGCCCAGACGCTCCTGCAGGTCGCGGATCTCCAGGCGCATCTGCACCCGCAACTTGGCGTCGAGATTCGAGAGGGGCTCGTCGAAGAGGAACACCGCCGGTTCGCGCACGATGGCACGGCCCATCGCGACGCGCTGGCGCTGGCCGCCCGACAGGTCGCGGGGGCGACGGTCGAGGAAGTCCGACAGCTGCAGCAGCCTCGCGGCCTCGTCGACCTTGCGGGCGATCTCGGCCCTGCTGTCGCCCGCGATCTTGAGCCCGTATCCCATGTTCTGCCGCACCGACATATGCGGGTAGAGAGCGTAGTTCTGGAACACCATGGCGATGTCGCGGTCCATCGGCTCCATGTCGTTGACGCGCTTGCCGCCGATGCGCACCTCGCCCTCCGACACGCTCTCCAGCCCCGCGACCATCCGCAGGAGCGTGGACTTGCCGCAGCCCGAAGGGCCGACGATGACGATAAACTCGCCGTCCGCGATGGTGGCGGTGACGCCGTGGATCACCTCGGTCCTGCCGAAGCGCTTTTTGACGTCGATCAGCTCTACATTCGCCATTCCGGTCCCTATTTTTCGCTGTCCACGAGGCCGCGGATGAAGAGTTTCTGCATCGAGATGACGACGACGATCGGCGGGATCATGGCGAGGATGGAGGTCGCCATGATGACGGGCCAGTTCGCTACATCGTCGCCCGAGGGGAACATCTGCCGCAGGCCCATGACGATCGTGTTCATCTCCGGGTCGGTGGTGATGAGCAACGGCCAGAGATACTGGTTCCAGCCGTAGATGAAGAGGATGACGAAGAGCGCGGCGATGTTGGTGCGGCTCATCGGCATCAGGATGTCCCAGAAGAAGCGCATCGGCCGTGCCCCGTCGACGCGCGCGGCCTCGGCCAGCTCGTCGGGCACGGTCATGAAGAACTGCCGGAAAAGGAAGGTCGCCGTGGCGGAGGCGATCAGCGGAAAGATCAGCCCACCGTAGGAATTGAGCATCCCGAAGCCGGCGACGACCTCGTAGGTCGGCACGATCCGGACCTCGACCGGCAGCATCAGCGTCAGGAAGATGAGCCAGAAGAACACCGACTTGCCGGGAAAGCGGAAGTAGACGATGGCGAAGGCCGACAGGAGCGAGATGGCGATCTTGCCCAGCGCGATGCCCATCGCCATCACCAGGCTGTTGAAGAGCATCGTCGCCACGGGCACGTTCACGCCCGAGAAGAGCGCCGCCCTGTAGTTGTTCAGGAACTGGTCGCCCGGCCAGAGCGGCATCGGCGGCCGCACGATCTCGGGCTGCGTCACGGTCGAGGCGACAAAGGCCAGCCAGATCGGGAAGAACACGATAAGGACGCCCAGGATCATCACGACATGGCTGAGCCACAGGCCCGCGCCGCGCCGCTCCACCATGCCGGCGGGCGGGTCCTTGCGGGCGGCGCGGACGGCATCGGTCAATAGTGCACCCTCCGCTCGATGAACCGGAACTGGACCACGGTGAGCGCGCCGACGAGCACGAGCAGGATCACCGATTGCGCCGCCGACGATCCGAGATCCTGCCCCACGAAGCCGTCGGCGAACACCTTGTAGACGAGGATCGTCGTCGCCTGCTGCGGCCCGCCGCCGGTAATCGTGTGGATCACGCCGAAGGTCTCGAAGAAGGCGTAGACGACGTTGACCACCAGCAGGAAGAACGTCGTCGGCGACAGGAGCGGCAGCACGATCGTCCAGAACCGCCGCCAGAAGCGGGCCCCGTCGATCGCTGCCGCCTCGATCACCGATTTCGGCACCGCTTGCAGGGCGGCGAGGAAGAACAGGAAGTTGTAGCTGATCCGCCCCCAGGCGGAGGCGACGACGACGAGACCCATCGCCTCGGTGCCGTCGAGGACGTGGTTCCAGTCATAGCCGAGCAGGCCCAGATACCAGGCCACCACGCCCACCCGCGTGTTGAACATGAAGAGCCAGAGCACCCCGGCCACCGCCGGCGCGACCGCATAGGGCCAGATCAGCAGCGTGCGGTAGGTGCCCGATCCCTTGACAAGGCGGTCGGCGATCACGGCGAGGAACAACGCCGGGACCATCGAGACGATCGTGACCAGCGTCGAGAAGACCGCCGTCGTCACGAAGGCCGTGCGGTAGTAGGGATCGCCGAAAAGGAACTTGAAATTGCCGAGGCCCACGTATTGCATCGACAGCCCGAACGGGTCGGGAATGAAGAGCGACTGCCAGACAGCCTGCCCCGCCGGATAGAAGAAGAACACCGCCGAGACGATGATCTGCGGCGCGATCAGCAGCAACGGCAGGAGCCAACCCCGGAAGGTGACGCGTTTTTCCATCGCTCGGGCTCTCCTGCGATCATGGTGACGGGCGGCCCCGGCGAGGGGCCGCCCGTCGGATCGTCCGCCTCAGCGGTTCGCCTGCTCGAACCGGCGCAGAAGCTGGTCACCCCGCTCCTTGGCGCTGTCGAGCGCCTCCTGCGCCGTCTTGTCGCCGGTCCAGACGCCTTCCAGCTCCTCGTCGATGATCGTGCGGATCTGGTCGAACGACCCCAGCCGGATGCCCTTGGAATTCGCCGTCGGCTCGTTGGCGGTCATCTGGGTGACCGCGACGTCGGTGCCCGGGTTCTCCTCGTAGAATCCCGCCTCCCGGGTCGCGTCGCCCGCCGCCGTGGTGATCGGCAGATAGCCCGTGTCCTGATGCCACTGCGCCTGCACCGGCGTGGACGACAGATAGGTCAGGAACTCGGCCACGCCCTGATAGTGGTCGTCCGGCTTGCCCTCCATCACCCAGAGCGAGGCCCCGCCGATGATGGTGTTCAGCGGCGTGTCGACGACATCCGAATCGTAGGGCAGCGGGCGGACGTCGAAGTCGAACTGCGCCTCTTCCTTGATGCCCGCATACCCGGCCGAGGATTCGGTGAAGAGCGCGCATTCGCCGGCGCGGAAGTTCGCCCCGCTCTCGTTGCGGCGCCCGGCGTAGAGAAACTTGCCGTCCTGCGCCCATTCGCCCAGCCGGGCGATATGCGCCACCTGGGGCTCCTCGTTGAACACGAGCTCGGTGTCGGTGCCGGCAAAGCCGTTCTCCTGCGAGGCGAACGGCAGGTCGTGGCGGGCCGAGAAGGTCTCGAGCTGGATCCAGCTTTGCCAGGCGGTCGTCAGGGGGCAGGTGCTGCCCGCCTCCTTGAGCGTGTCGAGCACCGGGCCGATCATCTGCCAGGTGGACAGATCGGTGTCGGGGTCGATCCCCGCCGCCTCCAGCGCGTCGCGGTTGACCCAGAGGACCGGGGTCGAGGAGTTGAACGGCAGCGAGAGCATCTCACCCTCGGTGGTAGTGTAGTAGCCCTTGACCGCGCCGATGAAGGCGTCGGGGTCGAACGCCACGGAGGAGGCCTCCATGACCTCGTTCACAGGCCGGATCGCGCCCGCGGCCCCCATCATCGTCGCGGTGCCGACCTCGAAGACCATCAGGATGTCGGGCTGCTCGCCGGCGCGGAAGGCCGCGATACCCGCGTTGAGCGTCTCGGAGTAGTTGCCTTTGGACTGCGCAACCACGGTGTAGGCGTCCTGGCTGGCGTTGAAGTCCATGACTTGGGCGTCGACGAGTTCCTGCAGGCGGCCCGTGAAGGCGTGCCACAACTGGATCTCGGTCTGTGCCAGCGCGGCCAGCGGCGACAGGAATGTAGAGCCGGCGACGAGCGCGCCGAGCGTGAAGCGGGTCATGGTAGTCCTCCCAGGGATTCGTCCGGACGGCTGCAAGTTGCCGCCGACACCGCGAATGCTACGCCGTGCGACGTGAATGTTTCAAGACCGTCTGGCGCGCGACGCGCTGGGCGTGGCCCATCGGCGCGGCCGCGGACTGGGCCGCCGGCGGGCGTCGCCCTCGCGTCGTGCCATTCGACTGGGCCGTGTCCGTCCGATCCGTTCCTCCGTACGAGCCCGGGCGCGGTAAGGCGGCCCCGGCGGCGTAGAGGGCCGGGCTCATGTTACCACTTTCGGCAGCTCGCGGAATATGGTAACATGAAAAAATATGGTATCGGGAGGCGGCTCCGGGTGGCACGGTGCCGGCGCGCGGTTCCGCCGCATCGACTCCCGCACGGTCGCCGGACGTTGCAGTCACAGGACGGCCGCACCCGCGCTGGCTCCGATGCCGCTCTTGTCCCCGGGAGGAGATGACAGATGTATGCCCAGCTCGTAAAGTCCGACGCCGCCGACGGCAGCCCCGAGGCCGCCGCCTTTCAGGCCCGCATCGACCGGGGCGAGAAGATCGAGCCGAAGGAGTGGATGCCCGACGGCTATCGCCGGACCCTGATCCGGCAGATCGGGCAGCACGCGCATTCCGAGATCGTCGGACAATTGCCCGAGGGCAACTGGATCACCCGCGCCCCGTCGCTCGAGCGCAAGGCCATCCTTCTGGCCAAGGTGCAGGACGAGGCGGGTCACGGGCTCTACCTCTACTGCGCGGCCGAGACGCTGGGCGTCACCCGCGACGAGCTGACCGAGATGCTGCTCGACGGGCGGATGAAATATTCCTCCATCTTCAACTATCCGACGCTGACCTGGGCCGACATGGGCGCGGTCGGTTGGCTGGTCGACGGGGCGGCGATCATGAACCAGGTGCCTTTGCAGCGCACCTCCTACGGGCCCTATGCGCGCGCCATGGTCCGCATCTGCAAGGAGGAGAGCTTCCACCAGCGGCAGGGCTTCGACATCATGCGGCGGATGGCAAACGGGACGGCGGCGCAGAAGCGCATGGCGCAGGATGCGCTGGACCGGTTCTGGTTTCCCTCGCTGATGATGTTCGGCCCGTCCGACAAGGATTCGGTCCATTCCGAGCAGTCGATGGCCTGGCGCATCAAGATGAACACCAATGACGAATTGCGCCAGAAGTTCGTCAACGAGACCGTGCCGCAGGCCGGGTTTCTCGGCCTGACCGTGCCCGACGAGACGATTGAGTGGAACGAGGAGAAAGCCGGTTACGACTTTGCGGAGCCGGACTGGAGCGAGTTCTTCGAGGTTATCAAGGGCAACGGTCCCTGCAACGCCGAACGCCTCGCTGCGCGCAACAAGGCTTGGGACGATGGGGCCTGGGTCCGCGAGGGGCTGCTCGCGCATGGCGAGAAGAAACGCGCGGCGGCCGTGGCGGCGGAGTGACGCTCCGCGCCCGAGGCCTCGTTGCCGCGCTCGCCTGCGCAGCGCTGCCTGCGCAGGCCTATGTCAGCGGCGCCGGCCATCTCTACGAGGCGACGTGCAACGCCTCGGGCATCGTGCTTCGCTCCACCTACCCGGTCGGCCGCTTCTTCGGGCAAGGCGCTGGTACGACGATTTCCGACACACGCGAGACGATCTATCTCGGTGCCCACTGCGACGCCGCGCGCGACGGGTTCGGCGCCGGGACGTGGGGCTGGGCCAACGGCGGCTTTCGCGTGACCTTCCCGGAGATCGAGATCGGCTTCCCGCGCCAGGAAATACACTGTGACGACGCGGCCATGATCGACATCGACCCCTGCCGTTTCTGAGGACACCATGAGCAACACCAGCCCCGGCCCCTACCCCGGCACCCAGACGCCCGAGACGAAGCCGCATCCCGCGCGCCGGGAGTGGCCGCTCTGGGAGGTCTTCATCCGGGGTCAGCACGGAATGAGCCACCGCCATGTTGGATCGCTGCATGCGCCCGACGAGGGCACCGCCATCCGCAACGCGCGCGACGTCTACACCCGGCGCAACGAGGGCGTGTCGATCTGGGTCGTGGAAGCCCGCCACATCGCCGCATCCTCGCCCGAGGCCAGCGGGCCGCTCTACGAGCCCGCCTCCTCCAAGGTCTACCGCCACCCGACCTTCTACGACATTCCCGACGAAGCGGGGCACATGTGACGGCAGCCGATCCGCTCTTCGAGTTCCTGCTGCGCCAGGGCGACAACGCCCTCGTCCTCGGCCACCGCGTCTCCGAATGGTGCGGCATGGGGCCGGCGCTGGAGGAGGACATCGCGCTCGCCAATGTCGCCCTCGACCTGATCGGGCAGGCGCAGATGTGGCTCGGGCTGGCCGGGGAGATCGAGGGCGCCGGCCGCACCGCCGATGCGCTCGCCTATCATCGCGACCCTGCCAACTTCCGCAGCACCCTGCTGGTGGAGCAGCCCAACGGCGACTTCGGTCGCACGATGATGCGCCAGTTTCTGTTCGACGCTTTCCACGCTCCCTGGCTCGCCGCCCTTGCAAGGTCCACCGAGCCGCGTGTCGCGGAGATCGCCGCCAAGGCCGCCAAGGAGGCCGCCTATCACCTCGACCGCTCGCGCGGCACGCTCATAGCCCTCGGCGACGGCACGGACGGGAGCCGACGCCGGATGCAGGCCGCCCTCGACCTGCTCTGGCCCTTCGCCGGCGAGGTCTTCGCGACCGATGCCGTCGACACCGCGATGGCCGATGCCGGCACCGCGCCCGCCCCGGCCGACCTGCACCCCGCATGGCATGCCGCGGTCAGCGGGACGATGGCCGAGGCCACGCTGACGCTGCCCGAAACCGCCTTCGCCCATTCCGGTGGCCGCACCGGCAAGCGCCATTCCGAACACCTGGGCCACATGCTCGCCGTCATGCAGTCGCTGCCCCGCGCCCATCCGGATGCGACGTGGTGACGGCGCGGCCCACCGTCGCGGACGTCTGGGGCTGGCTCGACGCCGTGCCCGATCCGGAGATCCCCGTCATCTCCGTCGTCGATCTCGGCATCGTCCGCGATGTCGCCTGGACCGGCGATACGCTGGACGTCGCCGTCACGCCCACCTATTCAGGCTGCCCCGCCACCTCCGTCATCGCGCTCGATATCGAGACGGCGCTGCGCGACCGCGGCATCGAACGCCTTCGCATCCGCCCTCAGCTCTCGCCGGCCTGGAGCAGCGACTGGCTCTCCGCCAAGGGCCGCGCAAGGCTCGAGGACTATGGCATCGCCCCGCCCCGCGCCGCCGGCGGCCCCGAGCGCTGTCCGCTCTGCAAGTCGGAAAACGTCGAGCGGATCAGCCAGTTCGGCTCGACACCCTGCAAGGCGCAGTGGCGCTGCCGCGACTGCCTTGAACCCTTCGACTACTTCAAATGCCTCTGAGGACGCCGATAGCCCGTTTTTACCCCCTCACCGTCACCGCCGTCCGCAAGACGACCCGCGACGCCGTCGTCGTCTCGCTGGCCCCCGACGACCCCCGGGCCTTCGACTTCGTGCAAGGGCAGTATCTGACCTTCCGCCACTGGATCGACGGCGAGGATCTGCGGCGCTCCTACTCGATCTGCGCCGGTCTCGACGACAATGGCCTGGAAGTCGCCATCAAGCGCGTCGAGGGCGGGGCCTTCTCGACCTGGGCAAACGGGACGATGGCGGCGGGCGACCGGCTCGAGGCGATGGCTCCGGCCGGCAACTTCCACCTGCCCATCGATCCGGGACGCGCGCGGCACTACCTCGGCTTCGCCGCGGGATCCGGCATCACCCCCATCCTGTCGATCCTGCGGACGGTGCTGGCGCGGGAGCCGCGGTCGCGGTTCACGCTCGTCTACGCCAACCGGGCGGTCCATTCGGTGATGTTCCGCAAGGAGCTCGAAGACCTCAAGAACCGCCACATGCAGCGCCTGAACCTCGTCCATATCCTCGGCGACGGCGCGCTGGACATCGACCTTTTCTCCGGGCGGCTCGATGCGGACAAATGCGTCGACCTCTTCGCCCGCTGGATCGACGTGGGGCGCGCCGACAGCGCCTTCATCTGCGGGCCCGAGCCGATGATGCGGACCATCGCCGCGGCCCTCGAGTCCCACGGGATGCCGAAGGAAGCGATCCGCTACGAACTCTTCGCGACGGGGCGATCGGTCGCGGCCCAGACGACCCGCGCGGAGACGGAGGGCGAAGGCGCGATGGCCCGCGTCACCCTCGACGGCGAGAGCCGGACGCTGAACGTCGCGCCGGGCACGACGATCCTCGAGGCGGCGCTGGCCAGCCACATCGACGCGCCCCACGCCTGCAAGGCGGGCGTCTGCTCCACCTGCAAGGCCTTCGTGACCGAAGGCGAGGTGGAGATGATCGCCAACCATGCGCTCGAAGACTACGAGGTCGAGCGCGGCTACGTCCTGACCTGCCAGAGCCTCGTGCGGTCGAAAACCGTCGCGGTGACGTACGACCGCTAGGCGCACACCTCGGAGGCCGGAAAGCCTCCGCTGGCAGAGGTTGCAAACCGAGCGGGCGTGGGCCCGGCGGTCGGCCTCCGTCGCGTTTCGGTTCCACATGCGGAACCCGTTCAGCATCCCCAAGGCCGACATCGTCGCCGCCCGCAGCTTCCCGGCGTCCAGCGCGAAGACCTCCGGCGCCACCGCCCCGACCAACCCCGCGACATGGCCGGCAAGCTCCCGCCGATACCGGTGCAGGATCGCCTGCTTTTGCGGCGACAGATGCTTGAGCCCGCTTGCCTGCAGCCGGTGCTCGCCTTCGGCCCCCGGATCGACCAGGAGGATTTCGGTCACCGTCTGCCGCAGCGCCGCCTCGGGGTCGATGCCAGCCAGATCCAGCCCGCAGATCCGGTCGCGCAACCCCGCCAGATAGGCGTCGAGGATATCATGGAGCACCTCGTCCTTGCTGTTCCGGTAACGATAGATGGTGGCCTTGGAGATGTCGCGGGCCCGCGCCACCCGCGCCACCCGCGGCACCGACGCGCGGTCGAACCCCCGTCCGCAAACCCCCCCGTTCGCGATCACCTTCGCCGCTTGCCGCAGGATGGCGCGGCGCTTGTCGTCGTGGTCGGGCGCGATCAGCCGCCCCGCCGGTCCACGACCCGCGCGGCCTTGCCTTCCGACCGGGCCACCTCGCCCGGCGCATGCACCACGACCTGCGCCGTCACGCCCACCCGCTGCTTGATGCGCCGCGCCAGAACCGCCCCCGGCCCGGTCCCGTCCGCGCCGGGCAGGCCCTCGACATGCACGCGCATCGCATCCATCGGCCCGTCGCGGACCAGTTCGATCTGGAAGTGCGGCGCCAGCCCCGGCACCGCCATCAGCTGCTCCTCCACCTGCGTCGGAAACACGTTGACGCCGCGCAGGATGATCATGTCGTCGCATCGCCCGGTGATCTTCTCGACCCTACGCATCGACCGCGCCGTGCCGGGCAGGAGCCGCGTGAGGTCCCGCGTGCGGTAGCGGACCATCGGCAGGGCCTCCTTGGTCAGCGTAGTGAGGACGAGCTCGCCCATCTGCCCGTCCGGCACCGCAGCCCCCGTCACCGGATCGACGATCTCGGGATAGAAGTGATCCTCCCAGACGTGCAGCCCATCCTTCGTCTCGACGCATTCGCAGGCGACTCCCGGCCCCATGATCTCCGACAGGCCGTAAATGTCGACGGCATGCATGTCGAAGCCCTGCTCGATCTCGGCGCGCATGGCATTGGTCCAGGGCTCCGCCCCGAAGATGCCGACCTGTAGCGACGTGGCCCGCGGATCGGCCCCCTGCCGCGCGAACCCCTCGAGGATTGCGAGCGCGTAGGACGGCGTCACCATGATCGCCTGCGGCCCGAAATCGCGGATCAGCGTGACCTGCCGCGCGGTCATCCCGCCCGACACCGGCACCACCGTCGCCCCCAGCCGCTCGATGCCGACATGCGCGCCCAGACCGCCGGTAAAGAGGCCGTAGCCATAGGCGTTGTGCACCATTTCGCCCGCACGCACGCCCGCCGCCCGCAGGGACCGCGCCACCATGTCGGCAAAGAGATCGCAATCCCGCGCGGTGTAGCCCACGACCGTGGCCTTCCCCGTGGTCCCCGAGGAGGCATGGAGCCGCACCAGCCGCGAGCGCGGCACGGCGAACATCCCGAACGGGTAATTGGCGCGCAGGTCGTCCTTCACGGTGAAGGGGAACCCGGACAAGTCCGCAAGGTCGCGCAGCCCGTCCGGATGCACCCCGGCCGCCTCGAACCGCGCGCGATACATGGGCACGTTGTCCCAGGCGTGCCGAAGCGACCACCTGAGCCGCTCGATCTGGAGCGCCGAGATCTCGTCGCGCGATGCCCGCTCGATCGGCTCGAGCTCGTCGGGCCGCGCTCCCAGATCCTTCATGGCACTCCTTCCTCGAACAGATGCCCGCCGATCGCCCGCGACGCGCCCCGGAACTGCGCGATCACCGTGCCGTCGGCGCGGCGCACCGCCACGTCCGTCAGCCCGCTGCGCCCCGAGAGCGCCACCTCCGTCGCCACCGCCGTCAGACGGTCGCCGACGCGGGCGGGGGCGAGATAGCTGATGGTGTTGTGCTGCGCCACGGTGACGTCGTTGCGGCTGTTGCAGGCGAAGGCGAAAGCGCTGTCGGCCAGCGCGAAGGTCACGCCGCCGTGGCAGATGCCGTGGCCGTTGACGTGGTGCGCCGCGACCGTGAGGGCCATCGTCGCCGTCCCCTCATCCACCGACACGAGCTCCATCCCGACCCATCTGCTCGCCGCATCCACCGCCCACATCGCCGCCGCGGACGCCTCGGCCCGCCCCTTCGGCGTCACGACGCGGTGCTCGCGACGGCCGGCGCGCGCTTGCGAAAGGCCCGCACCTCTGCGGCAGGTCCCGCGCCGGCTCCACTCGACGGCACGACACGCGCATCGCTTGCGGCGCAGGAAGCCCCGCGCGGGCCGAGGGGCGCCGCCCCCTCGAAAGTGTCCCGCCGACCGCGCCGCCTCGATGCGACCGCCGCCGGATCGCCTTCCCGGACGCTCCGTCCCGTCACGCCCATCGCCGTCCTCCCCACGTCTTTGCCGGAAGGCTTGCATGAGCCGACCGGGCGGTCAATTAACTCCGGGGCAAAGCATCACGGCGGGCGACGACGCGATCATAACGGAAAAGCCCCCCTGATCGCCCGGGCCGCCGCTGCCGTCCCCCCCGCGCCGTCACCCATCCGGAGGACCCCGCCATGATCGACGTTCACAGCTTCATCGCCGGCCGCTGGCTGGCCTCCGACGACGGCGCGCGCGAGATCGCCGAGGCCACCACGGGGCGGGCGATGGCGCGCGCCGGCCATGCCGGCCCGGACGTCCAGGCGATGCTCGACCATGCGCGCAAGATCGGCGGCCCGACGCTGCGCGCGCTGACGTTCCACGATCGCGCGCGGTTGCTCAAGGCGCTGGCGATGCACCTCGACGGGCGCAAGCAGGCGCTCTACGACCTTTCCTATTCCACCGGCGCGACCCGGAAGGACCACGCCTTCGACATCGACGGCGGCATCGGCACGATGTTCGTCTTCGCCTCCAAGGGGCGCCGCGAACTGCCGGACGCGCATGTCCACCTCGACGGCGGCATCGAGACGCTGAGCCGCGACGGCAGCTTCCTCGGCCGCCACATCCACACGCCGTTGCGCGGCGTCGCCGTGCAGATCAATGCCTACAACTTCCCGGTCTGGGGCATGCTGGAGAAGCTCGCCCCCGCGATCCTCGCCGGCATGCCGGTGATCGTGAAGCCCGCGACGGCCACCTGCTACGTCACCGAACTGGCGGTGCGGCTGATGCTGGACAGCGGCCTGCTGCCGCCCGGCGCGCTCCAGATGATCGCGGGCGGGGTCGGCGACCTGCTCGACCGGCTGACCTGCCAGGACGTGGTCGGCTTCACCGGCTCCGCCACCACCGCCGCGACGCTGCGCGCCAACCCGGTTCTGGCGGCGAACGCCGTGCGCTTCACCGCCGAGCAGGACAGCCTGAACGCCACGATCCTCGGGCCCGATGCCATCCCCGGTACGCCGGAGTTCGATCTCTTCCTGCGCGAGGTCCAGCGCGAGATGACGACCAAGGCGGGACAGAAATGCACCGCCATCCGCCGCATCCTCGTCCCGGCCGCGCACGTCGGGGCCGCCCTCGACGGGCTGCGCGCGCGACTGTCGAAGACGGTCATCGGCGATCCGCGCGCGGCGGCGACGACGATGGGACCGCTCGTGAGC
Source organism: Rhodobacterales bacterium (assembly GCA_038320125.1). Taxonomy (GTDB): domain Bacteria; phylum Pseudomonadota; class Alphaproteobacteria; order Rhodobacterales; family Rhodobacteraceae; genus Jannaschia. Next base: position 7,178 of record JBBQDX010000024.1, on the reverse strand, counting down.
CAGGCCCAAAGGCGCGACGTGCTCGACCGTCTGGCGCTACTCGAGACCGAGGCCGAGCGGGTGATCGGCGACCCGGCGGATTTCGACGTGGCCGGCGCGGACAGGGAGCGCGGCGCCTTCCTGCCGCCGATCCTGCTGCATTGCGCCGAGCCGGATGACGCGACCCGCATCCACGACACCGAAGCCTTCGGCCCCGTCGCCACGATCATGCCCTACGACGACCTCGACCATGCCGTGACGCTCGCCAACCGGGGCGGCGGCAGCCTTGTGGCTTCCCTCGTCACCCATGACCTCGCAGTGGCCCGCCAGGTCGCCCTCGGCGCGGGCGCGTTCCACGGGCGGCTCTACATCGCCGACCGCACGTCGATGACATCGGGCACCGGCCATGGCGCGCCGATGCCGCAGATGGTGCACGGCGGGCCGGGGCGGGCGGGCGGCGGCGAGGAGCTGGGCGGGGTGCGCGCCGTCTTTCACCACATGCAGCGGACGGCGGTGCAGGGCAGCGCCGACATGCTGACCGCCATCGGCGGCACCTGGGTGCCGGGAGCGGCGGAAGTCGCCGGCCCGGCGCATCCGTTCACGCGCACCTTCGCCGAACTGAGCATCGGCGAGACGCTCCACACCGCGCCCCGGACCGTCACCCTCGAGGACATCGACCATTTCGCCACCTTCTCCGGCGATACCTTCTACGCCCATACCGACGCGGACGCCGCGTCGCGGAACCCGTTCTTTCCCGGTCGCGTCGCCCACGGCTACCTGCTCCTGTCCTTTGCCGCTGGCCTTTTCGTCGAGCCGTCCGAGGGTCCGGTGCTGGCGAACACCGGGCTCGACGCGCTGCGGTTCCACAAGCCCGTGGAACCCGGCCAGAGCATTGCCGCGCGCCTGACCGTCCAGGCCAAGACGCCGCGCAACGACCGCTACGGCGAGGTGCGCTGGCAGGTGACGCTGACCGACCGCGGCGGGGACATCGTGGCGGACTACGAACTGCTGACGATGGTGGCGCTCGGACGTTGAGGTCGAAGCCGCCGCTTCCCAGGCTGCGCCGATGATCTCCGCGCCCGCCTTCGCCGACCTCGTGTCGCGCCTGATGCCCGCCCCCGCGCCGCCGGTCTGGTCGATCCTCGTGACGGTCTTCGGCGACCTCGCGCAGGGACCCGGCGCCGCGATCTCGGGCGCGGGGTTGCGCGCCCTGACCGAGCCGATGGGGCTCAGCGACGAGGCGGTCCGCACCGCGCTCCACCGCCTGCGCCGCGACGGCTGGATCGTCAGCCGGCGCGCCGGCCGCGCCACCGCGCATGCCCTGTCCGAGCGGGGCCATGCCGAAAGCCGCGCCGCGGCCGCGTCGATCTACGCGCGCGACGCCGCCGCGACCCGCGCCAATCTCCTGATCACCGACCCCACGGCCACCGCGCCCGACCTGCCGGGCCTGCGCCTCGCGCCCGGTCTGATGCTGGCGGCGGCCACCGTGCCGGGCGCGATGGTCGTTTCGCTTTCCCCCGGGACAGCGCTCCCCGCCTGGATGACCGACCGCCTCTGCACCCCGGACCTGCGAACGCGTGCCGCCGACCTCGCAGTCGCCCTCACAGCCGTCGCTGCCCGTCTTGACTGCCTCCCCCCGCCTGCGCCGACGCAGGCCGCCATCCTCCGCGTCCTCGTCGTCCACGGCTGGCGGCGCATCGCCCTGCGCCTGCCGCCCCTGCCCGACCATATCTATCCCGCCGAGTGGCAGGTCCCGCAATGCCGCATCCTTGCGGCCGATCTTCTGGACCGTTTGCCGATCCCGGACCAGACGGGCTAAAGGCCCCTTGCATCCCGGCCCGCCGCCCGCGCCCCCGCCGTGACGTCGTGATCATAGAGCCAGCGGAACCCCCGCATCGGCAGGCGCGGCGAGACCCGCGCCAGCGCGCGCAGGGCACCGTGCGCCAAATGCCGCCGCATGCCGCCCAGATGGTACTTTCCCGCATTGCCCCGTGCCGCCGCCAGCACCCGCGCGACCCTGGGGCGGCGCGCCGCCTCCCAGGCGCCGGGATCGTCCAGCGAGGCGGCGAGCGTCCATGCATCCTCCAGTGCGAGGTTGGCACCCTGCGCCAGGAACGGCAAGGTCGGATGCGCCGCGTCGCCGATCAGGGTGCAGGCCCCCCGCGTCCATCGCGGCGTCACCCCGTGGTCCATCAGGCCCCAGAGATGGACCGTCTCGACGCGCGCGAGAATGTCGCCTACCGGAGCGGCGAACTCCGCGAAGGCCCGTTGCAGGGCCTGCGGGTCGTCGGTGTGAGACCAGCCCTCCGCCGTCCAGTCCGACCGCTCTTCCACGGCGACGATGTTCAGGGTGCCGACGTCGCGCAGGGGATACCATACCAGATGCCGCCCCGGTCCCATCCGGACCTGTGCCTCGGCCCGCCAGCCGCCGACCGGAACCGTCGCGCGCCAGGCGACCTGACCGGTGAAGCGCGGCGCGAGGTCAGGCGCCACAAAGGCGCGGGCGGCGCCCCGCACGCCGTCCGCTCCGATCAGACGGGCGAAAGGGATCGCGCTCCCGTCGGCCAGCCGCAGCGCGGCCCGCTCGATCTGCGCCACCTTCGTGCCGAGCAGGATCCCGACCCCGAGTTGCCGCGCCCGGCCCGCGAGCGCCGCGATCAGGTCGGCGCGGTGCAGCATCCGGAACCCGGGTCCGACCGTCATCCGCAGGACGGACCTGCCGGACGGGCCGTCGATCAGATGGACCGCCTCGCTGTCGATCCCCCGAACGGCGACGCCGAGCGCCCGCAGGACCCCCCCGCCGTTCGGCGCGATCTGCAAACCCGCGCCGATTTCGGTCAGGGCTTCGGCCTGTTCGATCACCGTGACCGACCGGCCGCGCAGCGCGCAGGCAATGGCGCAGGCCAGCCCCGAGATGCCCGCGCCAACGATCGTCACGTCTGACGGCGCGGTCCCCGTCGCGGCGGGACCGCGCGACGCCTCATTCGTCGCGATGGACTTTCTCGCGCCGCTCGTGACGCTCCTGCGCCTCGACGGTCATCGTGGCGATCGGGCGCGCATCGAGGCGCTTCAGGGAGATCGCCTCGCCGGTCTTCTCGCAATAGCCGTATTCGCCCTCGTCGATGCGCCGCAGCGCCGCGTCGATCTTGGAAATGAGCTTGCGCTGACGGTCGCGCGTCCGCAGCTCGAGCGCCCGGTCCGTCTCCTCGGACGCGCGGTCCGCCACGTCGGGGATGGAGCGGGCGGCGTTCTGCAGCTCCTCGATGGTGCGCTCGGTCTCGTCGACCAGATCGGCCTTCCAGGCCAGCAGCTTGCGGCGAAAATACTCCATCTGTCGCGGGCTCATGAACGGCTCGCTCTCGGCCGGCGTGTAATCGTTGGGCAGGAATGATTCGGCTTTCATGGTCGCTCTCCCTCTGTTCCGGCTATTTGCAGGTCGCCTGGCCACGGGGAGGGCCGACGGGCCGGAATCTCTTATCGCGGCGCTTACATCAGGTCCGTTTGCTTGTCACGCTTCCTCGCCGCACTCTTGGCCGCCGTTCCGGCGGCTGATAACGGTCCGGAAACAATCCTTTGACAGGACGATGGAATGACGCGTTTCGAGGGAACCGGGACCTACGTGGCGACCCACGACCTGCGGGTGGCGGTCAACGCCGCGATCACGTTGCAGCGCCCCTTGCTGGTGAAGGGCGAGCCGGGGACCGGCAAGACCGAACTGGCCCGCCAGGTGGCCGCGGCGCTCGACCTGCCGCTCCTCGAATGGACGGTCAAATCGACGACGCGGGCGCAGCAGGGGCTCTACGAATACGATGCGGTGTCCCGCCTGCGCGACAGCCAGCTAGGCCCCGGTCTTGGTGGTGAGCGCGTCCACGACATCTTGAACTACATCCGCCGCGGCAAGCTCTGGCAGGCCTTCGCCGCCGAGGGACGCGTCGTGCTGCTGATCGACGAGGTCGACAAGGCCGACATCGAGTTCCCCAACGATCTGCTCCAGGAACTCGACCGCATGGAGTTCCACGTCTACGAGACCGGCGAGACGGTGCGCGCCCTCCACCGCCCCATCGTCATCATCACCTCCAACAACGAGAAGGAGCTGCCCGACGCCTTCCTGCGCCGTTGTTTCTTCCATTACATCCGCTTCCCGGACATCGACACGCTGCGCGCCATCGTCGAGGTGCATCACCCCGGCATCAAGCAGTCGCTGCTGGCCGCGGCCCTCACGCAGTTCTTCGCGGTGCGCGAGCAGCAGGGGCTCAAGAAGAAGCCCTCGACGTCGGAGATGCTCGACTGGCTGAAACTCCTTCTGGCCGAGGACCTCACGGCAGAGGATCTGAAGGCCGACGCGGGCAGCGCCCTGCCGAAGCTGCACGGCGCGCTCCTGAAGAACGAGCAGGACGTGCATCTCTTCGAGCGCCTGGCCTTCATGGCGCGCGGCGGGCGGTGACGGGCGGAAATGTCGTAACGCGTGTCCTTCAGGGGCCAGCGAGGCGAACCTATCGGAGATCGGCCGATTTTCCCGGCACGCTTTCCGTCACCGAAAACTGCTGCTTGCCAATTCTGACGTCAGTTGGCCTACTCAAGCAATTTACCGGGACAGGCTGAGCGAAGGAATGCGGACTTCCCTGAGGCGCCCTCTGCCAGAAGTTCATGCCGCCATCGGCGCGCTCGAGGCGGCGGTCGACGCTCATATCGCTGGGGATCGAGAGCTTGCGGCTGTCAAGTTCGTGGAAGCGAATTGTCCTGTCACCTGGCATTGGCTGAACGATGCCTGGATCAACGTGTTCAGAAATGTCGTCATATCGAAACCGGAAGGCGACACGCAGCAGATACCAAAGGCCGAGCGCGATCCCGATCGGAGGATCAAGCCCGGGATCAAACAGGCGGTTCTTGCTCGGGATGGCTACCGATGCCGATACTGCGGCCTGCCAGTCGTCAATGCGGATATCCGAAAAATTGCGGCAAAGCTCTATCCCGGAGAAGTCCCCTGGAATCCTAGAAAGCCAGCGGAACAGCACTCGGCGTTCCAAGTCACTTGGCTTCAGTTCGATCATGTCGAGCCACATAGTCACGGAGGCAAATCTTCGATCGAGAACGTCGTGATCTCATGCGCGCTCTGCAATTTTGGAAAGGACCGCTTTACACTCAGGCAGCTCGCCATGGAGGATCCCCGGTTGCGATTGCCCATGAGATCGAACTTCGATGGTCTGGAACGTCTGCGTCAGGCTGCGCTATCTCTTGGTATATCTGCTTCGTCAGACAAGCGATCCAGCCAGAATGGCGACGGCGATCGATTCGGAGCGATCTTGCCGGATGCGGAGACCTTCTTTTTTGCGGGCGCCTCCATCAACGGAGCCTATGTCAACATTCCTCCAACAAACGGAAAGGCGCGCTGGTTCAAACTTGGTGACAAGGTCTCTGGAAGAACCGCTATACGCAACGGAGTCGAAGGTTGCATTGTCCACTGCGCTCGAACAATGCTTGATCGGCGGGGCATCGACGCGGATTTATATCTGGATAGATGGTCGTTGACCCGTCCTTGAGTTCATTCCGGCAACAGGTGTTCGATGGCCGGAATGGAAAGATCAAGTAGCCGATTGGATCGACGCGGACATGCCCGCCAGTCGCGTTACCCGGTCTTCGTTCAGTTCGGTCCTTACATGAGGGTTCAACAGTCAATCTCTGTTTCTCTGTTTCTCTGTTTCTTCGTTTCCTACGATCCGTGGAACTGGAGTGGTCCTGTCGATAGAGGTCCGGGGTCGATCGCTTTCGCAGCCGTGGCTGCATCACCTTACATACGGTCGGGCCTTCACCCGCACCACGATGCCTCATTCACGAGGCCTTCCCCGGCGAGACGCGACCAACCTGAAACTCGGCGGCTTAGTTTGGCCGCCAATGACGAAAACGGTCGTGCTCCCCTCGTCGACGCCAGCCGGCGTTCCGCCGGCGTCGATCCTGTTACGCCTTGAGCTCCATGCCCTCCGGCAGCACGCCCGCCTCGACGTAGCGCCACAATGCGACGAGCAGCTTGCGCGCCATGGCGACGATCGCGATGCATCGGCTGCGCCCGGCCAAGGCGCCGACACGCTCGCGGAACCAGGCGGCCAGCCCGCTTCCCGGCTGGTAGCGTAGCCAGAGCCAAGCGAGTTGGATCAGGGTTGTCCGCGCCCGGGCGTTTCCTGCGCGCCCGATCCCGCGATTCCGATCCATGGCACCGCTTTGATGCGGCGTCGGCGCAATGCCGACATAGCTCGCGAGCTGCCGGCGGTTGTCGAAATGGCGGTAGAACACCTCACGCACGAGCACGGCAGCGAAGTTGTCGCCCACGCCTCGGATGCGCGACAGCGCTGCGACCTTGCGGGACGCGTCATCGGAGGACGCCGTCGCCAGCATCGTTGACCGCTCTGTCTCGATCTCGCGGATCAGCTCCTTGGTCAGGGTGAGCCGGCGCTTCAACCTGCCAATCTCCGCACGAAGAAGCGGCGGCACGGCGCGACCGTCCGCTGTTCGCAAAGCGTCCATCTCGGCGTCCCAACGGCGCAGGGAGGGGCGCTTGCGAATGCCTTGGGTGAGCAGAAGGGCCTCGATGCGGTTCTCGATCCGGACGCGCTCCTGGACGAGACGCTCGCGTTCCCGGTGCGGCCGCTTGGCGTCTTCTTCCTCGGGAGTGGGAACGCGAAGGACGCTGCAGATCTCCTGGTCGCCACGATGGCGGGTCATCAGCACCCGCAGCAAACCCTGTGCATCGAGCCGGTCCGTCTTCGCCCGTCGCGCTCTGCGGCTGATGAGGATGCTGGTGGGCTCGACGATGACGTTGTCGACACCATTCGCAACCAGAAGCCGATGCAGCCAGAAGCCGTCCGGCCCTGCCTCGAAGCAGGAGGCGACTGTGGCGGGTGCACCAAGACGGGCCGCGGCGCGAGCCCGCTGCGCCGCCATAAAGGCGAGCAACGCTGTTGTGTCGCCCGCCTCCATACGACGGAGAACGAGTTTGTCGACGCCAGGCTGGCGCACGGCGATAAGCCAGGTCGACCGGCTGAGTTCGAGCGCGATATAAACAGCCGTGTCGGCGGTAATGTCGAAGGGTCGCATGAGCAGCTCCATGGGCATGGTGGACGCCGTCACTATCCACGGAGCCCTGCTCCATAGCATCTGGAACCAGATCTCGAGCGGTTTGCCCCTCGCCGCCTCAGGCAGGGCCG
>JBBQDX010000023.1:0-24768 GCA_038320125.1 Rhodobacterales bacterium | reverse complement strand
CGTCGGGGCCGGGCGGCTCTTCATCGGCGGTGCCGACATCTCCGAGTTCGGCAAGCCTCCCCGCGCGCCGTCGCTGCCCGATGTGGTGGGCGCGATCGAGGCCTGCCCCAAGCCCGTGGTCGCCGCGATCCACGGCACGGCGCTTGGCGGCGGGCTCGAAGTGGCGCTCGGCTGTCACTACCGGCTGGCGATGCCCGGCACGAAGCTGGGCCTGCCGGAGGTGACGTTGGGCATCCTGCCGGGGGCCGGCGGCACGCAGCGCCTGCCGCGGCTGATCGGGCTGGAACCGGCCGCCGAGATGATCGCGGGCGGGGCGCCCGTGACAGCGGAGGCGGCCGCGGAGACGGGTCTGATCGACCGGCTGGGGCAGGGGGACGCGCGCGCGGCCGGGCTGGCCTATGCCGGGGAGCTTCTGGATCAGGGGGCAGGACCACGGCCGACGCGCGACCTGCCCGTCCCGCAGGGCGACCTTGCCGACTTGCGCGCCCGCGTGGCGGCAAAGACGCGGGGTCAGGTGGCGCCGGTGACCGCGCTCGACGCGGTGGCGGCCGCGACCGGCGCCGACTTCGATGCCGGGCTGGCCGAGGAGCGGCGGCTCTTCGGCGTGCTGATGGAGACGCCGCAGCGCGCCGGCCTGATCCATGCCTTCTTCGCCGAACGCGCGGTCGCCAAGCTGCCCGACATCGCCGGCATCGCGCCCCGCCCGCTGGACCTGATCGGGGTGATCGGCGGCGGCACGATGGGCGCGGGCATCGCCACCTCGGCCTTGCTGGCGGGTCTGGGCGTGACGCTGGTGGAGCGGGACACAGAGGCAGCTAACCGGGCGCGCGCGACCGTCGCGGGCAACCTCGAGGCGGCCGTCAGGCGCGGCAAGCTCGACGCGGGCCGCCGCGACACGATGCTCGACGCGGCGCTTGTGACGGCGACGGACATCGGCGCGCTGGCGCAGGCCGACCTCGCCATCGAGGCCGTGTTCGAGAGCCTGGACGTCAAGCGCGAGGTCTTCGTCAAGCTCGACGCGGTGCTGAAGCCCGGTGCCATCCTGGCGACAAATACCTCCTACCTCGACGTGGACGAGATCGCCGCCGCCACCTCGCGGCCCGCCGACGTGATCGGGCTGCACTTCTTCTCGCCCGCGCACGTCATGAAGCTGCTGGAGGTGGTCGTCGCCCGCGACACCGCCCCGGACGTCACCGCGACCGCCTTCGCGCTGGCCAGACGCCTGGGCAAGATCGCGGTGCGCGCCGGCGTCTGCGACGGCTTCATCGGCAACCGGATCCTGTCGCATTACCGCACCGCCGCCGACCACATGGTGCTGGACGGCGCGAGCCCCTACCAGATCGACCGGGCGCTGCGCGACTTCGGCTTTGCCATGGGTCCCTATCAGGTCTCCGATCTCGCCGGCCTCGACATCGGTCATGCCACCCGCGCCCGCAAGGCGGCCGACGCCCACCCGCGCGACCGCGCCCCGACCTTCGCCGACGCGCTCTATCATGCGGGGCGTCTCGGGCAGAAGACGAAGCGCGGCTACTACGATTATGCCGAGGACCGGAAGGGCCGCGAGGACCCGGCGGTCGAGACGCTCGTCGCCGAGGCCCGCACCGGCCCGACCCGCACCTTCGGCGACGGGGAGATCCTGCGCCGCTACATGGCCGCGATGGTCAACGAGGCGGCGCGAGTGCTGGGCGACGGCATCGCGCGGCGGCCGCTGGATATCGACGTCGTGCTGCTGCACGGCTACGGCTTTCCGCGCTGGCACGGCGGGCCGCTGCACTGGGCGGATGCGCGGGGGCTCGATACGATCCTGGCCGACATCCGCGAATTCGCCGGGACAGACGATCATTTCTGGACGCCCGCGCCGCTGCTGACCGATCTGGTCGGGGCCGGGGCGACGTTCGACAGCCTGAACAAGGAGGGCAGCCATTGACTCGTGCCGTCATCGTCTCCATCGCCCGCACCGCCATCGGCAAGGCCGGGAGGGGCGCGTTCAACGCCACCCACGGCGCGGTCATGGGTGGCCATGTCGCCGCCGAGGCCGTGCGCCGGGCCGGGATCGAGCCCGACCTGATCGAGGATTCGGTCTGGGGCTGCGGCTATCCGGAGCACGTGACCGGCGGCAACATCGCCCGCCAGATCGTGCTGCGCGCGGGCCTGCCCGACAGCATCGCGGGGGCGACCGTCAACCGGTTCTGCTCCAGCGGCCTGAACGCCGTCGCCATGGGCGCGCATGCCATCGGGGAGGGGGCGAAGGCGGTGCTCGTCGGCGGGGTGGAGAGCATCAGCCTGGTGCAGCCGCCCGCACGTCACTCGCGCGAGAGCTGGCTCGAGGAGAACCGCCCCGACCTCTACCTGCCGATGATCGAGACCGCCGACATCGTCGCCGCGCGCTACGGCATCACGCGGCAGGCGCAGGACGCGCTCGGCCTGCAGAGCCAGCAGCGCACCGCCGCAGCACAGGAGGCCGGGCGGTTCGACGCGGAGATCGTGCCGATCACGGTGACGATGGACGTCAAGGACAAGGCGACCGGAGCGATCGGCCAGCGCGAGATCACGATCGACCGCGACGAATGCAACCGCCCCTCGACCGTGCTGGAAGGGCTGGAGAAGCTGGAGCCGGTGCGTGGCGAGGGCCAGTTCATCACCGCCGGCAACGCCAGTCAGCTCTCCGACGGGGCGGCGGCGCTGGTGATGATGGCGGAGGACGAGGCGGAGCGGCGCGGCCTGACCCCGCTGGGCGCGTTCCGGGGCTTCGCCGTCGCCGGCTGTCACCCCGACGAGATGGGCATCGGCCCGGTCTTCGCGGTGCCCCGCCTGCTGGAACGGCTTGGGTTGGGTATCGGCGACATCGACCTCTGGGAGCTGAACGAGGCCTTCGCGAGCCAGGCCCTCTATTGCCGCGACACGCTCGGCATCGATCCGGCGATCTGCAACGTCGACGGCGGCTCGATCTCCGTGGGCCACCCGTTCGGAATGACCGGCGCGCGGATGACCGGGCACCTTCTGGTGGAGGGCCACCGGCGCGGCGCGAAGCTGGGGGTCGTGACCATGTGCATCGGCGGCGGCCAGGGGGCCGCGGGCCTGTTTGAAATCTTCTGAGGAGCACGTTCGATGAACCTCGACTACACCGACGCGCAGAAGGCCTTCCGCGAGGAGGTCAGGACGTTCCTGGACGAGAAGCTGCCGGAGCGCCTGACCGACAGGGGACGCGCCGGGCGGGCGCTGACCAAGGCGGACCACGAGGCGTGGCACGCCATCCTCAACGACCGGGGCTGGCTCGCCGGCAACTGGCCGGTGGACTTCGGCGGCACCGGCTGGGACGCCGTGCAGCGCCATATCTTCGAGGACGAGATGACCCGCGCCGGCGCGCCCCGCATCGTGCCCTTCGGTCTGGCGATGCTGGGGCCGGTGCTGCAGAAGTTCGGCTCGAAGGCGCAGCAGGATCATTACCTGCCGCGCATCCTGAACGGCGACGACTGGTGGTGCCAGGGCTACTCGGAGCCGGGTGCCGGGTCGGACCTCGCGTCGCTGCGCTGCGAGGCGGTGCGCGACGGCGACCATTACGTCGTGAACGGCCAGAAGACCTGGACCACGCTGGGCCAATACGCGAACATGATCTTCTGCCTCGTGCGGACCTCCCGCGAGGGCAAGCCGCAGGAAGGCATCAGTTTCCTGCTGATCGACATGGAGACGCCGGGCGTCGAGGTCCGGCCCATCGTGCTGATCGATGGCAGCGCCGAGGTCAACGAGGTCTGGTTCTCGGACGTCCGCGTACCCGTGGAGAACCTCGTGGGCAAGGAGAACGAGGGCTGGACCTATGCCAAGTATCTGCTGACCCACGAGCGCACCAATATCGCGGGCGTGGGCTTCGCCAATGCGGGGCTCGAGACCCTCAAGCGGATCGCGCGGGCCGAGCGTGACGGCGACCGCCCGCTGATCGAGAACCCGCATTTCGCCGCCCGAATGGCCCGCGTCGAGATCGACCTGATGGCGATGGCCACGACCAACCTGCGCGTCGTCTCCGCCGCCGCGGCCGGGCAGGCGCCGGGCGCGGAATCCTCCATGCTCAAGGTCAAGGGCACGACCCTGCGCCAGGAGATCAACGCGCTCACCCGCACCGCCGTCGGCCCCTACGCGATGCCGTTCCAGTCCGAGGCGGTGGAGGGCAGCAACGAGGCGCCCATCGGCCCGGACTACGCCGCGCAGGCGACCGCGCAGTATCTCAACAACCGCAAGCTGTCGATCTACGGCGGCTCCAACGAGGTGCAGCGCACCATAATTGCCAAGATCCTGCTGGAGCTGTGAGATGAACTTCGAGCTGAGCGACGAAGCGCGGATGCTGCAGGACGGCCTGCGCCGGTTCCTGTCGGGCACCTACGACAAGGCGACGCGGGAGGCGGCCACCGCGTCCACGACGGGGTTCGTGCCGAAGGTCTGGGCCGGGCTGGCGGAGATGGGCGTGATCGGCGCGTTGTTCTCGGAACGTGAAGGCGGCTTCGGCGGCACCGGCTTCGACATCGCCCTGGTGTTCGAGGAACTGGGCCGGGCCGGCGCGGTCGATCCCCTGATCGACAGCGGCATCCTCGGCGGCGGGCTGCTGTCGGCGTTCGGGCAGGACGGGATGCTGGAGGGCGTCATCGACGGCTCCGTGCATCTGGCGCTGGCACATGCCGAGCCGGACAGCCGCTACGATCTGGCGCGGGTGACGACCACGGCGGAGCGGGACGGGGACGGATGGCGCCTCTCGGGGCGCAAGGCGGTGGTGGCGAACGCCCCCGCCGCCGAGCGCATCCTCGTCACCGCGCGCCTGTCGGGCGGGCCCGCCGACCGGGCCGGCATCGGTCTCTTTCTCGTGGAAGCGGATGCGCTGACCCTTCGGCCCTATCCCCTCGCCGGCGGCGGCATGGCGGCCGAGATCGCGCTTGACGGCACCCCGGCGATACTGCTCTCCGACGATGCCTTCGCGGCGCTGGCCCGCGTCCACGCCCGCGCCACGCTCGCCATCTGTGCCGAGGCACTCGGGCTGATGGAGGCGATCCGCGCGCTGACGACCGACTATCTGCGGACACGCAAGCAGTTCGGCCAGCCGATCGGCAAGTTCCAGGTGCTCCAGCACCGCATGGCCGACGTCCTGATCGAGATCGAGCAGTCGCGGTCCGCGGTTCTCAACCTCGCCGGGCATATCGACGCGGAGGATCGCGACCGCCACGTCAGCGCCACCAAGAACCTGATCGGTAATGCCGCCCGGCTGGTGGTGGAGGAATCGATCCAGATGCACGGCGGCATCGGCATGACGCAGGAATACGACCTTGCCCATCTGGCCCGCCGCCTCACCATGGTCGATCACCGCTTCGGCGACGCGCTGCACCATCTGGAGCGCTTCATCGCGCTCTCGGAGGCCTGAGCCGTGGCGGGGCCGGGCCTCATCGAGGGCGAGACGGGGGCGCAGCGGCTGATCGGCTACGTCCTCGACGTGGGCGGCGGCGACGGGTGCGCGCGCTGTCGCCTCACGGTGACGGAGGCGCATTCCAACCGTCACGGGGTGTTGCACGGCGGCATCGCGGCGGCGCTGCTCGACAACGCGCTCGGGGCCACCGCGAGCCTGTCGGTGGACGAGACCGGCCGCGCGCCGTTCCTCACCGTCTCGATGACGACGCAATTCCTCGCCCCCGCGCGGGAGGGCATGGATCTGATGGCGACGGGCCGGGTGACGGGCGGCGGGCGGTCGCTGGTCTTCGTCGAGGGCGTGCTTGGGGACGCGGACGGCATGACCATCGCGACGGCGACCGGCGTGTTCAAGCGGGTGCCGCAGGACCGGCTGCCGAAGGGCGACGCATGACCCCGGCGCGGCTCGACGATCTGGGCGACCGGCTGGTGGTGCGGGCGACCGACCCGGCGCGCCGCAATCCGTTGTCGCCCGAGTATTACGCCGTGCTGGCCGAGGCGCTGGAACGGGCCGCGCAGCCGCGCGTGACCTCCCTCATCCTGCACGGCGAGGGCTACTTCTGCGCCGGTGGCGACCTCGCGCAACTGGCGACGCGCCGCGACCTGCCGCTTGCGGAGCGGCGCGCGCGGATCGAGGCGCTGCACGATCTGATCCGCGGCATCATGGCCTGCCCCGTGCCCGTCATCGCCGCCGTGGAGCGTGGAGCGGCCGGGGCAGGGGCCTCGCTCGCCTTCGCCTGCGACCTGATCGTGGCTGACCGGGCGGCGACCTTCTCGGCATCCTATGTGAAGGCCGGGCTGGTGCCCGACGGCGGGCTGACCGCCAACCTCGCCCGCCATTTGCCGCGTGCCCTGCTGATGCGGATGGCCCTGCTGGGCGAGCCGGTCGGGGCCGAACGCCTGCACGCCCTCGGCGCGGTCTCGCAACTCGAGGCCCGCGCCGACGTCCTGCCTGCCGCGATGGCGCTGGCCGACAGGCTCGCCGCCGGCCCGACCGACGCGCAGCGCCGCATCAAGGCGCTCGTGGCCGCCGCCTACGACCGCGACATCGCCACCCAGATGGACGCCGAACGCGACGCCATGGCCGAGGCCGTCGCCGCCCCCGAGGCCGCCGAGGGCATTGCCGCCTTCCTCGGCAAGCGCCTCCCCGATTTCGCCGCCAAGCGACGCCCGCGATGACCGACCCGGTCTTCGACACCGCCGTCACGCGCACCTATGGCTGCCGCCTGCCGATCGTCGCAGGCGGGCTGATGTGGCTCTCGGATGCGCAATACGTGACCGCCTGCGCCCGCGCCGGCATCATCGGGTTCATCACCGCCGCCAGCTTTCCTGACCCCGCCGAGCTGCGTGCGCAGATCGCGGCGGCGCGAAAGGCCTGCGGCGACCTGCCGTTCGGCGTCAACGTCTCGATGCTGCCGAAGCTGGTCGAGGGCGAGTCCCTCGCCGAGATCTTCCGGCTGATCGTGGGCGAGGGCGTGCGCTTCGTCGAGACCTCGGGGCGCAATCCGGAAGCCTTCCTGCCGCTCCTCAAGGATGCCGGTATCGTCGTCCTGCACAAGGTGCCGGCGGTCCGCTTCGCGCTGAAGGCGCAGTCCGTCGGCGTCGACATGGTGTCGATCGTCGGCGCCGAGTGCGGCGGCCATCCGGGCCTCGATCTCGTCGGCACCATCGTCAACCAGGCCCTCGCCGAACGCCAGATCGCCATCCCCTTCCTGATCGGCGGCGGCATCGGCGCGGGCAGCCAGATCGTCGGCGCGCTGGCCTGCGGTGCCGCGGGCGTCGTCGTGGGCACGCGGTTTCTCGTGGCCGAGGAGCTGGCCGCGCATCCGGACTACAAGGCGGCGCTGGTCGCGGCGAGCGAGCGCGACACGCTCCTGTCGATGTCCTCGGTCCGCAACACCATCCGGACGCTTGCCAACGACACGGCGCGCAGGGTCGCGGCACTGGAACGCGACGACCCCGACATCGGCATCGAAGCGCTGATGCCGCATGTCTCCGGGGCCATCGGGCGCGCGGCCTACCGCACCGGCGACGTCTCCCGCGGGATGCTGTCGGCGGGCCAGTCGCTGGGCCTGACCGACCGCATAGCCCCCCTGGCCGAGATCGTCGCGCAACTGGAGGCCGAGGCGGAGACGGCACTCGCCCGGCTGCGCCCCGCGATGCCCCGAAGGGAGGCGGTTGCCGGATGACGGCTCCGATCCACGATCTTCTCGACGAGCTCGCCACGGCCTCGCCCGAGGCCCTTGCGGTCCTCGACTGCGACGGGCGGACGGTGACCTACGCCGCGCACCGGCAGGCCACGGAGGACGCCGCGGCGCTGCTGCGCGACGCGGGTCTGCGCGCAGGCGACCGTTTCGCCATCATCGCCGAGAACTGCCATGCCACGGCCGTCCTCCTCTTCGCGGCCAGCCGGATCGGCGCGGTGGCGGTGCCGGTGAATGCGCGCATGAACGCGGGCGAGATCGCCCGCATCCTCGACCATGCCGCGCCGCGCGTGACCGCCTTTACCACCGGCATCTCCCCCGAAGCGGAGAGCCATGCAGAGGCGGCGGGCGCGGAAACGTGGATCACCTCCTTCGGCACGATCGCGATAGCGGCGGAGGCGGAGGTGTCGCGGCCCGAAGAGCTGGCCCCCGGCACGGCCGTCATCCTCTACACCACCGGCACGACGGGCGCGCCCAAGGGCGTGATGCTGACCCACGGCAACCTGCGCTTCGCCGGCCTTACCTCCGCAGCGCTGCGGGGGATGGAGCCGGGCGATCTGGTCTACGGCGTCCTGCCGATGACGCATGTGTTCGGGCTGGCGTCGATGCTGATGGCGGCGACCCATGCCGGTGCCGCGATCCGGTTCGAGGCGCGGTTCCGTCCCGACCGGCTGCATGCGGCGCTGATCGAGGGAGTGACGGTCTTTCCCGCCGTTCCGCAGATGCACGCGTTGCTTATGGAGTATGTCGCCAAGCAGGGTCTGTCGAAGCTGGAGGGAACGCGGCTGCGCTATGTCTCCTCCGGCGCAGCGCCCCTCAATCCTGCGTGTAAGCGCAAGGCCGAGGCGTTCTACGGCCTGCCGCTGCAGAACGGCTACGGCATGACCGAGAGCACGGCGGGCGTCAGCGGCACCCGCAACGCCATCGGCCTGGCCGACATCAGCGTCGGCCCGCCCCTGCCGGGGATCGAGATCCGCCTCGACACGACGGTCGGCGGGGCGGCCGACGATTGCGTGGGCGAGATCGAGACGCGCGGGCCGCATGTGATGGCGGGCTACTACCGCAACGCGGGCGAGACCGCGCGGGCGGTCGATGCGGACGGCTGGCTGCGCACCGGCGACCTCGGCCGGATCGACGGCGACGGGCAGCTCCACGTCGTCGGCCGGTGCAAGGAGCTGATCATCCGCGGCGGGTTCAACGTTTATCCGCCCGAGGTGGAGGCGGCGCTGAACGACCATCCCGACGTCATCCAGTGTGCGGTGATCGGCCGCTCGCTGCCCGGCGGCGACGAGGAGGTCCTGGCGTTCGTGCAATGCGCCGACCCCGAGGCGGTGGACGTGGCGGCGCTCCACGCTTTCGCGGCAGCGCGTCTGTCGGCCTACAAGCGCCCGGCGCGGATCCTCCTGGCAAGGGATCTCCCCGCCGCGCCGACCGGCAAGATTCTAAAGCACCGTCTTGCTGAAGTCTTCTCCGAGCGTCTGGCCCGGCAGGAATAGGAGCCTCGCCGATCGGCACGGCGATGCGCCGATCCATCGACCGGCCGGGGATCTTCGGACCAATCCCCGGCGGCCGGGTCGGGCGCTCCAACGCGGGCGTGCTGCGAGCGGACCACGCCGGGTCGCTTGCGACCAAGCTGGGGTGTCCCCCCGGCACTGCCAGCACGTCACAGCGAACCCGTTCCCCACCGGGCGCCCGGCACCCTGTCGCCTCGACGCAAGAGGCTCCGTCGCCCTGAAGGCGGATCGGTTCCCGGCGGAGGTCTCGGTCACGGCCCATTCCAAATTCGCTTCACATCGCCCATATTGTGATCAGGACGTTCAATCTCGACAAGACCAGCCCCATCGCGCGCGCCCGCCGCCACGTGAACGATGCGAGGATCAACATGCCCATCATCCGCTTCGGCGTCAGACCAGACGATTACGGGCGACGCGTTGCCCGCGAGGTCGTCATCCGCTTGAAGGGCAGGCGATCCTGATGGCGTGATGTCGCCGCTATGCACGGCTTCGCTGGCCAACCGCCTTCGGCGCCCTGATGACCTCGCCCGGCAGACCTTGCTCCGGAGTTCCCGCAGCGACGAATGGCTCTGCCGGTTCGCCGAAGCCGAGGTCTCCAGCCCTCCGCTGACCGGGCCGGTCTTTGAAGCCTGCATCGCGCTTGCCGAACTGGCGGTGGCGGGCGCATCCGCGCTATTCGTGCGAGGGAACACCAGCAGGCCCCAACTTCGGATGTCCCGCGCCCCAACTAGGCCAAGCAGCACACCCCGCCGCGCCCGCAATATTCGAGCAAGAACGGTGGCCGTAAGACCCCTCGTGAACCCGTTCAGAATGAGGTTGTCTGCTTCGGTCGCTTGGCGATCAGCGCTGACGGCGCCTGCATCGCCTCGACGCGGGCACGATGCCGCGTTCCCCAATCGCACAGGGGCAGGAGGGCCTCCACCAGCGTCTCTCCGAGCGGCGCCAATGTGTAGTCGACCTTCGGCGGCACCTGTTGATAATCATGTCGGACCAGCACCTCGGCAGCGACAAGCTCGCGAAGTTGCTGAATGAGGACCTTCTCGCTGATGCCCGCGACAAGTCGCTTCAGATCGCCGAAGCGCGTTGGTCCGGCACGGAGATGATAGAGGACAAGCGGCTTCCACTTGCCGCCCATCACGGCCAGCGAGACGTCGAGGCCGCACTCGGGTTCGGTGATGCTCATCATGGTATCTTCCATTTACTTTCAGGTAGGTTTTAGCCGTTATGGAAGCGCCGCCATATGTCCCTCTCCACACAACAAGGAGGCGGAAAATGGGCAAGTTGCAGGGACGGGTCGCAGTGATCACGGGCGCCACCAGCGGCATAGGGCTGGCGAGCGCGAAGCGGTTCGCGCAGGAGGGCGCGCGTGTCTTCATGACGGGACGGCGGCAGGCCGAACTCGACGCGGGGGTGGCGGTGCGGTGGGGGTTCAGTGCGACGTGTCGAACCTGGCCGACCTGGACCGTCTCTACCGGGTCGTGAGCGATGAGACGGGGCACATCGACGTCCTTTTTGCCAATGCCGGCGGAGGCGAACTGATGCCGTTCGGCGAAATCACCGAACAGCACTACGACCGCACCTTCAACAGCAACGTCAAAGGCACGCTGTTCACCGTGCAAAAGGCGCTGCCGCTGCTCAAGGACGGTGCGTCCGTGATCCTGACCGGGTCGACCGCCGCCACCGGGGGCTATCCTGCATTCAGCGTCTACGGTGCAAGCAAGGCCGCGATCCGCAACTTTGCCCGGGGCTGGATCGTCGATCTGGGGCCGCGGCGGATCCGTGTCAACGTGCTCGTCCCCGGCTCGACGCTCACCCCTGGCCTGAGCGGGCTCACCACGACCGAAGAACAGCGCCGCGCCTTCGTCGCCATGTCGGAGGCAGCGACGCCGCTTGGTCGCTTGGCGAACCCCGACGAGATCGCCGCCGCAGCGCTGTTCCTTGCTTCCGACGACAGCAGCTACGTCAACGGCAGCGAGCTCTACGCCGATGGCGGCTCGGCGCAGATCTGAGGAGATGCGCATTACATCTTGATCGCAGGCGAGGATCCGCTCTTGGTTCGAGCCGGTCATGTGGCAGAGCAGTAATTACGTGCTCGCTGCAGCGTTCGCCATATCGATGTGCGCGGTAAAGGTCTTGTTGATGGCAAGCTCCGCGGATCCTGCAATGGTCCCATCCTAACTGTTTGATACCACGGTTTGATGGTGAAATGTCTTTGTTTGGATGGAAGGAAGCCCTATGGAACATCGTCAGGCCAGCGCCACGACCATGCACGCCGTCAGAGCTGCGTTACAGCGATCGCAGGCTTCGCTCTCGGAGTTGAGCCGGGAGTTCGGCATCGACGCCGAGACGGTGGCGACGCGGCGCAAGCGGGCGACGGTCGAGGAACCCAATGCCGGCCCAAGGGAACCGCGCTCAACGGTTCTGACAGAGGCGGAGGAGGCAAGGATCGTCGCGTTCCGGCGGCCCACACTGCTGGCGCTCGATGACTGCCTCTATGCCCTTCGGCCGACGATCGCTCACCTGACGCGCTCAACGTTGCACCGCTGCCTGCAGCGGCAAGGCATCTCTCGCCTGCCAGACGTCGGAGGTCTACAACCCGCGGCGGCATGCGAAACCGGGTTACCTCAGCCGCATGAAGTTCGAGGCCCGCGCCACATGCTAGCTTAACCCGCTGTCCACAAAACCAGCAGCAGATCACACGGGGCAACAGAGACGATTCAACGGCTTGTTCGGCAGCCCCCGTTGGCAGCGAGCGTATGGCAGACCAAGATCGAGCATGACCGAAGTTCGTCGCTGTCCTGCCAACAGGAAGTTTGTTGTGGGTATCCCAATGGCACAGGATAACTTGGGTTCAACTGCCAGCAAGCCGCTTGCACTGATCTCTGCAACAGCCATGCAAGCAGAAAGGCACCCCGGAGGGCGCTTCTTATAGCATTGATATTGCTTGTCTGAGCTGGAGCGGGCGAAGAGATTCGAACTCTCGACCCTAACCTTGGCAAGGTTATGCTCTACCCCTGAGCTACGCCCGCGCTCCGTTTCAGTGACGGTGAGATAGGAAAACCGCCGGGCCGGCGCAAGCGGAAAATCGGGGCGTGTCGTGGCCGGGCTGCGAATTGTCCGGGGTCTGACACCGCACGGGCTTGCGGGCGTGGCGCGGCGGATCAGATCGCGGTGTTCATGAGACCCGTCGCGTGGAACTTGTCGATCGCGAAGCTCTCGTCGCTGGTGCCCTCGTTCGCGGTCGACCCGAAACCGAAAGTCACGCGCTCGGCGGGGTCGTCGATCGTGATGCTGATCGAGGAGAGAGAGTCGTTGTAGGCGGCGCTGCCGCCGAGCTGGACGTTGGTGTCGACCGCCGTGGCGCGGACGATGATCCCGCGCGCCTTCAGGCCCGTGGCCGCGGTGAAGACGGCGTTGCCTTTGTCGCTCGTCAGGCGGCCGACCTCCTCGCCGTCGATGTAGATGATCCCGGCCTCATTATCGAGGCTATCCATCGCGTAGAGGTCGAAGTCGAACGTGGCCTGGGCGGCGTTCGGATCGATGTCGAAATCGCGCGTGACGCGGGGGAGGCCGCCCGCACCGGTGCCGCCGATCGGACCCAGCACGTTTCCGAGGCCGGCGATCGATCCGGCGAGGGCCCCGATCCAGCCGTTCGCGCCATTGTCGAACTCGTCGGTATAGGTGATGCCGACGAGGTCCTCGACCGGCTCGCGGCGCAGTTCGCTGTCGACGGTGCCGGCGAGCCCCCGCATCCCGTC
Source organism: Rhodobacterales bacterium (assembly GCA_038320125.1). Classification (GTDB taxonomy): domain Bacteria; phylum Pseudomonadota; class Alphaproteobacteria; order Rhodobacterales; family Rhodobacteraceae; genus Jannaschia. The sequence continues at coordinate 11,850 of JBBQDX010000023.1, read as the reverse complement.
GCTCACGACCCCGTTCGACGCCATGGCGACCGCAAAGGCGGCGGCGGCCAGAACGACGTAGTCCACGGTCGCCGCGCCGCGCTGGTCGCGGGTGAATCTCGCAAGATGATCGACGCTGGAACGCATGGCGAATGCCTGACCTTTGAAACCGTGCTCCCTTGCTAGCGGGCCATCGCGGCGCCTTGGCGGAGTTTCGATGGCGAAATCGGGTCGAGGACGGGCTCCGTCGCGGACAATCCGCCCCTGGAGGTCCGTCTGTTTCGACGGGGCCACGGCTCCGGCGGGACGCAGCGTCACTCCAGCTCGACGAGAAGATCCTTGGCATCGATCTGCGCGCCCGGCGCGACATGGACCTGTCCGACCGTCGCGTCCCGGTCCGCGTGCAGCCCGGTTTCCATCTTCATCGCCTCGATCGTCAGCAACAGGTCGCCCTGCTTGACCTTTGCCCCGGCCCGAACCGCGACCGAGGCCACGACGCCGGGCATCGGCGCGCCGATATGGGCGGAATTGCCCGGCTCGGCCTTAGGCCGCTTCGCTGCCGTGGCCGCGACGTGCCGGTCGGCCACGCGGATGGTGCGGGGCTGGCCGTTGAGCTCGAAGAAGACGCGGACCTCGCCATCGGCATTGGTCTCGCCACGCGCCACACAGCGGATGTTGAGGGTCTTGCCGGGGTCGATCTCGGCCTCGACCTCGTCGCCCGGCTCCATGCCGTAGAAGAAGACCGGCGTCGGCAGGGAGCGGACCGGGCCGTAGGTGGCGTGGCGCTCGGCGTAGTCGGTGAAGACCTTCGGATACATCAGGTATCCGTTGAGATCCTCGCCGTCGACCGGACCCTCCAGTTTCGCGGAAAGCTCCTTGCGCACCGCCTCGAGATCGACGGGCTTGAGGTGCTTGCCCGGCCGGTCGGTGAGCGGCGTCTCGCCCTTGAGCACCTTCTTCTGCAACGCCTTCGGCCAACCGCCGGGCGGTTGCCCGAGGTTGCCCCGCATCATGTCGATCACCGACTCCGGGAAACTGATCTCCGTCGCCGGATCCGTCACCTGCTCGACGCTCAGCCCCTGGGCCACCATCATCAGCGCCATGTCGCCCACCACCTTGGAAGACGGCGTGACCTTCACGATGTCACCGAACATGCGGTTCACGTCGGCATACATCTGCGCGATGTGATGCCAGCGCTCCTCGAGCCCCATGGAGCGCGCCTGCGCCTTGAGGTTGGTGAACTGCCCGCCCGGCATCTCGTGCAGGTAGACCTCCGAGGACGGCGCCTGCATTCCGCTCTCGAACGCCAGATACTGCGCGCGCACGGCCTCCCAATAGTCCGACATCCGCCGCACCGCGCCCTCGTCGAGGCCGGGGTCGCGGGGGTCGTCCTTCAGGGCGGCGAGGATGGTGCCGAAGGTGGCCTGCGAGGTATTGCCGGAAAAGGCGTCCATCGCCACGTCGGCCGCATCGACGCCGGCTTCGGTGGCGGCGAGGATGGTCGCGCAGGCGATGCCGGCGGTATCGTGGGTGTGGAAGTGGATGGGGATACCGACCTCCGCCTTGAGCGCGCTCACCAGCTTGCGGGCGGCGGCGGGCTTCAGCAGGCCCGCCATGTCCTTGAGGCCCAGAACATGCGCGCCCGCGGCTTCGAGCTCCTTCGCCATCCCGATGTAATATTTAAGGTCGTATTTGGCACGGTCGGGGTCGAGCAGGTCGCCGGTATAGCAGACGGTGCCTTCGCAAACCTTGCCGGTGTCGATCACCGCGTCCATCGCGACGCGCATGTTCTCGACCCAGTTCAGGCTGTCGAAGACGCGAAAGACGTCGACGCCGGTTTCCGCCGCCTGACGCACGAAGCTGACGACGACGTTGTCAGGGTAATTGGTGTAGCCCACGCCGTTGGAGGCGCGCAGGAGCATCTGGGTCAGCAGGTTCGGCATCGCCGCGCGCAGCTCGCGCAACCGCTGCCACGGGCATTCCTGCAGGTAGCGGTAGGCCACGTCGAAGGTGGCACCGCCCCAGCACTCGACGGAGAAGAGCTCCGGCAGATTGACGGCATAGGCCGGAGCCGCGCGCACCATGTCGATGCTCCGCATCCGGGTGGCCAGGAGCGACTGGTGGCCGTCCCGCATGGTGGTGTCGGTCAAGAGCAGCCGGTCGCGCGACAGCATCCAGTCCGCCAGACCCTTCGCCCCCTCGCGCTCGAGGATCTGCCGCGTCCCTTCGGGCGGCGTCCCGGCGCGAAGTTTCGGCGCGGTCGGCACGCGGATCTCCGCGGAGGGCCGGGGGCGGCCTTCCGTCTCCGGGTGCCCGTTGACCGAGATGTCGGCGATATAGGTGAGGATGCGAGTCGCGCGGTCGCGCTGGACCGGGAAGTCGAACAGCTCCGGCGTGGTGTCGATGAAGGTGGTGGAATAGTCGTAGCTCAAGAACTTCGGGTGTTTGAGCAGGTTGACCACGAAGGGGATGTTGGTGGCCACGCCGCGGATGCGGAACTCGCGCAGCGCGCGGTCCATGCGCTTGATCGCCGCTTCGGGCGTGCGCGCCCAGGCGGTGACCTTGGTCAGCAGCGAATCGTAGTAGCGGGTGATGACGGCGCCGGAATAGGCGGTGCCGCCGTCGAGGCGAATGCCCATGCCGGTGGCGGAGCGATAGGTGGTGATCCGGCCGTAGTCGGGAATGAAGTTGTTCTGCGGGTCTTCGGTCGTCACCCGGCACTGCACCGCGTGGCCGTCGAGCGTGACGTCGTATTGCGAGGCGACGCCGGTGGCCTCCGTCAGGCTCTTGCCTTCCGCGATCAGGATCTGTGCGCGGACGATGTCGATGCCGGTGACCTCCTCGGTCACGGTATGCTCGACCTGCACGCGGGGGTTCACCTCTATGAAGAAGAACTCGCCCGAGTCCATGTCCATCAGAAACTCGACGGTGCCGGCGCATTCGTAGCCGACATGCTCGCAGATCTTCTTGCCCAGGGCGCAGACCTGCTCGCGCTGCGCCTCCGACAGGTAGGGCGCGGGCGCGCGCTCCACGACCTTCTGGTTGCGCCGCTGGACCGAGCAGTCGCGCTCGTAGAGATGGTAAGTGTTGCCGTGGCTGTCGCCCAGGATCTGCACTTCGACGTGACGCGCCCGGGTGATCATCTTCTCGAGATAGCCCGCGCCATTGCCGAAGGCGGCCTCGGCCTCGCGCCGCCCCTCGGCCACCTTCTCGGCAAGCTCGCCCTCGGAGGCGATGGCGCGCATCCCGCGCCCGCCGCCGCCCCAGCTGGCCTTGAGCATCAGCGGATAGCCCACTTCCGCCGCCTGGCGCATCGTGACCGCCATGTCGTCGCCCAGCACATCCGTCGCCGGAATGACCGGCACCCCCGCGGCGATGGCGACCTGCCGGGCGCTGGCCTTGTCGCCGAGCTGCCGCATGGTTTCCGCCCGGGGACCGATGAAGGCGATGCCGGCGGCGGTGCAGGCGTCCACGAACTCGGGGTTTTCGGAGAGCAGGCCGTAGCCGGGGTGGATGGCGTCGGCCCCGCAGGCCCGGGCCACGCGGATGATCTCCTCGATGGAGAGATAAGCCGCGACCGGCCCCAGGCCTTCGCCGATGCGGTAGGCCTCGTCCGCCTTGAAGCGGTGCAGGCCGAGCTTGTCCTCCTCGGCATAGACGGCGACCGTCCGCTTGCCCATCTCGTTGGCGGCGCGCATCACGCGTATCGCGATCTCGCCGCGGTTGGCGATCAGGATCTTCGTGAAGTCGGCCATGCGCGTCCCCTCGTGTTCCCGATTGGTAGCGGGGACGCCGCAGCGCGGCAACAGGCGCTTTCAGCGATCGATGGAGGTCGCCAAGGGAATCTCCCGCAGCAACTGCGTAAAGACGAAGCCCGCCGCGGCCACGACGGCCGCCATCAGGAAGATCGGGTGGATGCCCGCCACCACCGCCTCGAGCACCAGCCCGCGTTGCGCTTCCGGAAGGTCCGCGAGCATCTGCGGCCCGATCTCGCCGGTATCTGCCAGCACGTCGCCCAGCCGCGAGGTGACGGCGGCCGCGAACATCGCCCCGAAGAGAGCCGCCGCGAGTGCGCCGCCGCTCTGCCGGAACATGAGGTTCGCCGCCGGGGCGACGCCGATGCGGTCGCGGTCGACGGCATTCTGCACCGAGGTCGTCGTGACCGGGAAGATGCAGCCGAGGCCGGTGCCCAGGAGGAAGAGCCAGGTGCAGAAGAGCCAGGCGGAGATATCCTGCGTGATCGTCGCCAGAACGCCCAGGCCCACGGTCATCAGCACCGTGCCGGTGTTGAGCAGGATGCGGTAGCGCCCGGTGGCGCGCATCACCCGGCCGGCGATGTTCGCGGCGATCAGGATGCCAGCCATCATCGGGATCATCAGGTTGCCGGACGCCGTGGGCGACGCGCCCTGCGCGATCTGCAGGAACAGCGGCAGGAACGTCACCGCGCCGAGCAGGCCCGCCCCAGACGAAGGCCACGGTGCAGGTCACCCCGAAGGTGTTCAGCCGATAGAGTTCGAGCGGCAGGATCGGCTCCGGCGCGCGGCCCTCGATCCGGAGGAAGGCGGGGAAGGCGACGGCGACCGTCGCGATCAGCGCCAGCATCGCCGGCGAGCCCCAGGGCAGGGTGCCTCCGCCCAGCGAGGTGACGAGGACGAGGGCGCCGAAGAGCGGCCCGGCGACCGAGGAGGTGGCGAAGACGGCCTGGATCCGGCCACAGTCGCGCGGCGGAACGAAGTCGCCCACGATCGCCATCGCCAGAACCATCAGGCCGCCGCCGCAGACCTTGCAGCCCCAGCGCGAGGATCAGCCAGGTCATCGACGTGGCCAGCCCGCGGAGTGCCGAGCCGGCGAGGAAGAGAGCGACCGAGAGGAACACCATCCTGCGGCGGCCGTGGATGTCGCTCATCTTGCCGTAGAGCGGGGCCACGATGGTCGAGGCGAGGATATAGGCCGTGACGACCCAGCTCAGATGATCGAGTCCGCCGAGATCGGCCACGATGGTGGGCAGGGCGGTGGCGACGATAGTCTGGTCCAGCGAGGCCAGCAGCAAGAGCACGGCGACCGATGCGATGACGACGCGGACGGAGCGGTCAGCGACGACTTCTGCGGGGCGGGGCATCTTCTCGCGGACATTGGAGGGTTGGGGGGACCAGGTTCCGATCCCTCGCACCGGTGCCGCGTCGGTCGGTTCGGTGGGGCTGAATATCACGGCGACCGGGTTAGGCCCGCAGGCCGTGCCCGTCCATCGCGGATCGCCACTTCTAATCCGATCGTCGCGTGATCCGCCGGCTTTGGCGGGATGAGGTCTCGTAGAAGCGCGGGGAGGGCGATGGGCGGCATCGTTCCGCCGCCCGCGCCGGACGCCAGCCGGCGAATCGGGAAATTAAAGAACATAACGCGAACATGGGCTTTCCTTGCCAGGTCCGCGGCCCTATCCTCCAAGGCATGAATCACTTCGACGAGTCCGACGCGATGCAGGCCGCGAGCCTGTCCTCCCGCGCGATGGCGGCCCGGCCCGCGCCTTACCTCGACGGGCTGAACACGGCGCAGATGCAGGCCGTGCGGACGCTCGACGGGCCGGTCCTGATGCTTGCGGGGGCGGGCACCGGCAAGACCCGCGCGCTGACGGCGCGGATCGCGCATCTGATGGCGCAGGGAAAGGCGCGGCCGAACGAGATTCTGGCCGTGACCTTCACCAACAAGGCCGCGCGCGAGATGAAGGATCGGCTGGGCCGGATGATGGGCGGGGGCGAGACGGGGGGCGCCGCCGAAGGGATGCCGTGGCTCGGCACGTTCCACTCGGTCTGCGTCAAGCTCCTGCGGCGGCATGCGGAGCTGGTCGGGCATCCGATCACGGTGAACGGCGAGACGCGCGACCTGCACCTGCGGTCGAACTTCACCATCCTCGACAGCGACGACCAGAACCGCCTGCTCAAGCAGCTCATCCTCGCCGCCGACATCGACGAGAAACGCTGGCCCGCGCGGATGCTGAACGGCATCATCGACCACTGGAAGAACCGCGCCTGGACGCCCGGGAAAATCCCGGCGCACGAGGCACAGGCCTTCGACGGCAAGGGCGTGGCGCTCTACCGCGCCTATCAGGACCGGCTCCTGACGCTGAACGCCTGCGATTTCGGCGATCTCCTGCTGCACGTCATCGGCATCTTCCAGGCGCATGAGGACGTGCTCACGCAATACCGCTGCTGGTTCCGCTACATCCTCGTGGACGAGTATCAGGACACCAACGTCGCGCAGTATCTGTGGCTGCGGCTGCTTGCGGGCGGCCATCGCAACATCTGCTGCGTCGGCGACGACGACCAGTCGATCTACGGCTGGCGCGGTGCCGAGGTGGGCAATATCCTGCGGTTCGAGCAGGATTTCGAGGGGGCGGAGGTGATCCGGCTGGAGCAGAACTACCGCTCAACGCCGCACATCCTTGCCGCCGCCAGCGGTGTGATCGCGGGCAACAAGGGGCGTCTGGGCAAGACGCTCTGGACGGAGGCGACCGGGGGCGAGAAGGTCCGCCTGATCGGCCATTGGGACGGCGACGAGGAGGCGCGCTGGATCGGCGAGGAGGCCGAGGCACTGCAGCGCGGGACCCGTGGGCTCGACCCGTTCAGCCTCGACGACATGGCGATCCTCGTGCGCGCGGCGCATCAGATGCGCGCCTTCGAGGACCGTTTCCTGACCATCGGCCTGCCCTACCGCGTGATCGGCGGCCCGCGCTTCTACGAGCGCCTCGAAATCCGCGACGCGATGGCCTACTTCCGCCTCGTCGTCTCGCCCGACGACGATCTCGCCTTCGAGCGGATCGTGAACACGCCGAAGCGGGGCCTGGGCGACAAGGCGCAGCAGACGATTCAGGTCATGGCACGCTCCAACGGCGTCGGCCTCGTCGAGGGCGCCCGGCTCTGCGTGCGCGCCAAGACCATCGGCGGCAAGGGCGGCAAGGCGCTGGGCGAACTGGTCGACGGCCTCGCCCGCTGGCGCGCCGAACTCCTGGAGGGGCGCGACCACATCCATCTGGCCGAGGAGATCCTCGACGAGAGCGGCTATACCGGCTTCTGGCAGAACGAGAAGACGCCGGAAGCCCCGGGGCGGCTGGAGAACCTCAAAGAATTGGTCAAGGCGCTGGAGGGGTTCGAGAACCTGCAGGGGTTCCTTGAGCATGTCTCGCTCATCATGGACATGGAGCAGGGGCAGGACGAGCCGATGATCACCCTGATGACGCTGCACGGCGCCAAGGGGCTGGAGTTTCCGGTGGTCTTCCTTCCCGGCTGGGAGGACGGCCTCTTTCCGTCGCAGCGCTCGATGGACGAGAGCGGCGTCAAAGGGCTCGAGGAGGAGCGGCGGCTGGCCTACGTCGGCCTCACCCGCGCGGAGCAGGTCGCCACGATCAGCTTCGCCGCCAACCGGCGCGTCTATGGCCAGTGGCAATCGGCCCTGCCGTCGCGGTTCATCGACGAGTTGCCCGAGGAACACGTCGAGGTGCTGACGCCGCCGGGTCTCTACGGCGGCGGCTTCGGCGCGACCGGAATGGCGGCGGCACAGCAGGCGGCCATGGGCGGCGGTGTGGAATCTGACATGCCGGCGAAGGCCGCCAAGGCCGACGTCTACAATTCCCCCGGCTGGCGGCGGCTGCAGGCCAATGCCGCGAGCCGGTCGATGCGGCAGCCGCAGGAGGCAAGGAACCTCGTCATCGACGCGACGGCGATCTCCGCCTTCGGGCCGGGCGACCGGGTGTTCCACCAGAAGTTCGGCTACGGCGAGGTCGCCGGGGTGGAGGGCGACAAGCTCGAGGTCGCTTTCGAGAAGGCCGGCATTAAGAAGATCGTCGGGCGATTCCTGATGCCTGCGGATCAGGCGGGCGAGGTGCCGTTCTAGCGTCGCCCGGCGACGCGCCGCCGCGGATCGGCGCATATGGCGATGGGGCGGCCATGCCGGACACGATGTCAGAGACGCGCGCGGCCCTCATCGGAATCGTCTCGGCCTGAAGCCTCGGACCCCTGTTCATCGGCACGGGACTGGCGCTTCGCCGGCCGCCCCCGTTTTCGCCACGTCCGCCCGCGCCTTCGCGATCGCGGCGTCCGCCCTTGTCGCCGGTCCCGGTCGGGTGGCCCGGACGCGGCACCTTGTGGAAGCCATCGACAACTCCTTCCGCGTCGGGATCGCCCCTCGACCTGACGCAGCGCCACTTCACGAAAACGACGGAAGGTGTCGCTCTCGCGCTCGCCTGCCTGTGCCAACACCTGTCCAACAAGGATCTCGCGATGCGCCTCCGGCCGATGACGGGCGTGCATGTCGCGCTCGTGCGCTTGATCTCCGCACTGGGCCGCTGCATCCGCCCTGTCCTGACCGCGACCGAGCGCGCCAGGACGCTTCACGCGACGGGGAACTCCATGCCTTGATCGTCCCGGGTCTCGTCGGACAGGGTGGGATCAAACGAGAAGACGGCGGTGCCCAAGGAGGTGGACACCGCCGCTTCTGTATGGCCGCGGCACCCGTGGGAGGACGGGCGGCGGCCGGTTCGACGCGCGGGCCACTGGGAGGAGCGTGCCGTTGCGCCGAAGGCGATGGAGGTTCCGGCGCCGGAGCGCGGCGGACTTCCGAATGTCTGCGAAGGTTCCGGCGACGTCCAAGGGAGGAGGAGGACGCCGCCGGTTCCTTCGGTCTGCCCGTTCCCCAAGGGAGGAGAGGGGTCCGGGCACATTCCGTCTTCTCCGGGAGGAGAGGAGCCGGAAATCTGCTGCGGCGGTTTTACTCGGGAGGAGAAGTCACCGCCGCATTCCCCGCGCCGCCCTCTGGGAGGATCGGCGACACGGGTATCTCTCAGTTCCCGTAGGCGGCCTCATGGGCCACCGACGAGATCATCGAACGGCTGAGGCCGAGGTCGGTGAGATCGCGGTTCGACAGGGCCGCAAGTTCGGCGACCGTCTTGCGGTAGGTCCGCCATCTGGCGTAGTCGGCGCGGACGGCGGCCAGACGGGTCGAAAGGCGGTCGCGCAAGCCTGCGGGTGCGGCGGTGGCGGAGCCATAGGTGGTGTAGGCCATGATGCTTCCTCTTCTTCCGGGACATTCCGCCCCATTCGCGCTCCAGCCGTATTGTCGGAGTGCTTGTTGTTCCGTTGTGATGAAGATGGCGCCGATGCTGCGGATGCACAATACGCAGTTCGCTCAATGCCGCCATGCAGCATTTGCAAGGTTCCGCAGCGTCCGCTGGTCTCGGTGCGCGTCCCCGCGGGTTCGGCGGGCATGAGCGCGCTCAGTCATCCGGGGTTCCGGGCCTATTTCTTCGCCGCCGTGCCGCTGGTGCAGGCCCTCTGGGCGCAGCGTGTCACCCTGGGCTGGCTGGCGTGGGACCTGACGCATTCGGCTGCGTTCGTCGGCTTCATCGCGGCTCTCGGGCTTGCGCCGATGATTTTCGCCGGGCCCGTGTTCGGAGTGCTGGTCGACCGGTCCGACATCCGCCGGGCGCTGCTCTTCACGTCGGGCGGCATGTCGGCGGTGCTCATGGTCGCGGCCGTGATCGCCGGGGGACCCGGTCTGGGGCAGGTCAGCCTTTCCCTCGTGGCGCTCGTCGTCGGCCTGATCACCGCGGCGCATCATCCCGTGCGGATGTCGCTCGGCCCGCGGCTGGTGCCGAAAGTGGATGTGCCGAACGTGGTGGCGCTCTCGGCGCTAAATTTCAACCTCGGCCGGATGATCGGGCCGGTGCTCACCGGAATCGTGCTGGCGGCCTTCGGGCCGGTGGCGACGCTCTGGATGTCGGCGCTTCTCTACCTGCCGATGTTACTGGCGACCCGTTGGATGGACCCTCGCGCCCTGCCGGCCTCCCCGCCGGAGGGCGTGCTGCGCGGCATCGGCGCGGGGCTCGACTATCTGCGGGGCGCCCCCGTCGCGCGGCAGGCGCTGGTCATGACGGCGGCCATCGCGATCCTCGTGCGCGGCTATCTCGAACTGCTGCCGGTCATGGCCGAGGGGGTGCACGCGCGCGGCGCCGAGGGCCTGGGCTTCCTGACGGCGGCGGCGGGGGCCGGCGCGCTGGTGGCGGCGCTGGCCAAGACGGCGGGCGCGGGGCAGGGCGGCATCCCGCCGGTCACCCGCGCCGTGCTGGTGGCGGGCGTGGCCTCGCTCGCGGCCCTCGGGCTGTCGCCAAGCTGGGGCGGCGCGCTCGCCTGGACCGCCGTTCTCGGCTTCGCCTCGACGTTCTGCGGCGTCGGGTTGCAGGCGGCGGTGCAGGAGGATCTGCCCGACCATCTGCGCGGAAGGGTGATGTCGCTCTGGGTCGTGGTCGGCATTGGCGCGGTGGCACTCGGGTCGGGGGCGCTCGGATGGCTCGCGTCGATCTTCGGCCTGCAGGCCGTCCTTGTCTGGGCAGGAGCCCTTGGCGCGGTCGTCTCCGCCACCGTCGTCTTGCGTTCCGGGCGCGGGCGGGCCACCTGACGGGGCGACCCCAACCGCCCGGAGTTCCAGCATGCCCCTGACCCGAGACGACGTTACCCGCGCCCTGGCGACCATCGAGATACCGGACGGCGGCAACCTGATCTCCCGCGACCTGATCCGCGCGCTCATGGTGGAGGGAGATGCGGTCCGCTTCGTCATCGAGGCGCCGTCGGCGGAGGTCGCGCGGGTGATGGAACCGATGCGCCACGCCGCCGAACGGGTGGTGCAGGCCCTGCCGGGGGCCGGCCGCGTGCAAGCGGTGCTGACGGCCCCCACGGCCGAGAAGGCGCCGCCGTCGCTCAAGATCGGCGGCCACCCGACGCCGCAGGACGGGCCGAAGCGCGTCGCGGGCGTGAAGCGTCTGATCTGCGTCGCCAGCGGCAAGGGCGGCGTCGGCAAGTCCACCGTCTCGGCCAACCTTGCCGTTGCGCTGGCGCGGCAGGGGCGCCGCGTCGGGTTGCTCGACGCCGACATCTACGGGCCGAGCCAGCCGCGCATGATGGGGGCCACGCAACGCCCGGCCTCGCCCGACGGCAAGACGATCATCCCGTTGCAGGCCCATGGCGTGACGCTGATGTCGATCGGCCTGATGCTGCCGGAGGACAAGGCCGTCGTCTGGCGTGGCCCGATGCTGATGGGCGCGCTGCAGCAGATGCTGGGGCAGGTGGCGTGGACGCATCATGCCGGCGGCGACCTCGACGTGCTGATCGTGGACCTGCCGCCGGGCACCGGCGACGTGCAGCTCACCCTGGGGACCAAGGCGGTGGTCGACGGGGCGATCGTGGTCTCCACGCCGCAGGACGTGGCGCTGATCGATGCGCGAAAGGCCCTCGACATGTTCGCCACGATGAAGACGCCGGTGCTGGGGCTGATCGAGAACATGTCGCTGTTCCACTGCCCCGCATGCGGGCACGAGGCGCATATCTTCGGCCACGGCGGCGTTCGGGCGGAGGCCGCCCGTCTCGGCTTGCCGTTCCTCGGCGCGCTGCCCATCGACCTCGATACGCGGCTCTCGGGCGACGCCGGCGCGCCGGTGGCCCTGGGCGAGGGGCCGATGGCCGACGCCTTCGCCGCCCTCGCGCGCGATCTGGTGGCCTCCGGAATGGCGTGAGACGACGGCGAAGGGGGCGGGGGTGGACCGCCATGCCACTTCATCCCCCTGAGCCGTCCTCCGGGGTGTGAGCGACGCGAAGTAAAGCCGGAGATTCGGAACAGGGGCCGGATAATTCGGACGGATGTGCTCCGCACCGATTCGCTTGCCGACGGGATTCTGGCTATGCACCTGTTTCCCCTCGCGAACCCTTTCAGCGATGCCGAACTGTTCGCGCTTCACCTGTAAACCCGAAATCCTCGACAGCCCGGGATGGGGCAGTTCATGTGTAATTTCGGACACGCGCCCGCCGGCCGTTTGGCCAGGCGCCTCGAGGC
>JBBQDX010000022.1:0-24859 GCA_038320125.1 Rhodobacterales bacterium | reverse complement strand
ACCGGCAGGAGCATGGCGCGTCTGGCACCGCGCGCCTTCGCGATTTCGAGGGCGCGTTCGACGGCCTCGCGGTGGCCGGAGACGACAACCTGCCCGGGGTCGTTGTCGTTGGCAGCCTGGCAGGTCTGGCCCTGCGCGGCTTCCAGAGCGATGGCGCGGGCGGCGTCGAAGTCGAGGCCGAGGAGGGCCGCCATGGCGCCGACGCCCACCGGGACGGCCGATTGCATCGCTTCGCCCCGGATGCGCAGGAGGCGCGCAGCATCGGCCAGGTCGAGCGAGCCCGCGGCAACGAGGGCGCTGTATTCCCCGAGCGAATGGCCGGCGACGCAGGCGGCGTGGTCGGCCACGACGAGGCCCTCGGCTTCGAGCGCGCGCAAGGCGGCGATGGAGGTGGCCATCAGGGCCGGCTGGGCGTTGCGGGTGAGGGTGAGGGCCTCGATCTCGCCCTCCCAGACGAGGGCGGAGAGGTTCTCGCCCAGCGCCTCGTCGACTTCGGCGAAGACGGCGCGGGCGGCGGGATAGGCCTTGGCGAGAGCCTGTCCCATGCCGATGGTCTGGACGCCCTGGCCCGGAAAGACGAATGCCCTGCGCATGGTGGTTTCCTCTCGTTCGTGCCGGTCTAGCGGGCGGGTCGTGCCATGTGAACCCCGTCGCGCAGCCCGGCTGTGCGCGCGCGGGAGTTACCGCCGCCGCTGCCGCTGCTAGAATGCGTCCACGTTCGGGAGATCGCCATGACACGCAGAACCGCCGCCACCAACAGCGTCTCGACCTATGGCTGGGTCGAGCGGGCGTTCCACTGGTCCATCGCGCTGCTGATCGTGACGGCGGCGGTGCTCGGCAAGCTTGCCTACGACGCGGAGTTCGACAGCGACGCGGCGCTGGCGCGCAAGGCGTTCCTCTTCAGTTTCCACAAGACCGTGGGGGTGACGATCTTCTTCGTGTCGCTGGCGCGGATCGGCTGGGCGATGAGCCAGCCCCGACCGCAACCGCTGCACGGCGGGGCGGAAGCGATGCTGGCGGCGGCGGTGCACTGGTTGCTCTACGGCTCGCTCGTGCTGGTGCCGCTGCTCGGGTGGTCCGGGCATGCGGCGTCGACGGGGTTCGCGCCGATCTGGTGGCCGTTCGGGCAGGAGCTGCCCTTCGTGCCGCAGGACGCGCGACTGGCGGAGGTGCTGGCGACGCTGCACGTGACCTTCGTGACGGTGCTTCTGGTCTCCGTGCTGCTGCATGTGGCGGGGGCGGTGAAGCACGTTGTCGTGGACCGGGACGCGACATTCGCGCGGATGTGGCGGGGCGAGGAGCCGGGGCGGCTGGAGGCTTCGCGGGCCGGTGCGGTGCCGTTGCTGGCGGCGCTGGGCGTATGGGGCGCGACGCTCGGGGTCGGGCTATGGCTGGTTCCGGCGCCGGCGGAGGCGGTGGCGGGGCAGGAACAGACCGAGCAGGCCGGGGCGGCGGTGGCTTCGGATTGGACGGTGGAGGAGGGGTTGCTCTCGATCACCGTCGCGCAGCTCGGCAGCCCGGTGACCGGGGCGTTCGCGGACTGGCGGGCGGACATCGACTTCGACGAGGAGGTGCGGGCGGACGGCACGCACGGGGCCGTGGCGGTGTCGGTGGCGACGGGGTCGCTGACGCTGGGCTCGGTGTCCGAACAGGCGACTTCCGCGGGTTTCCTCGACTCGGAGGGTTTTGCCGCGGCGACGTTCGAGGGCGAGATCCTGCCCGCGGCGGAGGGGTTCGTGGCCGAGGGCACCCTGGCGCTGCGCGGGGTGACGGTGCCGCTGTCGCTGCCGTTCACGCTGGTTCTGGAGGGCGGGCGGGCGGTCATGGCGGGGCAGGTGACGCTGGACCGGCGCGACTTCGGGATGGGGGAGACCTACCCCGACGAAAGCTCGGTGGGGTTCGGCGTGGCGGTGGATGTAGCGCTGACGGCGGTGCGCACGGAGTAGCGGCGCAGCGCGCGCTAACGGTCCGTTAACCGCTCGTGGCGATCTTCCGATGTTCTGGAAACCAATGAGCATGGGAGGGTCGGGCCATGTTGTCGGTTCGCACCATCGCGGAAGAGATCGTCGCCCGGGAGGGCGGCTACGTGAACGATCCGGACGATCCGGGCGGCGCGACGAATCACGGCGTCACCATTCACACGATGCGCGAGCTCGGGCTGGACCTGGATCGTGACGGGGACGTGGATGCGAAGGACGTGCGGGCCCTGCCGCGCACGCGGGCGGTCGAGATCTTCATCGATCGCTACTACCGCCGGACGCGGATCGCGCAACTGCCGGAGGCGCTGCGGCCGCAGGTCTTCGACATGAACGTCAACTCGGGGGCGAATGCGATCCGGATCCTGCAGCGGCTGCTGTCGGAGATGGGGCACCGGGTGGCCGTGGACGGCAAGCTCGGGCCGCAGACGGCGGCGGCGGCTGCGGCGGCCGCGGCGGCCGCGCCGGATCATATCGTCGATGCCTACGGGATCGCGCGGCGGAACTGGTATTACGCGCTGGCCGACGGCCGGCCGGCCCTGCGCAAGTTCGCGCGCCGGCGGGATGGCGGCAAGGGCGGGTGGATCGTCCGGGCCGAGGAGTTCATCTCGCCGCGCTACCGTCTGGCGGAGGCACAGCATCGGGCGAGGACGTTGAAATGGGCATGATGTCGGGGCTGATCGGGGGAAGCGGCGCGGTGGGGGCGTTGGGCCGCGCGGCGCAGGAGCTGTCGCAGGTGTTCGTGCCCAATGCGACGGAAGGCCAGCGGCTGGACCACGAGGGGCGCGCGGCGGCGCTGGAGCAGCTCACGGCGGAGTTCGCGCTCGAACGGCGGGGCATGTTCGACCGCTTCATTGACGGTCTGAACCGGCTGCCGCGGCCGATGCTGGCGATGGGGACGTTGGGGCTGTTCGTCTATGCGATGGCCGAGCCGATCGGGTTCGGCGTGCGCATGCAGGGGCTGAACCATGTGCCGGAGCCGCTCTGGTGGCTGCTCGGCGCGATCGTCGGGTTCTATTTCGGGGTCCGGGAGCTGCACTATCTTCGCCCCTCCGCTCCGACCGTGACCATGCGGGCGGAGCCCGTCAATTCCGCGTGGCATGCGGACGACGAGGAGACCGCCGCGGCGGCGGCGGGGGAGACGAATGCCGCCCTGCGGGACTGGCAGGGAAAGGCCAAATGACCTGACGTTGGCGTGATCGGGGCGTGACCGGGGCGTAACCGAGGCGTGGCGCTCGGTCGCGGGGCATTGGCGGACGGCTCCGGTTGGCGTAGGTGTCCGCCATGTTCGCGGAACTCGGTCACTTCACCCTTATTGCCGCCTTCTCGGTGGCCATCGTGCAGACGTTGGTGCCGGCGCTGGGCGCCTGGCGGGGCTGGACCGGCTGGATGGCGGTCGCCGGCCCCGCGGCGCTGGTCCAGGTGGCATTGGTGGGCTGCAGCTTCGCAGCGCTGACCCATGCCTTCGTGACCTCGGATTTCTCGCTGCGGCTGGTGGTCGAGAACTCGCATACCGACAAGCCGCTGCTTTACAAGGTGTCCGGCGTCTGGGGAAACCACGAGGGGTCGCTGCTGCTCTGGGTGCTGATCCTCGCGGCGTTCGGCGCGGCGGCGGCGGTGTTCGGCGACCGGTTGCCGGAGACGCTGAAGGCGCGGGTGCTGGCGGTGCAGGCGAGCATCGGGGTGGCGTTCTACGCGTTCATCCTCTTCACCTCCAACCCCTTCGTGCGTCTGGATCGGCCGCCGTTCAACGGCGAGGACCTGAACCCGTTGTTGCAGGACCCGGGCCTCGCGTTCCATCCGCCGTTTCTCTACCTCGGTTATGTCGGCCTCAGCATGGCGTTCAGCTTTGCGGTGGCGGCGTTGCTCGAGGGACGGGTCGATGCGGCCTGGGGGCGCTGGGTTCGGCCCTGGACGCTGGCGGCCTGGCTGTTCCTGACGATCGGCATCGCGCTGGGCTCCTGGTGGGCTTACTACGAGCTCGGCTGGGGCGGGTTCTGGTTCTGGGACCCGGTAGAGAACGCGAGCTTCATGCCGTGGCTGATCGCCACCGCATTGCTGCATTCCGCCATCGTGGTCGAGAAGCGGGAGGCGCTGAAGGCCTGGACGATCCTGCTGGCGATTCTCGCGTTCGGGTTCTCGCTGGTGGGAACGTTCATCGTGCGCTCGGGCGTGCTGACGAGCGTGCATGCCTTCGCCAACGACCCCGAGCGCGGGGTGTTCATCCTGCTGATCCTCGCGGTGTTCATCGGCGGGGCTTTGGCGCTCTATGCTCTGCGCGCGCCGGCGATGCAGGCGCGGGGGGTGTTCGGCGTCGTGAGCCGCGAGTCGGCGCTGGTGGTCAACAATCTGCTCCTGGTGGTGTCGGCCTTCGTGGTGTTCATCGGCACGATCTGGCCGCTGGTGGCGGAACTGATGTTCGAGCGGACGCTTTCGGTGGGGCCACCGTTCTTCAACGCGGCATTCACGCCCTTCGTCGTGGCGCTGGGGGCGGTGCTTCCGCTGGGCGGGATGCTGCCGTGGAAGCGGGGGCGGTTGGGGAACGTCCGGTCGCTCTGGCCGGTGGCGCTGCTGGCGCTGGCGGTGGCCGGGCTGGTCTGGGCGATGCAGACGGGGCGCTCGCTGGGTGGACCCCTCGGCGCGGCGCTGGGCGTCTGGCTGGTCGTCGGCGCGGTGGTCGATCTGGCGACGCGGACCGGGCGGGGGGACCTGTCGGAGCGGGCCGGGCGGCTCTTGCGGTTGCCGGGGGCGGACTGGGGCAAGGCGCTGGCGCATGGCGGGCTCGGGATCACGATCTTCGGGGTTGCGGCGCTGACGGCGTGGCAGGACGAGGGGATCGCGGCGCTGGATATCGGCGAGCGGCTGACGGTGGGTCGCTACGAGGTCGAACTCGAGGGCGTGGAGCAGGTGCAGGGGCCGAACTACATCGCCACCCGCGCCACCCTCGTGGCGCGCGAGGGACAACGGCCGCTGGGCCGGCTCTACCCCGAGAAGCGGATCTATCCGGTGGCGCGGATGCCGACGACGGAAGCGGGCATCGACAGCGGCTTCACGCGCGACCTCTACGTGGTGATCGGCGACGCTCAGGTCGCCGGGGGGTGGGCGGTGCGGGTCTATGTCAAGCCGTTCGCCAACTGGATCTGGGGTGGAGCGATCATCATGGCGCTGGGCGGGCTGATCTCGCTCTGCGACCGGCGCTACCGGGTCGCCGCGGGGGCGCGGCGGGCGGTGACGCCGGTGGCGGCGGAATGATCTGGTGGGGCGCGGCCCTGATGGCGCTCCTGGCGACGCCGGCTTTCGCGGTGTTGCCGGACGAGGTGCTGGAGGATGCGGGCCTCGAGGCGCGGGCGCGGGCCCTGTCGAAGGATCTGCGATGCGTCGTGTGCCGCAACGAGTCGATCGACGAGAGCAACGCGGACATCGCGCGGCAGATGCGGCTGTTGCTGCGCGAGCGGCTGGTGGCGGGAGACAGCGACGCGGCTGCGACCCAGGCGCTGGTGGACCGCTATGGGGAATATGTATTGCTCGACCCGGAAGTCGGCGGCGCGAATCTGATCCTTTGGGGCGCACCGCTGGCATTGCTGGTGCTCGGCGGCGTGGCGGCGGGCGTGGCGGTGGCGCGCAAGCGGCCGGCTGTCGAGGCGCTGTCGGAGGATGAGGAGGTCCGGCTGGCAGAGTTGATGGACGAGCCGGCGCGGCGGTGATCCGTCGCCGGGCGAGACGGCGTCGCCGGTGCCGACAGGAGGAGAGGCGGTGGACTACGAGACGATAAGGTTGCGCGAAGAGGGCGGGATCGCCACGCTGACGCTCGATCGGCCCGAGGTGAGGAATGCACTGTCGACGCGGATGCGCGCGGAGATCCTGCATGCGGTGCGGGCGGCGGAGACGACGGCGCGGGTGCTGGTGCTGACCGGGAGTGGCCGCGCGTTCTGCTCGGGGCAGGATCTCGGGGACCGGGCGAGCCCGGGCACGCTCGATCTGGAGCGGACGCTTCGGGAGGAATACGAGCCGATGCTGATGGCGATCTTCGACTGTGCTATCCCGACGATCGCCGCGGTGAATGGAGCGGCGGCGGGGGCCGGCGCGAACCTGGCACTGGCCTGCGATGTAGTGATCGCGGCGGAGAGCGCGGTGTTCCTGCAGGCCTTCACGCGGATCGGTCTGATCCCCGATGCGGGGGGGACATACTGGCTGCCGCGGCAGATCGGGGTGGCAAAGGCGATGGGGGCGGCGCTATTCGCGGAGCCGGTGAGCGCACGGCAGGCGAGCGACTGGGGGATGATCTGGGAGGCGGTGCCGGACGCGGAGTTCGCGCGGGTCTGTGGCGAGCGGGCGGCACATCTGGCGCGCGGGCCATCGCTCGCCTACCGCAACGTCAAGACGGCGATCCGGGCCAGTTTCGAGAACGGATTGGCCGCGCAACTGGCGCTCGAGGCGCGCCTGCAGGGCGAGGCGGGGCGGTCGCTGGACTTCGAGGAGGGGGTGACGGCGTTTCTGGAGAAGCGGCCCGCGCGGTTCGAGGGGCGCTGAGGCGGGCGACATTGCTCCCCTCGGAGGTGGCGTGTAGGAAATGCCGAACGCTGGGGAGATGGGCCGAATGCAGATGCGCCGTGTGGTCGTGACGGGACTGGGAATGGTGACGCCGCTGGCCTGCGGTGTCGAGGCGACGTGGCGGCGGCTGATCGCGGGCGAGTCCGGGGCGGGACCGATCACGCGGTTCGATGCGTCGCGTCTGGCGACGACCTATGCCTGCGAGATCCCGCGCGGCGACGGCAGCGACGGCTCGTTCAACCCCGACGACTGGATGGAGCCGAAGGACCAGCGCAAGGTCGACGACTTCATCCTCTATGGCATGACGGCGGCGGTTCAGGCGGTGGAGGATTCCGGCTGGACCCCCGGCGAGGAAGGCAAGCTGCGGACCGGGGTGATGATCGGGTCGGGCATCGGCGGGCTGCAAACTATTGCGGAGACGGCGGTGCTGCTGAAGGAGCGGGGCCCGCGTCGGGTGTCGCCGTTCTTCATTCCATCGTCGCTCATCAACCTCGTCGGCGGGCAGGTTAGCATCCGGTTCGGCTTCAAGGGGCCGAACCACGCTGTCGTGACGGCTTGTTCGACGGGCGCGCATGCCATCGGCGACGCGGCAAGGATGATCGCGCTCGACGATGCGGACGTGATGGTCGCGGGCGGGGCGGAAAGCCCGATCTCGGAGATCGGGATCGCCGGGTTCAATGCCTGCAAGGCGCTTTCGACGAAGTGGGCCCATGACCCGGCGAAGGCGTCGCGGCCCTATTCCGTGGACCGCGACGGCTTCGTGATGGGCGAGGGCGCGGGCATCGTCGTGCTGGAGGAATACGAGCATGCCAAGGCGCGCGGCGCGAAGATCTACGGCGAAATCCTCGGCTACGGGCTCTCGGGCGACGCCTATCACATCACGGCGCCGTCCGAGGATGGCGAGGGCGGCGAAAGGGCGATGCGGGCGGCTCTGAAGCGGGCGGGGCTCGGGGCCGGCGACGTCGATTACATCAATGCGCACGGCACCTCGACCATGGCCGACACGCTGGAGCTCGGTGCCGTGCAACGGGTGCTGGGCGCCCATGCGGCGAACGCCACGATGTCGTCCACCAAGTCCGCCATCGGGCATCTCTTGGGGGCGGCGGGGTCGGTGGAGGCGATCTTCTGCCTGCTGGCGTTGCGCGACCAGGTGGCGCCGCCGACGCTGAACCTCGAGCGACCGGCGGTGGAGGCCAAGCTGTCGCTTGCGCCGATGACCGCCGAGAAGCGCAGGATCGATGTGGCCCTGTCGAACTCCTTCGGGTTCGGTGGCACAAACGCGTCGCTCGTCATCGGCAAGGTTTAACTTCAAGGCATATCCTACTGATGTGGAAACATATTGCTGCCAACGCTCTGACGCTCGCCGTGGTCCTCGTCCTGGCTCTGGCGGCGGTGGTGCAGATCGGGAAATCGAGATGGGCCGCGCCCGGGCCGCTCGCCGAGGCGCGGTTCTTCGAGGTGCCCCGCGGCGCCAGCATGCGCGATGTCTCCACCCGGCTCGAGGCGGAGGGAATCATTTCGTCGGGGAGCGTCTTCCGGATCGGCACGGGATATTCGGGTCAGGAGGAACAGCTCAAGTTCGGCACCTACGAGATACCGCCCGGAGCCTCGATGCCGCAGGTTCTGGAGATCGTGACGACCGGGGGCGCGTCGGTCGCGCCCTATAGCGTGACCTACGTGATACGTTCGCAGGGTAACGAGATCCGGGTGCGGGAGCGGGTGGCGGGGCAGGCGGAGGCCAACGAGGTCGCGACCTTCGCACCGGGCGACGCCCTGCCCGAGGAGTATGCGGCGCTGCTCGAACGCGAGGTGCCGATCACTTGGCGGGTGGCCGTGGCGCCGGGGCTCACGTCCTGGGAGGTCGTCGAAGGGCTGAAAGGGGCGGATTTTCTCGAGGGCGAGGTGCCGGTGCCGCCGGAGGGCGTGCTGGCGCCCGATACCTACGATGTGCAGCGCGGTTCGGCGAGGGAGGCCCTGGTGAGCGCGATGCGGGTGGCGCAGGAACGCATCCTTGCGGACGCCTGGGCTGCGCGCGCGCCGGGCATCCCGATCTCGACCCCCGAGGAAGCGCTGGTGCTGGCGTCGATCGTCGAAAAGGAGACCGCCATTCCCGACGAGCGGCGGCGGGTGGCGGCGGTGTTCTCGAACCGTCTGGAGCAGGGGATGCGGCTGCAGACGGACCCGACGGTGATCTACGGCATCACCGAGGGGCGGGGACCGCTGGGGCGCGGCATCCGGCAGTCGGAATTGCGGGCGGCGACGCCGTTCAACACCTATGTGATCGACGGGCTGCCACCGAGCCCGATCGCCAATCCGGGTGCGGAAGCGATCCGCGCCGCCCTCGACCCCGAGCAGACGGAGTTCCTGTTCTTCGTGGCGGACGGGACGGGGGGGCATGCCTTCGCGGAGACGTTGGCCGAGCATAACCGGAATGTCGCGACGTGGCGGGCGATCGAAGCGGCGCAGGGGGCCGTGTCCGGAAACTGACCGGGGCAACCCGGGCAAGGATATGTGGGGCCGCGGTCGCCCTTATCTCGTCTGCGGGCCGTCACGCCGCGTGGGTTTTCGCAAGGTTATGTTTTCAAAGCCATTTGCGGTCCTGCCGGAAAATCGATGGAGCTGGTCGATTTTGTGTTGACCCGCCGGGCGCTCGAAAACATCTTAAGGGCAAGCTGGAAGAAATGGGCGAGGCGAACCGGGGTGACCGGGGCGCTTGGGTCGATCTCTTACGTCGTGCGGACCAAGCGTTCTAACTGCACGGAGCTTGTTCGAATGAGGGATGACGAGGGGGAACCCGCTGGCGAGGCAATCGCAAGCGGGGTCGAAGCGCGTGTCCAGGCCGCACTGGCGGGCATGGAGGGGCTTCGGCAGGTGCTGCAGCGAAGACTGGACGAGTTGAACGACAAACCCAGCGAAGACCTCAAAGCGGTCGGACTGGACGCGCTTCAGCGCGATCTGGCCCGGTCGATCCAGGGGGTGCTGACGGAAGAGGGGAAGCTGAAGGATGTCCTGCATATCCAGCGAGGGGGAAGCGGTTCCGATTACGACAAGTTACGCGCTGCGATTCGGAGCCGTCTCGATAGCCTGCGCGTCAGCCTCTCTACGGGAAAGGTTCCTGACTGAACTGAAGGACGAGGAGGTGGCGGCGCTGCCCTATCTCTTCGATTTCTGGGCGCTGGATCATCAGTTGCCGCCGGATGGGGATTGGCGGACCTGGGTGATCATGGGAGGGCGCGGCGCGGGCAAGACCCGCGCCGGGGCCGAGTGGGTGCGGGCGCAGGTGAAGGGCGCTCTGCCCTTGCAGGCGGGGAGGGCGCGGCGGGTCGCGCTCGTCGGCGAGACCTACGAACAGGTGCGGGACGTGATGATCGAAGGGGAGAGCGGCATCCTGTCGTGTTCCCCGCCCGATCGACGCCCCGTGTGGAAGGCGGGCCAGCGCAAGCTGGTCTGGCCGAACGGAGCGGAAGCGCAGGCCTTTTCCGCACATGATTTCGAGGCGCTTCGCGGACCCCAGTTCGATGCGGCCTGGGTGGACGAACTGGCAAAATGGACGCGGGCCGAGGAGGCCTGGGACATGCTCCAGTTCTGCCTGCGTCTGGGCGACAGCCCGCGGGCGGTGGTGACGACGACGCCGAAGAACGTGCCGGTTCTCCGGCAGATCCTCGCACGGTCGTCGACGGTCCTGACCCATGCCCCGACCGAGGCGAACCGGGCAAATCTGGCGAAGAGCTTCCTGACGGAAGTTCTGGAACGCTACGGCGGCACCCGGCTGGGGCGGCAGGAGTTGGAAGGGATGCTGCTGGAGGACGAGGAGGGCGCCCTGTGGAGCACGGCGGCGCTGGACGGCGTCCGGGTCGGGGCGGTGCCGGCGATGGACCGGATCCTAATCGGCGTCGACCCAGCGGTGACGTCGGGCGGGGCTGCGGACGAGACGGGCATCGTGGTCGTCGGCGTGGTCGCCAAGGGCACGCCGCGCGACTGGCGGGCTTACGTGCTCGAGGATGCGAGCGTTTCGGCCTCGTCGCCGACGCAGTGGGCGCAGGCGGTAGCCGGGGCCTATGCCCGGTGGAACGCGGACCGTGTCGTCGCGGAGGGCAACCAGGGCGGCGACATGATCGAAGCGGTGCTCCGGCAAGTGGCACCGATGGTAAGTTACCGCAAGGTGACGGCGCGCAAGGGGAAATCGGCGCGGGCCGAGCCGGTGGCCGCGCTCTACGAGCAGGGGAAGGTGCGGCATGTCCGGGGCCTGGGCGCGCTCGAGGATCAGATGTGCCGCATGACGGTCGGCGGATACCGGGGGACCGGATCGCCGGACCGGGTCGACGCGCTCGTCTGGGCGATCTGGGCAGCGATGCTGGACCCGGACGCGAACCGATCGGGGCCGCGCATACGTCAGTTGTAGCCGGGATACCGATGCCGGGCCCCTTGGGGGCCCTTTTCTTTTTGAGCGTTACGGAAGGACGGACGATGTTCGGATTTGGACGGAAGGATGCTTCGGCACCACAGGTCAAGGCGTCGGCCACCGGGCGTCTGGTTGCGATGGGCAGCGGCGGGCGGGCGGTCTGGGCCCCGCGGGACGCGGCGACGCTGACGCGGTTGGGATTCACCGGAAATCCGATCGGCTTCCGGGCCGTGAAGCTGATCGCGGAAGCGGCGGCGGCCGTGCCGCTAGTCTGCTCGGATGCGGACGGGCGGATGGAGGTGCATCCGGCACTGTCGCTGCTGTCGCGGCCGAACGGCGCACAGGGTCGGGGAGAGTTCTTCGAGGCGCTCTTCGGGCAGTTGCTGCTTTCGGGGAACGGCTATGTCGAGGCGGTGGGCGGCGGCGGTCTTCCTGTCGAACTGCACGTCCTGCGCTCGGACCGGATGGCGGTGGTGCCCGGGTCGGACGGCTGGCCCATCGGATACGACTACACAGTCGGCGGACGGGCGCATCGGTTCCGGGTGGGCGACGTCTCGCCGATCTGTCATGTGCGGTCGTTCCACCCGCAGGACGACCACTACGGTCTCAGTCCGATGCAGGCGGCAGCGACCGCGGTGGAGGTGCACAACGCGGCCTCGATCTGGTCGAAGGGCCTGCTCGATAACGCTGCCCGGCCCTCGGGGGCCATCGTGAACGGCGGCGAGGGGCTGACCCAGGAGCAGTTCGATCGCTTGTCGTTCGAGCTGGAGACGCAGCACCAGGGCGCCCGGAACGCGGGGCGGCCGATGCTGCTGGATGGCGGGCTCGATTGGAAGCCGATGGGATTCTCGCCCAGCGACATGGAGTTCCAGAAGACCAAGGAGGCGGCCGCGCGGGAGATCGCGACCGCATTCGGCGTGCCACCGATGATGCTCGGGATCCCGGGGGATGCGACCTACGCCAACTACGTGGAGGCGAACCGGGCATTCTATCGCCTGACGGTCCTGCCCCTGGTGTCGAAGGTGGCCGATGCATTGGCGCATTGGCTGGGCCAGCACGCCGGCGTGGACGTCTGCCTCGGCGTGGACCGCGACCGGGTGCCCGCGCTGCAATCCGAGCGGGACGCGGAATGGGGGCGGATCGCCTCGGCCGATTTCCTGACCGCGGTGGAGAAGAGGCAGATGCTCGGGCTGCCGCCTATGGCGAACACATGAGTGCGGAGCGATCAGGCGTCGGGTCCCGGTTCCTCTACGCACCGTTCAAGGACCCCGAAGCGACATTCCATCATCTCGATGCGCGATTGGCGGTTCTGGAGGGAATGGCGGTGCGGGCGGAGACCGATCGGGCCGTGAACGAGGAGAAGCAGAAGCTGCTGGAGCGGCGGTTCAGCCAGATCGACGGGCGGCTGGATCGGATCGACGCGCTGATTTCACGCCTGGCCTGGCTGATCATGGCGGCGATCGTGGGGGGCTTCATGTCGTTCCTGCTGAAGGGAGGTATCTTCAGTGCTTAAGCTCAGACACATCACGCGCGCGCTGTTGGCGATCGGTGTCTGCATGGCACTGACGCCGGCGGTCTTTTCGGTCGGTCCGATCGTCGAGACCCGGCTGTTTCCGGTATTCAGCCAGACAAGGGTTTTCGCCGAGACAGCCAACAGGGCCGGCGTGGAGTTCCACCTGGAGTTCCGTAAGCGGCGCCAGTGCGAGTTTCTCGGGCTGGCCTGGTATGCCGGTCCGACGCGCTTTCCGGTGAGATTCGAGCCGAACGCAACGGAGCCGCCGCAGTCCCTGACGCGACCGATCGGGTTCCACCGTGACGGGCCCTGGCAGATCCTGGGGCTCTGGAGCCTGCAGGAAACGACAGCCTTCGCAATGCACCGATGCCATCCGCTGTGGATCACGATGACGGAATTCTACCGAAGCTGACGTCCGCCCGAACCGGGCGGGCGAGGCTTCAACGAGGAGATTGCAATGATGCTGGAACGGAAGTTCGCGCAGGGGGATACCTCGGTGCGGTTGCAGGAGGGTGCCCGCATCACGGGCTACGCGTCGTGGTTCGGGGTCGAGGACACCGGTCGCGACATCGTCGAACCGGGTGCCTATTGCGACAGCCTCGCCCGGATGGCGACCGAGGGGCGGCGGGTCAGAATGCTGTGGCAGCACGACCCGGCGCAGGTCATCGGAGTCTGGGACGAGGTCCGGGAAGACGCGCGCGGCCTCTTTGTCAGCGGGCGGCTGCTGCCCGGCGTGGGCAAGGCCCGCGAGGCGGCTGCGCTGATCGAGGCGGGTGCGCTCGACGGCCTGAGCATCGGCTACACGGTCAAGCGGGCCGGCAAGGATACTCAGGGGCGCAGGCTTCTGAGGGAACTGGAGCTTTGGGAGGTGTCCCTCGTGACATTTCCGATGCTGCCCAGTGCGCGGGTGGGGGCCAAGGCTAACCCCTTGCGTGAGTTGGCGCGGTCAATCGAGGCCGCGCGTCTGGAACTGGCGCGCGACTGACAGCGCCGATCACCTGAAAGGAGAACCCGATGAGCCATGACGGCGTCGGGGAAGTCACCGAGGCGCTGGCCGGACTGGTCAGCGATTTCAAGGGCTTTCGCCAAGAAATTACCCGCAAGATGCAGCAACAGGAAGAGCGGCTGACCATGAACTACAAGTCCCAACGTCCCCAACTCGCCGCCGCCGACATGACGGAAGCCCCCCACCAGAAGGCGATGGACGCCTATCTGCGCTCGGGTGACGACGACGGCCTTCGAGCGCTTTCGCTGGACGGCAAGGCGATGAACACCGCCGTGTCGGCGGAAGGCGGCTATCTCGTCGATCCGCAGACGGCGGAGAACGTGAAGTCGGTCCTGCGGTCGTCGGCGTCGATCCGGTCCATTGCCTCGGTCGTGAACGTCGACGCGACGTCGTACGACGTGCTCGTCGACCGCACCGAACTGGGCGCCGGCTGGGCCACCGAATCGGCGACGACGGTGGAGAGCTCGACGCCGCTGTTCGATCGGATCTCGATCCCGCTGCATGAGCTTTCGGCGATGCCGAAGGCGTCGCAGCGTCTTCTGGACGATGCGGCCTTCGACATCGAGGGCTGGCTTGCCGGGCGCATCGCCGACAAGTTCGCCACCGCGGAATCCGCGGCCTTCATCAAGGGGGATGGCATCGACAAGCCCAAGGGGTTCCTGACCTACGCCGCGATCACGAACGATAGCTGGCAATGGGGCAGCCTCGGCTACGTGGCGACCGGGGCGACGGACGATTTCGATGCCGACAAGCCGGCGGATGCGATCGTCGATCTGGTCTACGCACTGGGCGCCAAGTACCGCGCGAATGCGACGTTCGTGATGAACTCCCGCACCGCGGGCGCCGTCCGGAAGATGAAGGACGCCGACGGCCGGTTCCTTTGGACCGACAGCCTTACCGCAGGCCAACCGGCGCAACTGATGGGGTATGCGGTGCTCGTCGCCGAGGACATGCCGGACATCGGTGCGGGCGCCACCGCAATCGCCTTCGGCGATTTCGCTGCGGGCTATACGGTCGCCGAGCGTCCCGACCTGCGGGTTCTGCGCGATCCCTTCAGCGCGAAGCCGCATGTTCTCTTCTATGCGACCAAGCGCGTCGGCGGCGACGTCACCGACTTTGCGGCAATCAAGCTGCTGAAGTTTACCGCCTCCTGAGAGTTGGGTCGTCCCCCGAGGACGGCCTCCCGGCCTCCCCAGCCTCTTGCGGCGGGGGATGGGCGGAACCGGCGGGCCCCCGGCCTGGTCCGCACGCAGGGTGCGCCGGTTCCGTCCGACATATCGATGAAAATCTGGCTTTGGGGAGAGACCGATGGCGATGACAGTGATTGATTCCGAAGGAATCGCAGATGAGATGCTGCCGGTTGAGCAGTTGGCGGCCCAGATGCGGCTTGCCGATGGGTACGACGAAGTGCCGGGGGTTTCGGCGCGGTTGCGTCTCCGGCTGCGGGCAGCCATCGGAACGGTCGAGCGCCGCCTCGGCAAAGCGCTGATCCGGCGCGAGTTCGTACTGTCCGGGACGGCGCGCGGCGGATGTCGGGTCGTCTTGCCGATTGCTCCGGTCGACGCCGTCATGAGCGTGTTTCTGTTGCGGAATGGCATCTCCATCCCCCTCGGCGATGCGCTGGTGGCCCCTGACGCCGTCCATCCCGTGGTGATCCTGCAGCAGACCGTGGCGGAGGGCGACTGGCTCCGCATTTCGGCGCGGGCCGGGTTCGGACCTTGGTCCGCGATCCCGGACGATCTGCAACAGGCGGTCCTGCTGACGGCCGAGGCCCTCGACGCGGGAGAGGGACACGGGTTGGGCAAGGCGGCGGCGGCGCTGGTGGCTCCGTTCCGGTCGGTTCGGATCGGGGGGACCCATTGATGGCGCGCAAGTTCAATCGGCATCTGAAGCTGCAGGCGCAGATGCGGCTCGATGACGGCGCGGGCGGATATGTCCGTTCCTGGGACCCGCGTGGCGGGCTTTGGGCCGAGGTTCGGATGCGATCGGGCGGTCTTCGGCATACCGAGTTCGGTCGGACGCCGCGCCTGCAACTGCGGATAACGACGCATGAGCTGCCTGAAGCGCATCCAATGCGGCCGCTGCCCGGAGATCGATTGCTGGATGGCGGTCGCGTGTTCGAGGTTGAGGCCGTGCATGACGGAGATCGGCGGGTGCTCGTGATCCTGGCGGCGGAAATGCCGGGCGAGGAGATGACAAGATGACATACGCGATGGGCGAAAGCCTCCAGACGGCGGTGTACCGCCGCCTCGCCGCAGACCCGGCGATCGACGCGACAGTGGCGGGCGCGGTTTATGACGCGGTCCCCGATGCCGCTCCCGATCTGTTCGTGGCGCTGGGCCCCGAAAAGGCGACGGGGCTGTCGGACTCGGGCGGCGAGGGCGCGATCCATCAGATGCGGGTCAGCGTGGTGACGCGGCGCGGCGGCTATGTCGCGGCGAAGGCGGTTGCCGCGCTGGTCTGCGACAGCCTCGCGGGCGCGGACCTGCCGCTGACCCGAGGACGTCTCGTCTCGATGCGGTTTGTGCGGGCGGAGGCGCGCAGGGACGAGGGCGAGGGGACGCGAAGAATTGACCTCTGGTTTCGGGCCCGACTCGATGATCGGGCCGCCTGAGACTGCATTTTGAAGGAGATGAAGAGATGGGTGTGCAAGCGGGCAAAGACCTTTTGCTGAAAGTCGATGAGAACGGAGACGGTGTCTTCGTCACCGTTGCAGGGCTGCGGGCAACACGGCTGACGTTCAACGCAGGATCGATCGACGTGACATCGACCGAGAGTGTGGGCGGATGGCGCGAGTTGCTGGGCGGCGGCGGTGTGAAATCCGCTCAGATCGCAGGATCGGGTGTTTTCCGGGACGAGTCGACGGATGCGCGGATGCGTCAGTTTTTCTTCGCTGGCGGAATGCCGGTGTTCCAGGTCATCGTTCCGGATTTCGGGATCATCGAGGGTGCATTCCAGATCACGTCGCTGGAATACGGGGGTAGCCACGACGGCGAGGCGACCTACGAAATCGCGCTCGCGTCGGCTGCCGAGCTGAACTTCACGCCGCTCTGATGAACGATGGAAATCCCTATGCGGGAGAGGTGGCGCTCGTCTTGGATGGAGAACGCCACCTGCTCAAGCTCACGCTTGGCGCGCTGGCGGAACTTGAGGACTCTCTGGAGGCGGACAGTCTGGTCGGGCTCGTGGGGCGGTTCGAGAACGGTGCCTTTCGGGCGCGAGATGTGGCGCGCCTGTTACTTGCAGGTCTTCGAGGGGGGGGCTGGCGCGGCGACGCGGGTCGCTTGCTCGATGCCGATATCGAGGGGGGCCCGGTGGAGGCGACCCGGGTCGCAGCCCTGCTGCTCGGGCGGGCATTCGCGCTGCCAAACTCATGAGTGAGCGCTTCGACTGGCCCTCGCTGATGGCGGCGGGGATGCGCGAGCTCGGTCTCAAACCATCCGAGTTCTGGGCGCTGACGCCGGCGGAACTCGCCTTTCTGCTGGGCCGGGGGGACGGAAGACTGCCCATGGACCGCGCCGGGCTGGAATCGCTGGCGGCGCGCTTCCCTGACAAACAGGAGACCTAGAATGTACGACAGGGACGACGACGCGGCATTCGACGACAAGCTCGATGCGCTGGAAGCGAAGCTCGGCGGCTCCGAAGCCGTCGTGGCGCGCTTCACGGCGGAACTTGGAACGCTGGAGGGACAGATGCTGCACACCCAACGTGAGGTGCAGGGTCTTTCGCGCACTTTCGGCGGATCGTTGAAGCGCGCTTTCGATGGCGTTGTTTTCGACGGATCGAAGCTTTCGAATGCGCTGACCGGTCTGGCGCGCTCGATGGTGAACGCAGCGTACAACACTGCGGTCCGGCCGGTCAGTCAGGCCCTGGGTGGTGCGCTGGCAAACGGGCTCAACTCGGTCCTGCCGTTCGAGAAGGGTGGCAGCTTTGCTCAGGGCCGAGTCATGCCGTTTGCCAATGGCGGCATCGTAAGTGCGCCGACGACCTTTCCGATGCGGGGCGGCACCGGGTTGATGGGCGAAGCGGGACCCGAGGCCATCATGCCGCTGTCGCGTGGCCCCGACGGTCGCCTGGGGGTGCAGACCTCGGGGGGCGGCCGGTCCGTCAGCGTTCAGATCAATATCTCGACACCAGATGTCGAGGGCTTTCGGCGCTCGCGCAGTCAGATCGCCGCCGAAATGTCCCGCGCCCTTTCGCGCGGATCGCGCAACCGTTGAAGGGAGAGATCATGTCATTTCATGAGATCAGATTTCCGTCGCGTCTGTCGCTGGGATCCATCGGCGGGCCGGAACGACTGACCGAGGTCGTGACCCTGGCAAACGGACACGAGGAGCGCAACACGCCCTGGGCGCATTCCCGGCGTCGCTACGATGCCGGGCTCGGGATGCAGTCGCTCGATGATGTGAGTGACGTGATCGCGTTCTTCGAGGCGCGGCGCGGGCGGCTGCATGGCTTTCGGTGGAAGGATTGGGCGGATTTCCGATCCGGAAAACCCTCGGCGCGCGTGTCGCATGTCGATCAGTCGATCGGGATGGGAGATGGTCAGACGCGCAGCTTTCAGATCTCCAAGTCCTATCGGTCGGGCCAGCAGACCTATGTTCGTCCGATCACCAAACCTGTCGACGGGACGGTGCGGGTGGGGATAGCGGATGAGGAGCAAACCGCGGGCGGATTTGAAGTGAACTGGTCGACGGGCGTGCTGACCTTCGTCGAAGCTCCGCCTGGAGGGGCGGATGTCACGGCCGGATTCGAGTTCGACGTGCCGGTGCGGTTCGACACGGATGCCATCCGCATCTCGATCGCCTCCTTCAATGCTGGTGAGATACCTGACGTGCCGGTGCTGGAGTTGAGACAATGAGCGCGCTTTCGGAGCACATGGCGGGTGGCAGCGCAACGGTGTGTCGGGCCTGGATCGTCCGCCGCATGGATGGCGAAATCTTCGGATTCACGGATCATGACGGACCGGTCGACGTCGATGGGGTCGTTTGCTCCGCTTCATCGGGGCTGACGGCAGGGGCGCTGCAGGCCAGTACCGGGCTCGCCGTCGACAACGTGCAGGCACAGGGGGCCCTGAGCCATGATGTCATCCGCGAGGACGACATCCGAGCGGGCATCTGGGACGAAGCGGAGGTCACTGCCTATCTGCTCAATTGGGCGGAAAGCTTACAGTTCGAAATCCTGTTTCGGGGCACCATTGGCGAAATCTCCTGGGGAGACGGTGCATTCACTGCCGAGCTCAGGGGATTGGCGGAGGCATTGAACCGGGTCCGCGGAAGGGTCTATCAGACACGCTGCGACGCTGTCCTGGGCGATGGTCGATGCCGCAAGCACCTTGGCCCGCTTTACGCGATCGAGACCGCGGTCGTGCAGGTGACCGCGGGACAGGTGATCGAACTTCAGGGTCTGCATGATTTCGCGCCGAAGTGGTTCGAGCGAGGTCTCCTGCGCGTGCTTACCGGAAAGGCGGCGGGTCTGTCCGAACGGGTCAAGACCGACCGCGCTCTGGGCGACGGACGACAAATCGGACTTTGGCGATCTCTGCGTCGCGACGTCGAGCCGGGGGATCGCGTGAGGCTTGAGGCGGGGTGCGACAAGCGTCTGGGTACATGCCAGCAGAAATTCGACAATGTCCTTAATTTTCAGGGCTTTCCAAGTATCCCGGGCGAAGACTGGCTGATGGCATATCCTGTCAGGTCGGGACGCAACGATGGAGGTCGGCTGTGAGCGTCGTCGTCGATGTGGCGCGCCGCTGGATCGGTACCCCTTACGTCCATCAGGCGTCGCTAATCGGCGTGGGATCCGATTGTCTTGGTCTCGTCCGGGGCGTCTGGAGGGAAATCTATGGGCGGGAGCCGGAAGAGGTTCCGTCCTATACCCAAGATTGGGCGGAGCCTCAGAATGAAGAAGTTCTCTATGAGGCCGCACTCCGGCATCTGACGCGGATAGATCAGAATGAACCGCTGGGCGCGGGTCAGCTCATTCTCTTTCGAATGCGGACCAGTTCTATCGCCAAGCATCTGGGCCTGGTCGGAAGCGCAGACCGCAAGCCGACATTCATTCATGCCTATTCAGGACATGGTGTCGTGGAGAGTTCGCTGTCCGAGCCGTGGCTACGACGGGTGAGGGCGCGTTTCCGCTTCCCGGACGTCCTCGACGTGGAAGGAGACCAACAATGGCAACGCTAATGCTCGGCGCGGTCGGGGCAGCCGTAGGTGGCAGCTTCGGCGGATCGGTTCTGGGTGTCGGAGCCGCGGTCATCGGCCGGGCCGTCGGCGCAACTGTCGGACGGGTTATCGACCAATCCGTGCTTGGCGCAGGGGCGGAGGCGGTGGAAGTCGGTCGGATCGACCGGTTGCACTTGACCGGTGCTTCGGAGGGGGCGGTCATCCCACGGGTCGTAGGGCGGGTCCGGATTGGCGGGCAGGTGATTTGGGCGACCCGGTTCAAGGAGCACCGGAGCAAGTCGGGAGGAAGCGGCAAGGGGGGGCCGAAACCGCCGTCCCAGACAAATTTCAGTTACTCGATTTCGATTGCGATGGCGCTTTGCGAGGGGGAGATCACGCGGATCGGACGCATCTGGGCCGACGGTGCAGAGATCGCGCGCGATCAATTGCAACTCCGTCTGCACAAGGGCGGCGAGGACCAGTTGCCCGACTCCTTGATCGAGGCAACCGATGGCGTCGGTCGCGCCCCGGCATTTCGCGGCACCGCCTATGTCGTGATCGAGGATCTTGACCTGACACCCTTCGGCAACCGCGTGCCGAACTTTTCGTTCGAGGTGCTGCGAACGCTGGTTGTGCCCGGCGAGGTTCCTGCAGCCTCGCACCTCATAGAAGGGGTCGCACTTGTTCCCGGAACGGGAGAATATTCTCTGGCCACGACGGCTGTTCACTATGACTACGGCGGTGGACTGCGGGACTCGGCAAACGTCAATTCGAAACAGGGAATTTCCGATCTCCGCGTTTCCCTGCGCGACCTGACCGAAGAGTTGCCGAAATTAAAATCTGCCTCGTTGATCGTGTCATGGTTCGGCAACGACCTGCGATGCGGTTCGTGCAAAATTCGACCGCGGGTCGAGCAGGGCGTCTTCGATGGCACCCCTATGCCTTGGTCCGTCGCCGGGATGTCACGCGCGACAGCGGGTGTCATGCCTTCAGTCGATGGTCGACCAATCTATGGTGGCACCCCCAGCGACGCATCCGTCATCGAAGCCATCCGAGCGCTGAACGAAGCCAACATTGATGTGACTATTTACCCATTCATATTGATGGAACAATTGGTCGGTAACGGGTTGCCGGATCCCTGGGGCGCACCAGAGCAAGCGAAATTGCCATGGCGCGGCCGCATCACCTCGAGCATCGCTCCCGGACACGACGGATCGGTCGACCGTAGTGAAGCCGCCGAAACGGAAGTCGCAGGGTTTTTCGGGTTTTCCGTGGGGGAGGAGCCTGTGGCCGCTGCAGGAACTACCGAGCTGCAGGATGATTGGTCGTATCGGCGGTTCATTCTCCATTATGCCCAGCTTTGCGCCGATGCCGGCGGCGTCGAGGCCTTCTGTATCGGATCGGAAATGCGTGGATTGACGCAGATCCGCGGCGTCGGTGACAGATTTCCTGCAGTTCATGCCCTGCGTCAGCTCGCGCGCGATGTGAAGGACATTCTCCCAACTACAAAAATCGGATATGCCGCCGATTGGTCGGAGTATTTCGGGTATCATCCTACGGACAGTGGAAATCTGCACTTTCACCTCGATGCTCTTTGGGCTGATCCATCTATCGACTTCATCGGAATTGATAACTACATGCCCCTTGCCGATTGGCGTGATGGCGAAAAACATCTGGATCTAGCTTACCGATCCAGCCATTCGCTCGAATATCTCCGAGACAACATAGAGGGTGGAGAAGGGTTCGACTGGTATTATCCAACCCCCGAGGACCGTTCGGTTCAGAACCGTAAACCGATTGTCGATCTGGCCCATAGTGAGGCATGGGTTTGGCGCTACAAGGATGTCCAAAGTTGGTGGGCAAATGCGCACCACGAGCGGGTCGATGGTACTCGCCACATAATCCCGACTGATTGGCAGCCTGGCTCCAAGCCGATCAGATTCACGGAATACGGCTGCGCGGCGATAGACAAGGGGGCGAACCAACCCAACAAGTTCATCGATGAGAAATCTTCCGAGTCGAGCCTTCCGTATCATTCAAACGGACGTCGTGACGACACAATGCAGGCGCAATATCTGCGCGCAATTCTCGATTACTGGAGTGACAAAACGCGAAATCCGGAAGCTGAAGCGTTCGAAGGGCAGATGATCGACTTGGCGCACAGCTTTGCATGGGCCTGGGATACACGGCCATGGCCATACTTTCCTGAGTTGAAAGATTTTTGGTCAGATGCAGAGAACTACGATCGGGGTCACTGGATTACGGGTCGGACGGGCAACCAGCCGCTTGCAACGGTCATAGCGGATATTTGTATAGGAAGTCGTCTGGATGATTTCGACGTGTCACAGGTTTTCGGTACCGTGCGCGGTTACGCGATTTCGAGCGTGCAATCCGCTCGTGCGGATCTTCAGCCCCTGATGATCGCTCATGCTGTCGAGGCAACGGAGCTTAACGGCAAGCTTGTATTCTCGATGCGTGCCAATTCGGCCCTAGCGCACGTAAGCACCTCAGACCTCATTCGTGCAGATGGCCCCGTAATCAAACGACAGCGAGCGCCGGAGGCGGAGGTTCCCCGACGGGTGATTATGCATCACACAAGCGCCGCTGGTGATTTCGAAGGAACGATGGCTGACGCCGTCCTGCCTGGCACATCGTCGCTGCCAATATCTGAAACAGATATCCCATTGGTGCTCACCCGAGGGGAAGCTCAGGCGTTGGCCGAGCGCATGTTGGTCGAAACTCAGATCGTGCGAGATACAGTCGAGCTTCAACTTGCACCTTCCCGGCGTGACATCGCCGTGGGTTCCCTCATTTGCTTTGGCGGCAGCTCGGATATCTGGCGCGTCGACCGCCTGGAAGATGCGGGCCCAAGGAAAGTCCAGGCCGTTCGGACCGAACGTGGACTCTTTGAACCGAGCGATGAAGCGGGAGATGGACCGGGGCGGGTCCGACCCCTTGCGCCTCTGCCAGTCGATGCGACGCTGCTGGATCTCCCGCTTCTGACGGGTGAGGACGTGCCGCATGCGCCCTACATTGCGGTCGCAGCCCGACCATGGCCAGGCCCGGTTGCTTTGCATTCGTCGGTAGATGACAGTGATTACCGCTTCAATACGCTCATCGATGGCCCCTCGATGATAGGAAGCAGTCTGACTGAGCTCCTGCCTGCCATGCCATCCGTCTGGGACAACGGACCTGATCTGCTGGCGCGCTTCAGCCATGGTAGCCTCTCCGCCGTCTCAGCAGCGGCTCTGTTTTCCGGCGCGAACGCTGCCGCTATC
Organism: Rhodobacterales bacterium; assembly: GCA_038320125.1. GTDB lineage: Bacteria > Pseudomonadota > Alphaproteobacteria > Rhodobacterales > Rhodobacteraceae > Jannaschia. The sequence continues at coordinate 1,966 of JBBQDX010000022.1, read as the reverse complement.
GGGACGGGTGATCTGCACGGATGGGAGGTGTTCCAGTTTCGAGATGCACGGCTTGTCGCGGCTGACACTTGGGCGCTATCTTCGCGCCTGCGGGGACAACGCGGGACCGAGTTCCGTTCCCGAAAGATCTGGCCAGTGGGAAGCCGCATGGTTATTCTTGATGAAAGTCTTACTCAGATAAATTTGCCTCGAGAATCCGTTGGAGTCGAACGGACCTATCGGGTGGGGCCCGCAAATCTGCCAATAGATGACGAGTCCTATCGTCGCGTCGAATTGACGACAAGAGCCGAGGGATTGCGCCCCTATGCTCCCGTTCATGTGAGCGTTCGTGAATATGGAGAAATAATTTCGGCTACTTGGATCCGCCGTTCCAGGCAGGGCTGGGCATCCGGATGGGATGCAGCTGAGGTGCCATTGGCGGAGGCTAACGAAGTCTATCTTGTGCGGCTTACCAATCATAAGGGCGACCTCCTCCTGGAAGAGCGAACGTTGTCATCTCGGTGGAGCATCTCGCGTGCGCGCTATGATGGTTTGGCAGCACTTAGCGAGGGAATAATTCTTTCGGTCGCTCAGGTTTCGGATACAATCGGAACGGGAGAATCCTCTTCTATATTGTTAAATTAGCTAGTGTTCCCCACCTGACATAAGATTCCCCTTTGTAGTCATGCGTGGCATACTCGCGGCATGCGACGCGATGACATCTGCCTTTACCTTGGCCCCGCTGACCGTGTGCAGCTTCAAGCTCTGCTCACCGACCGCAACACGGCTCGCAAGATTGTCTGGCGGGCCGAGATCGTGCTGGCGACGGCAGACGGCTGCGGCACCAACGAGATCATGCGACGCGCGAACACGTCAAAGCCCACCGTCTGGCGCTGGCAGGCGCGCTATTTTGACGAGGGTGTGGACGGGCTCAAACGCGACAAGACCCGCCCGTCGCGGATCCCGCCGCTGCCCCGGGAAACACGCCTCAAGGTGATCGCGAAAACGGTGCAGGAGACCCCGCCCAACGCCACGCACTGGAGCCGTGCCACGATGGCCGAGGCGGTGGGCATTTCGCCTTCGAGTGTGGGGCGTATCTGGGCGGAAGCAGGGTTGAAGCCGCACCTGACGCATGGGTTCAAGGTCTCGAACGACCCGATGTTCGAGGAGAAGGTCACCGATATCGTGGGGCTTTACCTCGACCCGCCGGAGCGGGCAGTCGTGCTTTGCGTTGACGAAAAGTCGCAAATCCAGGCACTTGACAGGACCCAGCCCGGATTACCGCTCAAGAAGGGCCGCGCGGCCACGATGACCCACGACTATAAGCGCCACGGCACGACAACGCTGTTCGCAGCGCTCGATGTGAAGTCCGGCATGGTCATCGGCGAATGCCTGCCACGCCACCGCGCGAAGGAATTTCTGCGCTTTTTGCGTCGCATCGACCGCGCCGTTCTCAAGCCGCGCGACGTGCATCTGGTGCTCGACAACTACGCCACCCACAAGACACCGGAGGTCAAAGCCTGGCTGGAGAAACACCCCCGCTTCAAGCTGCACTTCACGCCGACCAGCGCGTCATGGCTGAACCTCGTCGAACGGTTCTTCGCCGAGATCACCACAAAGCGCATTCGGCGAGGCAGCTACACCAGCGTCGGTGACCTGGAGACCGCCATCTACGACTACCTTGGGCAGCACAACACAAAGCCAAAGCCATTCACCTGGACCAAAACAGCCGAGGATATCCTCACCCGGGAACGACGCGCGCTGGACAAACTCGATGAAATCCGCGGAAACAGGTAATAAGCGTCTGACTCAGAACACTAGGTTTGTAGATCACTTCTCTTTTTGGCTGGGTTCTGTTGCCGCTATTTGTCCGCGATCTCGGCGTCGGGGTTCACCGTGAGCGCGGCGTAGAGCGCGGACTTGCCGACCTTCACCCGCGCGGCGGCTTCGCGAACGGTGAAGCCCTGGGCGATCAGGCGGCGGGCAC
>JBBQDX010000021.1:0-25810 GCA_038320125.1 Rhodobacterales bacterium | reverse complement strand
TGCATCGTCGCGGCCTCGGGCTACCTGATGGGCGTCACCCAGTCCAAGGAATACGCCGAGCCGGAATGGTATGCCGACCTCTGGCTGGTGGTCGTCTGGGTCGCCTACTTCGTGCTCTACATCCGCACGCTGGCGCGCCGCAACGAGCCGCATATCTACGTCGCGAACTGGTATTACCTTGCGTTCATCCTCGTCGTCGCCGTCCTGCATATCGTCAACAACCTCGCCGTGCCCGCCTCCCTGACCGGGGCCAAGAGCTATTCGGCCTTCGCCGGCGTGCAGGACGCCATGACCCAGTGGTGGTACGGCCACAACGCGGTCGCGTTCTTCCTCACCTCGGGCTTCCTCGGGATGCTCTACTACTTCCTGCCCAAGCGCGCCGAACGGCCGATCTATTCCTACCGGCTGTCGATCCTGAGCTTCTGGGGGATCACCTTCTTCTATATCTGGGCGGGGTCGCACCACCTGCACTACACAGCGCTGCCGCAGTGGGTGCAGACGCTGGGCATGACCTTCTCGGTGATGCTGCTGGTGCCGAGCTGGGCCTCCGCCGGCAACGCGCTGATGACGCTCAACGGCGCGTGGCACAAGGTGCGCGACGACGCCACGCTGCGCTTCATGATGGTGGCCGCGATCTTCTACGGGCTCTCGACCTTCGAGGGGTCGTTCATGGCGATCCGGCCCGTCAACGCGCTGTCGCACTATACCGACTGGACCGTGGGCCACGTCCATGCGGGCGCCATGGGCTGGGTCGCGCTTATCTCCTTCGGCTCGATCTACGCGCTCGTCCCGGTCCTGTGGCGGCGCGAGACGATGTATTCCTGGAAGGCCGTCGAGTGGCATTTCTGGCTCGCCCTGTCGGGAACCCTCATCTACGTCTTCGCGATGTGGAACAGCGGCATCATCCAGGGGCTGATGTGGCGGACCTACACGGAGTCGGGCACGCTGCAGTATTCCTTCGTCGACACGCTCGTCGCGATGCATCCCTACTACATCGCCCGCGCCTTCGGTGGCTTCCTGTTCTTCTGCGGCGCCAGCATCGGCTTCTGGAACGTGGTCATGACGATCCGCCACGTTTCGCACGCCACGCCCGAGTTCGACTATCCGACCTCCTCCGAAGCCATGGAGCCGGCCGTGCCGGCCGCGGAATGACGCCATGATGACCTTTTTCCGCTCCCTCCTGAAACCCTTCGCGAAGTTCTTCGAGTTCCACGCGAAGACCCACTACCGGGCCGAACGTCACTCGATGGCGCTGACCGTGGGCATCATCCTCGCCGCCGGCGTCGGCGGCTTCGTCGAGATCGCGCCGCTCTTCACCATCGACGACACCGTCGAGACGGACCCCGACATGCGCGTCTACACGCCGCTCGAGCAGGCCGGGCGCGACATCTACATCCGCGAGGGCTGCTATGCCTGCCATTCCCAGATGATCCGCACGCTGCGCGACGAGGTGGAGCGCTATGGCCCCTATTCGCTGGCGGTCGAGAGCAAATACGACCACCCGATGCTCTGGGGATCGAAGCGGACGGGGCCCGACCTCGCGCGGCAGGGCGACAAGTATTCCGACGACTGGCAGGTGAGGCATCTCTTGAACCCGCGCGACCTGGTGCCGGAGTCGGTGATGCCGCAATACGCGTTCCTGCTCGATGCCGAGCTCCAGATCGAAAGCCTGCCGGACCGCCTCGCGGCGCTCAGGGCCGTCGGGGTGCCCTATACCGACGAGATGATCGCGCTGGCCAGCGACGACGCCCTCGGTCAGGCGCGCCCCTTCACCGACCGCGCCGACGGGGTGACGGAGCGCTACGGCGAGGCGACCGCGGTGCGGACCTTCGACGGGCGCACCGACCGCGTGACCGAGATGGACGCGCTGGTCTCCTATCTCCAGATCCTCGGCAAGCTGACCGACCTGCCCGAGACCATCCAACCCGTCGCGGAGGACTAGACGATGGACCTGTCCCATGAATTCCTCGTCGGGCTGGCCAAGTCCTTCGGCCTCTTCTGGCTGATCGGCCTGTCGGTCGGCATCACCGTCTACGCGTTCTGGCCGTCGCTGGGCAAACGCTTCGACACGGCGGCCAAGAGCATCCTCGACGACGAGGAAGGGCCGGCCCCGCCCAGCGACCCGCGCCCGGAGGACGGACCATGTCGGTAAAGGAACGCGATCCGCTCACCGGGCACCAGACCACCGGCCATGAGTGGAACGGCATCACCGAGCTCAATACCCGCGTGCCCCGCGCGGTGTGGTTCTTCGTCATCGTGACCCATATCTGGGCGCTGGCCGTCTGGATCCTGCTGCCGACTTGGCCGCTGGTGACGACCTACACCAAGGGTCTCCTCGGTCTCGACCAGCGCGAGGAGGTCGCGGAGGAAATCGTCCTCGCCGATGCCGCGCGCGCCGACTGGACGGGTCGCGTCGAGACCCTTCCGGCCGCCGAGATCATGGAGGACCCCGTCCTGATGGCGCGCGTGAACGGCACGGCCCATCGGCTCTTCGGCGACAACTGCGCCGGATGCCACGGGCTGGACGCCGAAGGCGGGCCGGGCTTTCCGAGCCTCGTCGACGACGCCTGGCTCTGGGGCGGCGACACCGACACGATCATGGAGACCCTGCGCGTCGGCATCAACGCGACCCATCCCGACACCCGCTGAGCGCAGATGCTCGCCTTCGGTCAAGACGGCATCCTGCCGCGCGAGGATATCCGCATCGTCGTGGATTATGTCCAGTCGCTGTCGGGAACCGAAGCCGAGCCGGACCGCATCGCCGCGGGAGCCGGGATCTTCGCCGAGAACTGCGTGAGCTGCCACGGCGAGGACGGCGCCGGCATGACCGATATCGGCGCGCCGAACCTGACCGACGATTTCTGGATCTATGGCGGCGACGACGCGGCGATGTTCACCACGATCTGGGCCGGGCGGCAGGGCTGGATGCCCGCCTGGGAAGGCCGGCTGTCGGAGGCGGAGCGCAAGATCCTGGCGGTCTATCTGCAGAACCTCGGCCAGGAGACCGCGCGATGACCGCCCTGCCGCGCCCGCGCTTCTGGACCGGACCGCGGCTTTTCGCGCTCGCCTCCGTTGCCGGCGGGACGCTCCTCTTCGTCGGCGCCAACGCACATCTGATCACGGTCTCGTTCGCATCGAGACCCGACTGCGTCCTGCAACCCCACACCGAAGGCGCCGCCTCCTACCGCGCGGCGAAACCATCATGCTGAGCGATCGCACCAACGACCCCGACGCCCCCCCGCCGCCCGACAATCCGCATGCCGCGGGGGTGATCCCCAAGATCGTGCCGCCGCTGCCGCGCGAGAACCGCAGGGCGCACAATCTGCCGTGGCGCACCGCCTTCGACTGGCTGCGCGCCGGCTGGTCGGACCTGGCGACCAACCCGGTCCCCAGCCTGCTCTACGGGCTGGGCGTCTTCCTCGTGTCCGCCGCGATCGTCGGGGCGCTGTTCCGCTTCGACTACGAATACGCCCTCTTCCCCGCGCTGGCCGGCTTCATGGTGATCGGCCCGCTGATCGCGAACGGCCTTTACGAAAAGAGCCGCCGGCTGGAGGCGGGTGAGCGGACCGGCCTTGCCCGCATGGTCTTCGTGCAACCCCGTTCGGGGTATCAGGCGCTGTTCATGGGCGTGATGCTGCTCGGCCTGTTCCTGTTGTGGCTGCGGGCGTCCGTCCTAATCTGGGCGCTGTTCTTCGGCATCCTGCCGTTTCCCGGAACGGAGGACATCCTGCCGATGCTGTTCCTGACGCCGACCGGCTGGGCGCTGCTTCTGGTGGGCGGATCGGTCGGCGCGCTCTTCGCGGCCTTCGCCTTCGCCATCAGCGTCTTCGCCATACCGATGCTGCTGACCGAACGGACCGATGCGCTCTCCGCCCTGGGGATCAGCATGGCGATGGTCTGGCACAACCTGCCCGTGATGCTGGCCTGGGGCAGCATCGTGCTGGCCCTGTTCCTCGTCTCGGTCGCGACCGCCTTCGTCGGACTGATCCTGGTCTTTCCGGTTCTCGGTCACGCGACTTGGCACGCCTATCGCGCCATCCGGGCCGACGACCGGCAGGGCGGCGTAACCGAACGCATGTTCATCCGTCCTGCCTGAGGAGACCACCATGAAGAACGCGAGCCTGCTGCTTCTCGTCGCCGAATCGACCGTTGCCGCCGATCTGGACCCGATCGTGCAGACGGCGGTTGCCACGCAGGCGCATCTGTCGGTCCTGGTTCTCGGCGCCATGCCCTACCCTCCGGTCTTCGCCTACGGGATCGAGGCCTATGGGATGCTCTCCATCCCCGACGGCTGGCCGGAACGGATCGAGGCGACGAAGGCCGGGCTCACCCGGACGGCGCGCGCCATCGAAGCCTCTCTGCAAGCCTCCGGAGCCAGCGGCGATGTCGGTGTTCTCTGCTGCGAACCCGCGGCCATGTCACCGGCCATCGGCCGCCGCGCGGCGACCTGTGACGCGGTCCTGCTGTCGGACGACCTGCGAGGCGACGATGCCCTGTTCGACAACGCGATCCACGGGGGCCTGTTCCTCTCGCCCGCAGGCGTCATCCTGAACGGAACCCGGGCGCGCGATGCGCTCAGCCCCGCGCGCGTCTTCGTCGCCTGGGACATCGGCCTGCCGGCGGCCCGCGCCGTCCACGCGGCCCTTCCGCTCCTGACGGCGGCGGCCGAGATTACCATCGGCATCTTCGATCCGGTCACGTCGCCGGATGGCGAGTTCCCCGGATCGGGCGTCGCCCGTTGGCTCGACCACCACGGCTGCCACGTCGACCTGCAGCAATACCCGAGCGGCGGCGCGGAAATCGGCACCTGCATTCTGCGCCACGCCACCGAGGCCGACGCGGACCTCATCGTCATGGGGGCCTATGGGCATTCGCGCATGCGGCAGGCGGTCTTCGGCGGCACCACGCGGACGCTGATCGCGCAGACGAAGATGCCGGTCCTGCTGGCGCATTGACGCCGGGGCGAGAGTCGGCGGTGAAGGCTCCGAAGCTCGACGAAGACGCCGCTTTCGGCACGCGTATCCGGACTCGGACGCGTGCCGGCCGTCCGATCCGCGACCGGCCCTGGCCGGAGGGGATATGGGGATGCCGCAGGGGGGGATGGCATGGCGATGCCATCCCCCGATCGTGCGGCTTGCGTCAGAGCGGCGTGCGGTCGTCGTTGCGGGTGACGCCATCGCGGTCGCGGTCGTCCTCGATCTCCACCTCGGTGTGACGGACGGTCTCGGTCACGGTCTCGGTGTCGGTGTCCGAGCGCCGCTTCAGGTCGATCTCCTCGACGACGCGCGCGTCCTTCGACACGACAACCTCCTCGGAGGTGTCCTCGGCCTCGATCGTCTGATCCTGGAAGGTGGCCGTGCCGGGCTCGACCGCGCGATCGACGGGACGACGCTCGATCTCGACATGATCGGACCGCAGCGTAACATCCTCGGAAACCTGATCCTCGACGACGTAGGACCGGACGCGGACCCGGCCGTGGCTGACGTCGCGCTTGCCGATGCGGATGTTCTCCTCCATCACCTCGATGGTCCCGTCGGCCAGATCGCCGTCGCGCGGCGCGGGCCTGGTGCCGGTGGCGTCATATCCCTCCGCACCGGTGGCCGCGTAGCCCGCCGTCCCGGCAGCCGGGGCGCCATCCCAGCCATCCTCGCGCCAGGTCTCGGCGCGCGCATCCAGATCGACCGCGTCGTCGGTGTCGAGCACGTCGAGCGCCTGCTCGTAGTGGCTTTCCGGCACGCGGGCCGTCAGCAGGTAGCCACCGCGCTTGAGGCCTTCGTTGTAGACCTGCTTGTCCTCGTCGCCCATGAAGAAGTCGCCGATCGACTCAAAGAACCCCTTCTCCTCGTATTGGCGGTCCGGAACGCTTTCGTCGGCACCCTCGACGATCTGGATGTCGGAGGCGGGCACGCCAAGCGACACGAGTTCACGCTGGTGGGCATCGGCGGTGTCGCGGGTCTCGTAGAAGGCACTCACGGTGCGGGTGTTGTCATAGGCCATCGGTTCGATCCTCATGGGTTGGCAGGTTGGGTTTCGTCTTGGGTCTCGTCGGCAGCAACATCGTCGTGCTCGATGTCGGCCACCTGCCGGCGCAGGGTGACGGGGACATGCACGTCCTCCACCTCCGTGATGCGCCGGATATGCACCTCCTCGACGAGGCGCAGGCGCTTCTCGACGACGAGGAATTCCTCGAAGACAGGCACGATCGTCGTGTCCCCCTCCTCGCGCGACACGGGCACCGGCTCGCCGCGCTCGAGATCCCGCCCGACGGGGACCCGCCTGACCTCGATACTCCGCGATTCGATGCTCGCCTCGACGTCCTCGACCACGGTTTCGGTCCGGGTGGTGACGCGGGTGCGCCCGGTCACGCGCGCGCGGACGCCGATCTCGGCGGTCTCCTCCATCACGGAGATGACGGTATCGTCTGCCGCACTGTTCCGGGTTGTCATAAAGCTCCACCTTCAAACGCCGGCTATCACGCCATAGCACAGCTTTCGCCCGGATCCGGACATCGGGTCTGTGCCGCTCCGGACAACCTGCAAGAGGCCGGATTGTTCCTGCCCGAGCTGTCGAAACGATGGGGGATCGGCGGTCTGACGCCACGTCGAAACCAGCCAGCACGCCGCCACGATCCGCAAGGTCCGATTCTGCGACGGCCCAGGCCTTTTCACCTCCGGCACTGCCTGGCATCGCGGCCCGGTCAGGTCGCGGTCGTGGACGCCCGATGGCCCATGAACCCGTGCACGAGCACCGGCAGGCAGATCGCCGCCGCGAGGAGCGTCGTCGCCAGATCCGGCGCCACGAACAGGATCGCCGCGACGGCGAGCAGGGCGCGCTCCCAGGGTTTCAGAGGTTGCGTAAGGTAGCCCGAGAAAGCCGCCGACAGGGCCGTGATCCCCAGCATCGCGCCGGACAGGGCCAGAAAGAACAGCGGCCAGGTGAAGCCCTGGGTCACCAGGAGTAGCGACGGCGAGAAGACGAAGACGAACGGCACCAGCGCCTTGCCCATCGAGAGGCGGAACGCGGTATTGCCCGTCTTGAACGCATTCGCCCCCGCGATGCCCGCGGCGGCATAGGCCGCGAGGGCGACGGGGGGCGTCACATCGGCCAGCACGCCGTAATAGAAGACGAAGAAATGCGCGACGATCGGCTGCACTCCGAGCGAGCTCAGGATCGGGGCCGCGATGGCGATCATGATGAGGTAGTTCGCCGTCGTCGGGATGCCGCAGCCCATGAGGATGCAGACCACCGCCGTCATCATCAGCGTGAAGAGCAGCGTCAGCGTCTGCACCGACATGATCTCGAAGGGCAGGAACGCCGACGCAGCCTCCGCCCATCCGCCGGCGGTGGACGTCACCAGGTAGACGATCTTGAACCCCACGCCGGTCAGCGTGACGACGCCGATGACGACGCCCACGAGCGCCGCGGCGACGGTGACCGACAGTGCGTATTTTGCGCCGAGGATGAACCCGTCCCAGACGTCCGTCGCCGTGCCCCGGATCGCCGCGCCGACACCTCCCGCCATCAGGTTCTGCGCGATCATGACGCCGATGCAGGCGGTGATGCCCCAGAAGGCGGCGGAGTAGGGCGTGCGCCCCGACAGCAGGACGGCGACCAGCACGATGAGCGGGATGATGGTGATCCAGTTTTCCCGGAACACCTTCCAGGCATCCGGGATCTCCTCCTTGGTCAGCCCGCGCAGGCCGAGGCGCTTGGCCTCCATGTGAACCTGCATCAGCACGCCGAAGAAATGCAGGAAGGCGGGGACGAGCGCCGCCGTCAGGATCGTCGTCAGCGGGACCTCGAGGTATTCGATCATCAGGAAGGCGACCGCGCCCATCACCGGCGGCGTGATCTGCCCGCCGGTGGAGGACGCGGCTTCGACGGCGGCGGCGAAATGGCGCTGGTAGCCGATCCTGATCATCGCCGGGATGGTGAGCGAGCCGGTGGTGACCGTGTTGGCGATGCTCGATCCGCTGATCGAGCCGAGCAGGGCCGAGGACAGGACCGACACCTTCGCCGGCCCGCCGGCGTAGCGGCCCGCCACGGCGGAGGCGAGGTCGATGAAGAGCTGCCCGAGCCCGATCCGGGTCGCGAGCACGCCGAACAGAACGAAATGGAACACATAGGTCGCGATCACGCCGAGCGCGGTGCCATAGATGCCCTGGCTCGTCAGGTAGAGGTGATTGACCAGCGAGGACCAGCTTGCCCCGGGATGGATCAGAATGCCGGGCATCGACTGTCCGAAATAGGCATAGGCGACGAACCCGATGGCGATGACCGGCAGCGGCCAGCCCATGGCCCGCCGCGTCGCCTCCAGGAGGACGACGATCAGGATCGTTCCCATTGCCACGTCGAGCGCGCTCGGGTTGCCGACGCGCATCGCCAGCGTATCGAACACCCAGGGCACATACATCGCCGAGACCACGCCGCCGATCATGAACGCCCAGTCGAGAAGCGGCAGGCCCAAAGGCGCGAGCATCGAAGACCGTCCCGGCTCGGCCTGGACGCGGCCGGAGAACGAGAACACGGCGAAGACCAGCCCCAGCGTGAAGGCCAGATGGATGCCGCGATGCGTGGTCTGCTGCAGGATGCCGAAACCGGCGGTGTAGTAGTGAAAGCAGGCCAGAACGAAGAGCGCGATGGAAGAGGCCAGCGCGACCGGCGGCGTCAGGCCGCGGAAACGGACCTCGCTGTCGAACTTCTCCTCGATCGCCTTCTGTTCGGCCAGGTTCAGGGGAGCGGCCCCTCCGGAGGCGCCGACACCGCCGGCCGGATCTGCCCTGGTTTCGGTCATGGTGGTCCTCCCTCGGGGCGCGGTTCCTGCACGGCACGTCCGGGCCGGACCGTCGCCCCGTCCGGTAGCTCCTGTCGCCGACGCGGCGCGCGACCGGAAGGCGAAACGGGCGCCCCCGGAGGGGCACCCATGGCCGTTGCATCCTGGGCGCGGAAGATGCCCGGCGGGGTCAGTCGATCAGACCGGCTTCCTTGTAGAACCGCTCCGCGCCGGCATGGAGCGGAATCCCGACACCGTCGAGCGCGGACTCCTGCGTCATCTCCTTGCCCTTGGCGTGGCCGCCGTCGAGCAGCGCGCGGGTATTGTCGTTCCAGAGCGCCTTGGTGATCTCGTAAATCAGATCGTCGGGCTGATCCGCACTCGTCACCCACTGGGCGCCGACGCTGATGGTGGTGACGTCGTCCGGCTGGCCTTCGTAAGTGCCGCCCGGGATCGTGTGCTCGGAGAAGAAGTCGTAGCTCTCCATGATCCCCGCCGCCGCGTCGCCGTCGATCGGGATGATCCGCACGTCGTCCTGGCTGGCAAGCTCCGCGATCGCCCCGGCCGGGAAGCCGCCGACAAAGAAGAACGCATCCATCGCGCCGTCCCGCATCCGGTCCGCCGCCTGTTCGGGCTTGAGGTATTCCGGAGCGATATCCGCCTCGGTCAGGCCGGCCGCCTCGAGGATGATACGCGCGTCCACGAGCGTGCCCGAGCCCGGCTCGTCGAGCGAGACCCGCTTGCCCCTGAGATCGGCGATGCCGGTGATGCCGCTGTCGGCGGAGGCGACGAGGTGGATGCTCTCGGGATAGAGGTTGGCGATGACGCGCAGCTTCTCGACCGGCTCCTCCGCCTCCCAGATGCCGGTGCCGGAATGGGCCCAGAAGGCCACGTCCGACTGGCTGAACCCGCTCTCGATGGTGCCGCCGGCGATGCCGTTGACGTTGGCGACGGAGCCGTTCGACGACATGGCCGTCGCGATCAGGCCGGGCGCGCCGCAGGCACCGCCCTCCTCGCAGGGGCGCGAGCCTGGCGGATTGGAGATCGCGTTGGCGATCAGGCCGCCGATCGGGAAATAGGTGCCGGAGGTTCCGCCGGTAGCGATCCGGAAGAACTGCGGCATCTGCGCGACGGCGGCCCCCGCGGTGACGGACAGGGCGGCAATGGCGCCGGCGGCCTTGAGCAGCATGCGTCTGGTCTGGGTCATTCTGGCGTCCTCCTCGATTTCGGTCGGCCGACACGCAGCGCCGGTCGGTCGCCCTACCGTTCCGCAAGCCACCGAGGGATGCAAGCACCCTCGCGCCGAAAGTGCTTCGCCGGGTGCCCTGCTCGCCCCGGCCACCGCCGCGCGCGACAAGCAGATCGCCGCGCGCCCGTGATGCACAGCTTCTCGCCCAAAGGCCGCGCCCGCTTGGCGGCCAGCCACCTCTCGTGCTGTGCTCGATGTTACCGAAGCGCGATCCGGCGTCCCCGACCACCCTGGCGGACTCTTGGCCGACGATGACGCCCTTCTCCCCCTGCGGCCTGAAGCCGCCGCAGAAGCGAAGGTCGGAGCCGCCAATCACGACGAAGCTGACGCGACGCAGGGCCTCGAGCGGGGATCGCCGACGAGCGGACCCGAATGGCTGACGGCGGCGTGGTATGCGAAGTCGCCTACGTGGGATGCCCGCCCGAGATCGGGACCGGACCGGGAACGCAATATCTGCCCGGTCGGCGCGCCGGACGTCTTACGGGCACGGAAACCCTCGCCTCGATGCCGCCAAACTTCTCGATGATGGCGCGGCTATGCTGCCGGTGCATCCTGTCGTTCAGGGCCGGGAACGCGAGCAGACTTCATGCCCGCCGAACCCTCCACGCGCGAACGTCCGGCCACGCGCGACCGTCCGACGATGGTCAGCCGCGCCTTGCAGAGTCCGACGGCTCCTTGTCGAGAACGTGTTGCGGGTCGGTGATGTCCTTGTCCGGATGGAAGTGCGGATCGGGCGTTTCCCGTGCAAGCGCGCTCGGCGTTCTGGGCTTTCCCCGCCTCCGAAGCCGATCCGTCCGCTTCTTGCTCAGCAGCGCCAGGCTTATGCCGGCGACCAGCGTGAATATGGCAAGCGCGGGGAGCAAGACTGCAAAATCCATGGTCACATCTCTCCGTGGTTTCCTGCGATATTTTCGGTCAACACGGTCGTCTTTGGAATGGTTCCGGGCCGGGCATGACGCCGGAACAGAACCGCGCAGTCCGCGAGAACCCGGTCCCGGTCGCGGGGACCCTGCGCGCCGCGACTCTGAACGTCACGTCCTCCTCGGAGCGAATGTCGTCGCCGTATCGGATCCTCCCCCGTGCCAGTCGGTTCCTTCCGTCAATCTTCGGCAGATACCGGTCCGGAAAGCTTCGAAACCTGAATCCGGAGCAACAAACCCCGGACGTTCCGGCTTTCGATCCTGCGGGGACGAAAGCACCGCCATCGTCGGCCCCGATCATCCCCGGATAACCGCCTGTTCCGAAAGGACCCCGCTCAGGACACCGTCAACGCCGAACTTGACAAGCCACCGCTCTCCAACGAACGCTGAGACGGAGCCCGAGGGGGAGACGATGGCCAAGGCGATCCACTCGATGATCCGCGTCCTGGACGAAACGCGATCAATCGCCTTCTACCGACGCGCTTTCGACCTGACCGTGGCGGAGAGGCTCGATTTCGATGCCTTCACTCTGGTCTATCTTCGCAACGATGAGGCGGATTTCGAGGTCGAGCTGACCGTGAACAAGGACCGGACGGCCCCCTACGACCTCGGGGATGGCTACGGCCATCTCGCCATCGTCGTCGAGGATCTCGAGGCCGAGCATGCAAGGTTCGGGCAAGCCGGACTGGATCCCGGCAAGCTCGTGGAGTTCGCGCCGGGCGGGGCCGGCAGCGAGGCGATCGCCCGGTTCTTCTTCGTCGCCGATCCGGACGGCTACAAGATCGAGGTTTTGCAAAAGCACGGGCGCTATCGCTGATTTCGGAACATTCGGGCGAAAGCCCGGGGGGGAGGCATCTATGGGAGGGGACGTCATGGACAGGATCAGCCGGGCCGGACTGAGCCGCCGGGACCTGCTGAAACGAAGCGTCGCGGCGGGCGGGACATTTCTCGTCGGGGCCGGATGGGTCACCGGCAAATCGGCGGCCTGGGCGCTGGAGGTCTCGTCGCTCGAGCCGGCAACGATGGCCACGCTGGTGCAGATGGCACGGGATATCTATCCGCACGACCGGATACCGGACGCGCATTACGTCGTGGCTGTCAAGGGCTACGACACCCCCGAGCAGGCCCCGGTGGTCGAGGAGGGGATCGCGGCGCTCGACGCGGCGGCGCGCGACATGGGGCACGCGGGTTATCTCGGCGCCCTCTGGGAGACCGAGCGCGTGGCGATCCTGCGCTCCCTCGAGGAGACCCCGTTCTTCCAGACCATCCGGGCGGGGCTGGTGACGGGTCTCTACAACCAGAAGGAGGTCTGGCCGCTCTTCGGCTATCAGGGCGAGAGCTTCGCCGAGGGCGGCTACATCGACCGTGGCTTCAACGACATCGCCTGGCTCTGAGGGGGGACCGGACATGACAGCTCCATTCGAGATGAGCGACGACAGCGTCGTCGTGATCATCGGCACCGGCGCGGGCGGCGGCACGCTCGCCAACGAACTGGCGCAGAAGGGCATCTCCGTCGTCGCACTCGAGGCGGGCGGGCGCTACCTGCCCGAGGACTACGTCAACGACGAATGGGACAGCTTCGCCCAGCTCGCCTGGACCGACACCCGCAAGGCCGCGGGCGACTGGCGGGTGGCCCGCGACTTCGGCGGCCTGCCGACCTGGATCGTCAAGGCCGTCGGCGGCACCACGACGCACTGGGCCGGTGCCTCCCTGCGGTTCCAGGACCATGAATGGAAGGCGCTCGGGAGCTACGGGCCGGTCGAGGGCGCGAACCTTCTCGACTGGCCCGTCGACGGGGCCGAGATGGCGCCTTGGTACGAAAAGGCCGAGACGAAGTTGGGCGTGACCCGCACCGGGGGGCGTCCGGGCCTACCGGGGAACAACAACTACCTCGTCTTCGAGAAGGGTGCCAGATCGCTCGGCTACGAGATGGTCCATACCGGACGGATGGCGATCAACTCGCTGGAATACGGCGACCGCATGGCCTGCCAGCAGACCGGGTTCTGCTTTCAGGGCTGCAAGTGGGGCGCGAAATGGTCCACCGCCTATACCGAGATCCCGATGGGCGAGGAGACCGGCAACCTCGAGGTCCGCGAACGATGCCATGCCTCGCGGATCGAGCACGACGGGGAGGGTCGCGTCACGGGCGTGGTCTATCTCGACGCCGACGGCGTGGAGCAGCGCCAGGCCGCCCGCATCGTCTGCGTCGCGGGCAATACCATCGAGAGCCCGCGGCTCCTGCTGAACTCAGGCTCCGGGATGTTCCCGGAGGGGCTGGCGAATTCCTCGGGGCAGGTCGGGCGCAACTACATGCGTCACGTCACCGGCTCAGTCTACGGCATCTTCGACAAGCCGGTGCGGATGTGGCGGGGGACCACGATGGCGGGGATCATGCAGGACGAGGCGCATCACGACGCCGCGCGGGGCTTCGTCGGCGGCTACGAGCTCGAGACGCTCTCGCTGGGACTGCCGTTCATGGCCGCGTTCCTCGACCCCGGGTCCTGGGGTCGGGAGTTCACCACGGCCATGGACAGCTACGAGAACATGGCCGGCATGTGGATCGTCGGCGAGGACATGCCGCAGGAGGCCAACCGGGTCACGCTCGATACCGGCACGCTGGATCAGCACGGCCTGCCCACCCCGGTCGTCACCTACAGCGACCATCCCAACGACGTGGCGATGCGCGATCACGCCTATGCGCGCGGGATGGCGATCTACGATGCGGTCGGCGCCACGCGGACGCTGCCGACCCCGCCCTATCCCTCCACGCACAATCTCGGGACCAACCGGATGTCCGAAAACGCCGCGGACGGGGTGGTGAACCGCTGGGGCCAGTCGCATGACATCGCCAACCTCTTCGTCTCGGACGGGTCCCAGTTCACCACCGGAGCGGCGGAGAACCCGACCCTGACGATCGTGGCGCTGGCGATCCGGCAAGCCGACCACATCGCGCGCGAGATGTCCGCGCAAGCGCTCTGACGCGCGGGTCCATGAGGCGGCGGCGCGGTCTGTCCGCGCCGCCTTCCACTCGAGCCTTCAGTTCGCCGGCACGGTCGTCTCGAACACCGGCTCGTAGTCGGCATGGGCCGCGATCAGCGCGTCGGTTGCCGGCATGTCGGGCATGCCCTCGCAGGAGGTCCGCATCCCGCTGAGCCGCTGCCGCGCCTCGGGCGTGTCCGGGATGCCCGGAACCGTCGGCGGCTCCGCCTCGATACCCCCCCGGGCGCCCGCCTCGCTCGCCCCGGTCACGACGGTCGCGTCCTGCGTTTCCTCGGGCGCGCTTACGGTGTCGCCGCTATGGACGTTCCGCAGGTCCAGCATCGTCGCCATCTGCGCCTCCGCGTCGAGGGCGAGGAAATCGCCACAGGTGATGTCGGAACCTTCGGGTTGGGTCTGCCCGACCGCGGGCGCGGCCGTCGCGGCAAAGAGTGCAATGGCGATCAGATTGTGGCGCATGTGGTCCTCCCGGTGGCGCGGTTCCTGCCCGGGCATGTAATGCCATCGTCGACCCAAAAGCCAAGCGCCACCATCCGCAAGCGCGACTTTCGTAGGGCGCCGCCGAGGCTCCCGCCCGGTCAATCCGAGCGGACCCTCGCCCGCTCCGTCGCAGCGACACCCGGGTGGCCGTGACCGCGTTCCGGTCGGGGGCAATGTGACAGCGCGAATGGCGTCCACGCGGCGATGCAGAGGCGGACCTGTCCGACAGGCCTCCGAGTTCCAACACCCTGCAATCCAGCCCGTTACAATGGCGGCCGGTGCCATCCCCGACGCCGGAAAGCCCAGGAACTGCCGCGTTCCATGGGCAAGGAACACGAGCGCCGTGACGATGCGCAGAAGGCTGACCATGCGCGGTGCTCCCTCGGCCAGACGTCGATCTGCCGTCATGGCGGTCCCCCCGCTCTCGCTGGATGACCGTCGCCACGACCCCGGTCAGATGGTCAGCCGGGATAGTCCTTATGTCCAGGGGCCCTTGCCACGTCCCTCGGCCCTCAGTCCGAATCCGGTCGCGCGGCCGGGAAAGGATTGCGTCAATCCGGTCCTCGTCGCCCTTGCGCCTGACGCCTTCGTCGGTGGTCGCGGGATCTATAACCCCGAGTCCCGCGCAACCGGATCATGAACCGATCGCATCCGTCGCACATCGCAAGATGCAGTCGCATCCGAAGGGATCGCCACCTGCTCCGGTCCTGGTCCAACCAGTTCTCCACGCGTTCGGCGGCGTCACGACAGCAGAGCCTCGAACGACTTTCTTCTAGAAGTTCACATGGAATGGGACCCCGCAGCCACGTCTTCGGCCGAGGCTCGATCGAGGAGGCGAACGGGCGCTCGATGGGACGCGGACGCTGCCATCCGTCGTGTCATGGCCGTGCGGTCGCGCAACGCGCGTCGGGCAAGCCCTTTCCTGCGCGCGCTTCCCCGCCGGGCTGGTCGAGTCCTTTGCCGCTGGCGTCCTGATCCTGGCGGCAGAGATCGTCCATCGCCCCACGGTCGGCTGGGGCGGGACGAGGGGCGGAAAGATACGGGCGTTTGTTCCAATGCGGCCTGCCTCCTCGCTTCGGCGCCGTGCCGGTCGAGTCCATGCCGGCAAGGCGTCGTGGATCGCTTCCCGGCCGCAAGATGCGCAGCAGCCGTCGCTGGATCCGGTCGGCGCGTCGCAGCGCGCGGTCATCGCGGCGGAGGAGCGCGCGACCGGCCGTCACGCGGCCGTCGCGTCGATCATCTCCGCCAGAGCCGCCTGAAGCCCTTGCGGACCGCGCGGTGCCCAGCCCAAGCCGCGCAATCTGCCGCAATCCATCTCGTTCACCGCCGCGGCGTCGCCGCGCTCCGGCAGGCGTCCCCCGGTTCGCGTGAGGGCGGCATAGGCTTCCAGCAGGTCACGGCGATCGAGGACGATATCGGAGACGTTCAGAAGGGGCGGGGTCGCCCGGGTCAGGCAAAGCGCCACCGCACGGGCGAGATCCTCGACGTGCACTTCGGTGGACACCCTTGCGGGCACGGCGCGGCCCGCGGCGAAATCCGCGAACACCGCGGTCCATTTGTGCAGGCGTCGGGGCGCCGGCGGCCCGTAGAGACCGGTCGAGCGCAGGCTCACGCCGTCGCGCGCCGCCACCTCGGCCTCGATGGCGCGTTTCATCTCGCCGTAGAGCGTGTCCGGTCGCGGCGTCATCGTCTCGTCGAGACGGGTTCCGGGAGGGAAGTCGCCATAGACCGCCCTCGAGGACAGGAAGACGACGCGCGCGGCAGGGAGGGCCTCCAGAAGGCGCAGCGTGCCGTCGCGGTTGAGCCGAAGAAAGCCTTCCGGGTCGCCGCCCTCGCCGCCCCGGTAGCGACCCCGGACATGGGAGAACGCGCAGTGGACGAGGGCGTCGCAGGCAACGCGAGGGCGCTCCCCCAGTGTCCACGTAACATGGGGCAATTCGAGCGGCGAGGGCGCCCGGCCGAGCGTCACGACATCGAGGCCCAGCCCCGCAAGATGCGCGGCGATCGCGTGACCAGCCAGTCCCGTCGCCCCGGTCAGCGCGATGCGCATGGCAGCGGCAAGGTGGCAAGATCGGGGGCCGCGCCGCGCGCATGGGCGCGCCAGAGGTCGACCAGCGGGCGCAGCCGATCCAGCTTGGCATGGTCCTGCCAGGGCTTCTCGTATTGGTAATGGAGCACGTGGATCTGCTCCCAGGACCAGAGGTCCGGAAGATTGAGCCAGACGTATTGGAGCATGTTCATCGTCACCGGCAGGCCGTGCCAGTCGGGAAAGAAGCTCTGGAGAAACGTCTGGTCGGTGCGGCGCCAGAACGCGCCGGGTGCATCGAGGCGATCCATCATGGCGTCGAACGTGGTCCGCGACGGGCGCGCGGTGAAGACGCCGGAATTGAGCCGGTGGAAGTCCGACAGGCTTTCGTAGACGTTCGGCGCGGCGCAGAACTCCGGATACTCGAAGAGCCGGTCGATGTCGCGCAGCACCAGCGTATCCGCGTCGAGGAATACCACGCGGTCGTAGTCGAGCTGCCACAACCGGAGCTTCATGAAGTTGTCGAGCGGCGTATGGAAGGCCGGCTTGGTGCCCTTGGTAAAGGGCGCGGCGCCATGCAGGCGGTCGCGCGCATGGGACGCCGCGAAGGCGTCGGAAACGGGCAGAGGCTCGACGGGAACGAGCCGCGCGCCGGTGGCGGCGAGCCGCGCGACCGCCGTCTCGGAGACGCCCCCCGACAGCATGACGACCCTGTCGGCGCCGGTCCCCACGTGCGCCAGCGACCTCATCAGGGTAGCCGCGCCGATCGCGAAATCGTCGTTCGTCACCAGCGTGACGTAGGCACGACGGGTCATGGGCGGACGGCCGCGGTCAGGAGACCGACCGCAACGCCCGCCCCTCGGGATCCCGCTCGGCCCGCTCGGCGAGCTCCCGCGTCCAGCCGGAAACGGCCGGAACGCGGGTCCGGTCGATGCGGTGCGCGAACTTGCGGGCGACCTCGACCACCTCTTCCAGAAGTCCGTCGGCGAGCGTGGTCGGCTCGAGACCCAGAGCGAGGAACTGATCGTTCTTGACAACGAGATCGTTCTCGGCCGCCTCCTTGCGCGGGTTCGGCAGCCAGGCGATCCGGGCGCCGGTCAGCCGCGCTACCATCTCCGCCAGGTCGCGGACGCGGTGCGTCTCGGTCATCTGGTTGAAGATCCGAACGCGCTCGCCCGCCTGCGGCGCGTCCGACAGCGCGAGCTCGATGCACCGCACGCTGTCGCGGATGTGGATGAAGGCGCGCGTCTGCCCGCCGGTGCCGTGGACGGTCAGGGGATGGCCGATCGCCGCTTGGATGAGAAAACGGTTCAGCACGGTGCCGTAGTCGCCGTCGTAGTCGAAGCGGTTGACGAGCTGGGCATGGCGCAGCGTCTGCTCGGTATTGGTGCCCCAGACGATGCCCTGGTGCAGGTCGGTGATCCGCAGCCCGTCGTTCTGCGCATAGAACTGGAACAGGATCTGATCGAGCGATTTGGTCATGTGGTAGACCGAACCCGGCCGCGTCGGGTAGAGGATTTGCTGGGCCTGCGGACCGGATGGCGTCTCGACCTCGATGTCGAGATAGCCCTCGGGGATCGGCGCACCCACGCTGGAATAGCCGTAAACGCCCATCGTTCCGAGATGCACGAGATGCGCGTCGAGGCCGGTCTCGACGAGCGCCGCCAAAAGGTTGTGCGTCGCACCGGTGTTGTTGCGGACGGTATAGACCTTGTGGCGGTCGGACTTCATCGAGTAGGGCGCGGCGCGCTGCTCGGCCAGATGGATGATCGCCTCCGGTCGATGCTCCGCGAGCCAAGCCTTGAGCCGCTCGTATTCGCCCGCGAGATCAAGGAGGTGGAAGTGGATCTGCCGCCCGGTCGTCTCCCGCCAGATGCGGCAGCGTTCCTGGATCGAGTCCATCGGCGTGAGCGACTGGACGCCGAGCTCGGTGTCGATCCAGCGACGCGACAGGTTGTCCACGATATGGACCTCATGGCCGCCCGCGCTGAGCTGAAGCGTCGTGGGCCAGCCGCAGAAGCCGTCCCCTCCGAGTATCGCGATCTTCATCTGGCGATCTTCCCTTCTTGCGGCGCAGCGGGCTCGATGCCGCATCTGATGCGATGTGCCGCCGGCCCGCAAGCAGATCGCCCTCCTCGGGCAGGATCATGCGGGGTCGCATGGGCAACAGGGCGCGGGTCGGCTGCCCGCGCGGGGATCGGGGGCGCCATGGACGCCACCGCCCGCGCACCCATGCGGCCCTCCGCGCGATCTCCGGCCGGAGGCATCCCGCACCCCACGAAGGCTCCGGACGAAGACCGCCCGCCGGGGGTCTCCGCGCGCAGGGGGAGGCGGTGACCGGCGGTCGGAGCCACCGCCGATGCCCGAAGACGCCGCCTTTAGGGTCGCGCTCCCCGCCCGGCCGGGCCGGGATCAACGCGCTTTAGGGCGGGCCCTGCCCCTGCGCCCGTCAGACCCGCGTGGGCGCCACAAGACCGGACAGGTGCGCGAGGTTCTTCAGGCCGATCTTGAGATGCGCGAGCGGGCGGGCATGGACCAGCTTCTTGTTCATGTAGGCCTCGAAGGTCAGGCGCTGAACGTCCGTGTCGTGGCACAGCGACACGAACCGTTCGCGACGCTCGTCGCTGCGGTAGTAGGCCCGCTGCATTGCGCCCAGAACGCGGAAGACTCCGCCATGCTCCTTGAGAAAGACCTTGCGCGCGCGGGCCAGATCCCGTCCCCGCCCCGAGGCGAGGCATCTGGCGGCGGCCCCGGCGGCGATGCGACCGCAGGCCATGGCGTAGTAGATCCCCTCGCCCGAGGACGGGGCTACCACGCCGGCGGCGTCGCCCGCGAGCACCACGTCACGACCGTTGTCCCATCGATCCAGCGGCTTGAGCGGGATCGGCGCGCCCTCGCGGCGGATCGTACGGCAGCCCGCAAGCCCCGAGGCCTTGCGCAGGCGAGCGGTGGCCGCCTTGAGGTCGGTGCCCGGAACCTCGGTGCCCATGCCGATGCTCGCATGGGCACCGTGCGGGAAGACCCAGCCGTAGAAGTCCGGCGAGATCGCGCCGTCATAGATCACGTCGCAGCGGCCGGGATCGTAGCGCGCCGCTTGCGCGTCGACGCCCTGCGGTGCCTCGACGATCTCGTGATAGGCGATGACGTAGGGAATGGCGGCGGCCCCCGGCACCTCCTGGCGGGCGACCGTGGACCGGGCGCCGTCCGCGCCGATGACGACGCGCGCGGCCGTCCGCCGCTCGGCGCCCGCGCGATCGCGCCAGACGACGACGGGATGCCCGTCGGGGCGTTCGATGCGCAGGTAGGTGCCGGTGAGAGCCTCTGCGCCGGCCAGGGCGGCGCGGTCGCGGAGGAAGGGATCGAACGCCTCGCGGTCCACCATGCCGACGAAGCCGTCCTCGATGGGAATGTCCACCCGACGGCCGGTGGGCGAGATCATGCGCGCGGTGGTGATCCGCGCCACGATCTGCGCATCCGGGATCTCGAAGTCGGCGATCAGGCGCGGCGGGATCGCACCGCCGCAGGGCTTGATGCGCCCCGCCCGGTCGAGGAGGGCCACGCAGAGGCCGGCGCGCGCGAGATCCGCCGCCGCGACCGCCCCGCAGGGCCCGCCGCCCACCACGAAGGCATCGAGCACGGGGTCGCGGCCGGGGCCATGGTCCGGGCGATGATCTGGCGCAGCATCGAACATGGTCATTCTCCGGGGATGAGGGCGCGCGTTGGCACGAGGACAGGGGGAGCGGGAGTTGAAGGCGTCATGATGCGCGCCGCCATCAGCGCGGCGGCGACGAACAGGGCGGCCTCGATCACGAAGACGGTGCCGAAGGCCTGCGCGTCGGCCATCGGTCCCTGCCGCAGCAGATCGGCAAGACCGGCGCCCAGAAGGCCGCCGAAGCCCGCCGCGACGGCCTGCGCGCCGCCCCAGAGGCCCATGCGCGCGCCGGTCCGCCGTGCCCGCCCCTCCCCGGCAAGCTGCATCATCGCACCGATGGCGGCGACGGCGAACATGCCGTTGCAGAACCCGAGCGCCACGACGGCCGATGTCAGCAGGGATCCCGCGCCCGCCACCCCCACGGCCGCGATGGCGCCGAGGGACGCGGCCGACCCCAGGCATCCCGCCACCACCCAAGCCCGCAGCGTGCCGATGCGAGCCCAGGTGGCGCCGAGCGCCACCGTCAGCATGCCGAGGAACACGCCGCCGTTCTGCATCCCCGCGAGCGCCGTGGTGCGCCCCGGTTCCCAGGCGAAGACGAAGCCCGCAAAGGGTTCGAGGATCAGCTCCTGCATGAAGTAGGCGGTCATCGACAAGGCGACGAAGAGCGTGAAGGCGCGGGCACGCGGCTCCGCCCAGATCTCGGCGAGCCCCTCGCGCAGCGGGATCGGCTCGGGCTCCGCCCGGATCGCGAGGCGCCGCTCGACGCCCCGGACGGCCAGCATGGTCAGCAGGAGTGACGCGGCGCAGACCGTGCCCGTCACCTGCATCAGGGTCGCATGGCTATAGGGATCGAGGGCCATGCCCGCCAGCCCGGCGGTGAGCGCGATGCCGAAGATCATCGTCAGCCAGGTGATCGTGGCGGCGGCGGCGCGGCGCTCCGGCGCGGTGGCGCCGGCCAGCAGCGCCAGGAGCGAGGTTCCCGAGGCCCCGACCCCGAGCCCGATCGCTGCGTAGGACAGGATCGACAGCGCTAGGCCGGCCGCGAACGACGCCTCCATCGCCCGAATGCCGGCGGCGGCCCCCAGGGCCCCGAGCGCGAGAACGGCCATGCCGCCCACGATCAGCGGCGTCCGCCGCCCACCCGCATCCGAGCGCAGCCCCCAGGCCGGACGGCTGAGCTGGACGCCGTAGTGCATCGCCACGAGCGCCCCCGGCAGGACGGCCGGCAGCGCCAGCTCGACCACCATCAGCCGGTTGAGCGTCGAGGTCGTCAGCACGACGATCGCGCCGAGGGCAGCCTGCACGAGGCCGAGGCGCGCGATCTGGAGCCAGCTCAGGGTGCTCTGGATCATGGGGCCGCCGCCGAAGCTCAGCCCAGCCCGCGCAGGGCGAAGGCCGCGACCATCATGCCGGCGGCGTAGAGCGTCACGCCGGTGCCGTTGTACCAGGGCGCCCGTCCGGCCGGATCGCGCAGCAGCACGCGCATGGCGGCGACCTGCGCCAGCGTCAGCGCCGCGATGATGGCGGCGTGGAGGGGCCGGTCCCAGAGGAGCAGGGCGACGATCACCGCGGCCTGCGCTCCGAGCATGACCGCGCAGGCGACGCGCGCGGCCCGCTCGGGGCCGAGCGTCACCGGCAGGGAGGCGATACCGGTGGCGATGTCACCGCGGATCGCCTTGAAATCGTTGAGCGTCATGATGCCGTGCGCGCCGAGCGCGTAGAGCAGGGCGACCGCCACCACGGGCAGGGGCGGCGCGCCCGCCGACAGCACCGCGGCGCCGGTGATCCACGGCAAGCCCTCGTAGCACAGGCCTACCAGACCCGGCCCCCAGATCCCGCTGCGCTTGAGGCGCACCGGCTCGGCCGAATAGGCCCAGGCGGCGGCGACGCCCAGGCAGGTGGCGAGGAAGCCCCAGGGCCCCAGCAGCGCGCCGAGCCCGAGGGAGAGCACGGTCATGGCGAGCGCGGTCCACAGGCCCCAGCGTCCCGGCACCCGACCCGAAGGGATGGCGCGACCCGGTTCGTTGATGGCATCGACGTGGCGGTCGCACCAGTCGTTGGCCGCCTGGCTCATCCCGCAGACCACGGGCCCGGCCAGCACCATGCCCAGAACGACCAGCGGCCAGTTCGCAAGAAGGCTGGCCCCGCCCGCGCCGCCGACCGCGACGACGCCGCACAGATAGGCCCAGACCGGCGGGAACCAGGTGATCGGCTTGACGATCTCGAGGAGCGCGCCGGGACGCGGAAGGCGGGAAACTGCGGGAACGAGGGACACCGTCATGATGTCATTCTAGAATGACAGTCCTCATTCCCGCAAGTGTAAAGTCATGTGGACACTTCGCCCGTCTGGCCATCGGACTCGCGATCGATGAGACCGTATTTCCGCAGCTTGACGTAGAGCGACTGCCGCGAAACGCCGAGGATCCCGGCCGCTGCGACACGATTGTTGCCGGTCATCTCGATCGCGGTCTCGATGCACATCCGCTCGACCACATCGGCGGTCTGGGCCACGATGTCCTTCATCGAGGTTCCGCCCACCAGTTCGTCAACCGGGCGCGCGGTAGCCAGGGGCATCCCCGCCGTCTCGCCGGCAGTCGTCGCCAGCCCCGGATCGCGCATCACGAAAGCGTAGCTGGAGCGGCCGCGCCCGGTCAGATGGGTGGCGGCGATCGTCACCGGCCGCTGGCTGCCGTATTCGCTCACCACCCGGGTCGCGTAGAGGCGAACCCGGCCCGCCTGCGTCGCCCCGTCGAGCAGCACCCGCAGATCCACCCCGCCGCGCGCCAGAAAGTCCGACAACGGCCGGCCGACGGCGCTGCGCAGGTCGGTGCCATCGGTCAGGTTGAGGAAGGCCTCGTTGGCGAGATGGATGACGCCCTCCCCGTCCGTCGTGACGATGGCGTCGGCCCCGAGGTCGAACAGCCCGGCCAGATCCTGCGCCCGCTCGTCCGCCGGACCCGCGCGGACCTCCCCCGCCCCGTCCACGGGTTGCAGCCGACACAGGATCACCTGCTCGCCGGCGGCCCGGAAGAGGACCGGATGCGCGCGGATCGCCCGACCCGTGCGGGCCAGGGTGAGAGCCACGCCGCCCTCGACCGGGACCGCCATGCCGGCGCCCGTCCCGGTCGGCCGTGCCGCCGCGCCGACCAGGTCGGCCAGGAGCGCCGCGCGGTCGCGTCCCTCGATCTCGGCGGTGAAGGGGCGGTTGGCCAGCGCCTCGCGCGGGCGTCCCATGAGGGCGGCGGCGGCCTCGTTGATCTCCGTGATCTGGCCCGTGGCGACGGAAACGAACACTATGGCCTCGAAGACATGCCCGAGCAGCACCTGGAAGAGGGCATCGTGCTGGCGCTGCGCCTCGTAATCCCTCTCCAGCGCGATCTGCGCCTTGACGAGCTGCTGCTGCATCTCCGCAATCGGGCGCAGATCGCGCCCCAGCATCAGGATCGAATTGTCGGGCCCGATCCTGTGCAGCGTGTAGTTGATCAGAAATTCCCGGCGGTTGTCCGGATCGTGATGGTTGAGTTCGACCGGGCGGGCGGCGGAAGGGCTGTTGAGGTGATTCGCAAGCGCCCGCTCGAACTTCGGCACGCTCTCGACGGTCAGGAAGTTGCGCAGATCCGATCGTTCCCAGCGATGCAGGTCGGCGTAGCCCTGATGGATCGGGTTCGCCAGCACCGAGAGGATCTCCGCATCGGCAGAAATCACGATGGCGATATCGGCCAGCGTAGCAATGATGTCGCCGAGGATGTCGGGTCCAATCAAGGGAATCGAGCCGCTGTTCCAGTATCGTGTGCCGCGGGATGTCATCTGAACGAATGCCTCCGGGGACCGGGTGCCCCGGACCCATATAGGGACGCGGCGTAACATTCCCTACAGGCTGGTCAAGTTGCAAAGCCGGATCGCTTCATCCAGATCGCATGTCACGTGGTCGATGCCTGCAAACGCGCCATCCGTCGACACCGCGCCGTCTCCCGCATCGCTTCCGGCCCCCGCCCCGTCCGCTCCGGCCGCCCGAAGCCCCCGGAGAGCCACGACCGCGCCGCCCAGAACCAGCGGCGGCGGTGCCGGCATCACCGCGCGAATCGACGCGACCGCCTCGATCAGGAACAGCAGGCTCTCCGCGATCGTGGCCGACAGGAACACCGCGTCGAAATGCGCATCCGCCATCGCCGCCGCCATCGTGCGGGGGTCCTCGCCCATCGACAGCCGCACCGAGAGCCCCTTGCGTCGCAACTGGCTGGCCAGCAGGAGCGCGCCCAGCGTGTGGTCGGCACCGGGTGCGATGACCAGCAGGACCGAGCCCAGGCCCCCGCCGACGACACGTCCTCCACCGCGCTCCAGCCCCAGATCCAGCTCGCGCAGAAGCCCCTGCAGCCGCGCCGTGCCGATCGTGACGGCCGAGAAGGTCAGGTCGTCGCTGTCCCAGGCCGCGCCCATCCTGCGCGCCGTGGCCGGGATATGGACGTCGCAGATCCGCACGGCGGACAGGCCGTTGGCGATCAGCGCGCGGGCCACCTCGGCGCAGGCGCGCGGGTCGGTGCCGATCGCGGCGGAGTAGAGCCGATCGAGCGCTGATCCGTCGGGGTCGGCGCAGCCGGCCCGGAACCGGCTGGCGACCTGTGCCAGCGCCTGGGCGGCGAGGCAGTCGAGCAGGGCTGCCCTGTCCGATGGACGCTGCGCATCCTGTGTCCGGGAGGAGCTGTTCGCGAAAACCTTGGACATCGGAGTTCTTCTCCCGCGACGTGATGGCGACTGTAGCGCTGGCCGGACTTCGGGTCCGGACGATCGTCCCCCGCAGCGTCGCTCCCCAAAACGATCTTGTCAAAGAAAAATGACAGTCCCGGTCGGGATTCTCCCGCGTCGAACTGCGCATAAAGTGGCAAAACCAGCTGCTTGCGGCCGGGTAAGGTCTGAAACACCCGGACGTGTAAATTAAAATTGACACCTTGGCCCAGCCGTTTAGGGTGGAGGCATGCGACACCTGCGGAGCGCAAGGAATGCCCGAGACACCGACGATCCGCCTCCTCTCGCGCCCGCGCGGCGTCGTGCCGCTCTACACGCCCGAGGAGCGCCGCCGACGCGACGCGAGTCGCTGGACGCTGGTGCAGGGCGTTCTGGCCCCCGTGCAGTTCGCCGTCTTCGCGGTCTCGCTCGTTCTGGTGCTTCGCTTTCTCGCGACCGGCGAGGGCTACGGGCTCGCTGCGGCCTCGGTCGTGGTCAAGACCGGGGCGCTGCTCGCGATCATGGTCACAGGGGCGATCTGGGAGAAGGTCGTGTTCGGGCAGTATCTCCTGGCCCCGGCCTTCTTCTGGGAGGACGTGGTAAGCTTCGGCGTGATCGCTCTCCACCTCGCCTATGTCGCGGCTCTGATCTGGGAACTGCTGGCCCCGCCCGCGCTGATGGCGCTCGCGCTGGCCGCCTATGCCGCCTATGCGCTCAACGCCGCGCAGTTCGTCCTCAAGCTGCGTCGCGCGCGGCTGGATCAGGGCGTGCCCGCGGCTGCGGCGGTGGCGGCATGAGCCAGCCTGTGTCAACCTATGGCTTCAGAAGCGCCGTGCAGAAGCGGATCGTCTGGTTTCCGATCCTGCCAGGCGCGCGAGAGAACGCGGAGCCAGGCGCGGCCGAGGATGCGGATTGCATGCGGATGTCTGCATCCTCGGCCGCGTGCCTTGGCATGGACGGATGGCGCCCATGGGCAAGCGTGGCGGGA
>JBBQDX010000020.1:0-25938 GCA_038320125.1 Rhodobacterales bacterium | reverse complement strand
CATGTCCTCGATGAGCAGGTCGAACGCCTGCACGTCGCGCGAGACCGTCACCGCGCGGAGCGGATCGGGCTCGGAGAGCGTGGCGAGGGTGCTCGGCATCGGAACTACCATCCTGTAATCGGCACCCCTTCCGGGGCATGTCGCGGTCCGGGGCGGCGGCGAATTCCGGACCCCTCGCGGTGCCGAAAGGGTCGCCCCCGACGTCACCCCTCCTGCCGACTTGTCGAGGCTACAGTTGGACCCAAAGCATGAACTTATCGGAAACGCCGCGCCGGATCCGGCACCGTTTGCGGTCAATTCGACCGATCCGCCAAGCCGGCTTTCAGCCCCCGACGCCAGTGCCGGTGCCAGTGCTGGGGGTGGCCGTCACCGGCCCGCCGGGCGCCAGCTCGCCGCGGTTGGCCGCCGATCCGACGTAGCCGCGGTAGACGATCTGGCCGTATTTGCCGTCGAGGACCAGCGGATCGCCGGCGACGAAACCGGACACCTCCGTCACCGTGCGGCGATTTGCCCGCTCGGGCGATGGCACCGGCACCAGCGGGCGGGTCTCGCCGAAGCTGACCAGCGCCGCGAGGCGCCCCGACGAGACGCCCCGGGCGGCAAGATAGGCGACGGCGGCGCGGGCACGGGCGCGGCCGAGCCCCTCGTTGAAGGCGTTGGAGCCGACCTTGTCGGTATGCCCGTAGACGCTGAAGCGCGCCTCCGGGAACGCCCGCATGAAGTCCGCCTGCCGGTCGAGCACCGCGCGCGCCGCCGCGTCGAGCGCCGCCGAGCCGAAGGCGAAGTTGATGGTGGTCGGCACCTCGGCGGCGAATCGCGCGCCGAGGTAGCCGACCGCCTGCGACGCCCCGGTCATGACCTGCATGTTCCGCGTGGTCGGCCCGCCGAACCCGCCCTCGTTCAGGCCGGCCCCGGCGACGGAATTGAACCCGGCCGCGTTGCAGGCGGAGAGGGCGGCAAGGGCGAGACCCGCGAGGGCGGCGGCGCGCGGACGGCGGGAGACGAAATGGCGCATCATCATCTCAATCCAGTACGTAGCCGTAGTTGCCCGAGAAGTCCTGCGCCGCGGCATCGCCGCCGCGGGTCGAGGGCCGCGTGGCGGTCGCCGGCCCGACGACGCGGCCGTAGAGGAAAAGCTCGTTCTCGGTGGGCGGGCGGATGCGGTCGGTCGGCACCGAAAGCGCGTCGCCCGAGGTCGGATGCACGAGGTTCGCCGTCACGATGATGACGAGTTCGGTCTGCCGTCGCTGGTAGCGGGCGGAGCGGAACAGCGCGCCGAGCACCGGCAGGTCGCCCAGGAAGGGAACCTGCGAGCTGTTGTCCTCGAAGTCGTCCTGCAGGATGCCCGCGATGGCGAAGCTCTGGCCGTCGCGCAGCTCCACCGTCGTGGCGGCACGGCGGGTCCGCAGCGCCGGGATCTGCGCGCCGTTGACGGTCAGCGAATTGGCCGTGTCGAGCGACGAGACCTCGCTCTCCATCACCAGGTTGATGATGTCGCCGTCGACCACCGTGGGCGTGAAGTTCAGGGCGACGCCGAAGGGCTTGAAGTCGACGCCCACGTTGCCCTCGTCGTCGAGCACCGGGATCGGGATCTCGCCGCCGGCGAGGAAACTCGCGATCTGCCCCGACAGCGCCGTGAGGTTCGGCTCCGACAACGTGCGGACCGCCCCCTTGGCTTCCAGCGCCTGCAGAAGCAGGTTGAAGCTCAGCGAGTTGGTGCCGATGTTGAGGCCGAGGGTGCCCGCGCTGTTGGCCACGGCACCCGTGCCGCCGACGAAGCTGCTGCCGTTCAGGTCGGTGCCGGAGATGCCGATCGCCGCCCCGAGCTCCTTGGAGAGGTTGCGCGACATCTCGGCGAACCGCACCTTGAGCTGCACCTGCTGGGTGCCGCCCACGTTCATCAGGTTCAGCACCCGCTCGGGCGCATAGCGCTCGCCGATCTCCAGCGCCTGGTCGAGCTTCCGGACCGAGCTCACGGTGCCCGACAGCACGATCCCGTCGTTGGCGGTCCGCACTTCGATCGGCTCGCCCGGCAAGAGCTCGCGCAGGCGCTCCTTGAACTCGGCGATGTCGGGCGTGACCTGCACCTCGACGTTGGTGATGAGCCGCCCGTCCGGCCCGAGCAGCGTCAGCGTCGTGCGCCCGGGCAGCTTGCCCAGAACGTAGACGGTCCGCTCGGAAAGGGTGGCGATGTCCGCGATGAGCGGATTGGCGACCGAGAGCTCGGCGAAGGGCACATCCGACTCGAGGACGATGGCGCGGTTCAGCGGCACCCGCAGCGCGCCCTGGGTGCTGCCCTCGCTCACGCGCAGGGTCTGCGCCCCGACGGCCGACGCGATGGGGAAGGCGAGCAGCATCCCGAGGAGCGCCGCCCGAAGGAGTGTTCTCATCGTCATCGTGACCTGCCTCTCTGAGCCGCCCTGCCCTGCGCCGGCTCGTTCGGCCGAATTGGCGTCACCATTGCACAGGAGCGATCATTTGCAACAGATCGGAAACAAACGCCCCGCCGGGCAGGCGTCCGGGCCACACTCGCCGGGCTTGCGACTCGATGCCGGTCTGCCCGGCCGCGCCACCGGCGGCGGGCACGGGGTCGCGCCCCGGCGGCAAACCGGGGCGTGGCCCTTGCAGGGGTGCGGGATGGCGTGGTGCGTCTCAGCCGCGGACGGGGCAGGGGATCTCGATCATCGAGACCTCGCCGCCCCGGCGGGTGCGGATCGCGCAGGTTTCGGGGGCCGCTTCCTGCTCGACCACGTCCTTCGGCCCGATGATCTGCTCCAGCGTGGCCTGCACGGGGGCCGATTCCGTCTCGTCGCGCACGCCGACCAGCGCCAGCGTCAGCCGCCCGGTCGCCTGGCCCTGCGCCAGCTTGGCGACGACCTCGGACGTGGCCTCGACGGTGACGTTGCGCGCGATGGTCGGGTTGCTGCGTTGCTCGTCGGTCTGCTGGTCCACGACGATCAGCGGAAGGTTCGCCTAATGAGGCGGGTGAGGCCGCCCTCGCCGCCGCTGCCGCCGGTCCGGTAGACGTCGACCCGGTCGCCGGGCCCCGCAGGAAACCCGACACGGCGGAGGTCACGTCGACCTGCAGCGCGAAGGCCCGCATCCCCGGCGTCAGCGCGGCGGCGAGGCCGGCATCCGCGCCGGGGTCGGTCACCTTGACCAGAAGCACTGGCTCGTCGCGCTCCATCAGCCGCAGGACGGTGCGGCGCCCCTCGTTGCCCGGCGGAAAGATCTCGTCCATCGAGCCGAGCGCGCCGGCAGGCACGTTGCTCGAGGGCCAGGACACGGCCTGCACGTCCTCGGGCTGCAACACGTCGCCGTAATGCATCTGCCGGGTCACGACGAACACGTCCTGCACCGGTACGACCCGCTGCTCGCTCTGGTCGAGGGCGCTTCGGTAGAGGTCGAACCGGCCCTTGGCCGTATGGACCGCGAAGCCGGCGAGGGCGGGGCCAGCGAGGAGAAGAAGGGCGAAGATGGCGCGCATCGGGTGAGTCCCCGGAGAGCGGGGGATGGCAGGGGCCCGGCGAATGTTTCGGATATGGTGGAGGATTGCGGCGCCAGGATGGACACGGAGCGGCCATCGCCTGTCGAGGTTAATGAGCCGTGAACGCAAGATACCCCGGGGGGGCCGGGGCGTTTGATCGTGCGGTCGGCTATTCAAATAAAATGGACGTGCTATTACGGAAGCTGGATGGTGCTTGTGTTGCCATTGCTGAAACCGGTCGTCGATCCGGGGATGTGATCGGCAGAAAGCTGCGTGGCAACGTCGCCCGACGCGTGGCCGATGTCCTGCGACACGACGCCCATGACAGCGAGGCCCAGGCCCACGAGGGCGGCGGTCAGGACGACCCAGTCGACGGTCACGGCGCCGGATTCGTCGTTCTTGAAGGTGTTGATGGCGTTCAGCATGTCTTCGGTCCTTGAATGCAACGTCTGGCGCTTTTGGTAGCGGGCTCGTTCATGCCTTTCGTTGCCCCCCTTCTGCCAATCGATCTGGGCAGGAATGGGACGCGTTCGGGATATTCTTCGGCTCACCCCATGCCCATTCCGGGGCCCGTTCCGCGACGCTTTCAGGACTGCGAGCCCGGCACGGAGTCGGGGGCCGCGCCTGCCAGCACGACCCCCTGTCCCTCGGTCCCATGGACCTTGGAATGATGTGACGTCCCCCGCATCGTCCGCTCTGCCTGCCAACAGACCGGTGGGAGTGCTCGATCGCCACGTTTCCTGCCCGAGTGTCTCGGTGCGTTTCTTGATCCGTGTCGCCTCGGGGCGGTCTGCCGTCGCCCGTCATCTGCGGATCACCCTTGAATGGACGCGAATTGCGGCGAGATCGTGTCCAATTTCGCGCAAATTGGCGTCAAAGGCGATCTGATCGGCAATCGGGCGGCATGGCATCGACGTCCGCGCGGGCCGCGCCCATGCGAACCTGCGGAAATTGTCACAGGAGGCCCGCAAAGCTCCGTGCCGGCGGTGACAGGGCGCGCGCCGGCGTGGCAGGCTCGGGGCAAACGAGATCCGGCCCCGCGGGCAAGGTCGGACGCACGAGGAGGCAGGCGCCGCCATGAGATTTATCCTCGCACCTGCCGTCGCGGCCTGCCTCACCTTCGCGACCCCGCCCGCCCATGCCGACTTCACCTTCAAGCGCGTCCGCCCGCCCGCGGCTGGCGCGGTGGACCGCATCGACATCCAGATCGACGCGGCGGCCTTTGCGGCGCAATCGGCTCCGCGCCCCGGCTGGTCCCGCACAGAGACTCCCGACACGACTCCCGACACGACCCCCGACACGACTCCCGACACGACCCCCGACACGACCTCCCCGACCGCCCCCGACACCGCGTCCCGCCCGAAGGGCGCAGAGGACGCGCGCGGCATGCAGGACTGGTTCTGGACCGCCGTGTCCGCCGGCATCGCGCCGGTGCCCGGCCGCTTCCTCGACGCGGCAAAGGTCGCCGCGCGCCCCCCCGACGGCAGCGGCATCGGAGCGCCGGCGCTCTCCACGATGCAGGGCATCGCCCGCCTTCACGGCCGCGAGATCCTGGCCCGCTCGGTCGGCACCCGGGTCTCGCCCGCGCTGGTGCTCGCCCTGATCGCGGTCGAGTCGGGTGGCCGCGTCGCCGCCGTCTCGAACAAGGGCGCGACCGGCCTGATGCAGCTCATCCCCGCCACGGCCGCGCGGTTCGGCATCGCCGACGCGCGCGACCCGGGCCAGAACATCCGCGCGGGCGTGGCCTATCTCGACTGGCTCATGGGCGAGTTCGGCGGCGACCCGGTGCTGGCGCTGGCCGGCTACAACGCGGGCGAGGGGGCGGTGCAGCGCCACGGCGGCGTGCCGCCCTACGCGGAGACGCGCGCCTACGTGCCACGCGTGCTGGCCGCCTGGAACGTCGCCCGCCTTCTCTGCGTCACGCCGCCCGAGCTGCCGGGCGACGGCTGCGTCTTCAATCCGACGCTGACCGAGAGCTGACCGACCGAGCGCCAGGTGACGGAGTGCCGAGTGGCGGAGTGCTGAACGACGGAGTGCCGAGTGGCGGAGTGCCAGATAGCGGAGTGCCAGGTAGCGGAGTGCCAGGTGGCGGAGTGCGAGGTGGCGGCGTGCCGAGTGGCGGAGTGCCGAGTGGCGAAGTGCTAGGCCCCCTCGATCACGTCGGACCATTCGGGATGCCGCTCCGCCTGCACCTTGACGAAGGCGCAGCGCGGCACCGCCCGCACCCCCTCGTCCCGCGCATCCGTCACCAGACGCTCGGCCAGCAGCAGGCCCGCCCCGGTGCCCCGCATCGCGTCCGGCACGCCGGTGTGATCGACGGCGATGCGTGTCGGCGAGAGCCGCGAGTAGGTCATCACCGCCTCCGCCCCGCCGCGGCGCAGCGCGTAGCGCCCCCCCGTCGGCCCGTCC
This sequence comes from Rhodobacterales bacterium, assembly GCA_038320125.1. GTDB lineage: Bacteria > Pseudomonadota > Alphaproteobacteria > Rhodobacterales > Rhodobacteraceae > Jannaschia. Next base: position 20,042 of record JBBQDX010000020.1, on the reverse strand, counting down.
TCGCGGGTGATCTCTTCGGTCATGTCCGGTCCTCCGGTTGCGGAATCGTATGAAGCTCGTCGCACAGTGCCCCGAGGAGTGCCCCAAGGGTCAACGGCTATGCACGAACGGGATCAGGTCGTCCACCGTCTCCATGCGCGTCGAGCCGTCATAGCAGGGATTGAGCCCGCCCGCCGCCAGCAGGCTGCGATAGTAGCTGCCCCCGTCAACATGCTGCCCGCGGGCGACGACGTACTCGATCCCCGCCATGCCACGCGTGATCGGATAGTGCAGGAGCGCCGCCCGCTCGCGCGCCAGCCGATAGGCCGGGCGGATCGCGTGGGCACCGCCCGAGAACCGGGTTCCCGCGCGCCAGCGCAGCAGCGGCACCTTCGTGAGGTTGAGCGGCTGCCGCGCCCGGCGGACGCGCGTGAAGGCCCGGGTCATCGTTACCCAGGCCACCGCGGCACGTCCCTGCGGATCGTGATCCCAGGCCCGGAACGCGCGCCTTGCGAGGCGGAGCCGGGGGAGCGGTGCGGCTTCCTGGAACAGGCGCTGCCGCATCCCCCCCCGGACCATCATCCGCGGCGTGGGCCAGTCGCGCAGGAACGCGCGGGCGGCGCGTTCCATCCAGATCCCGGCGGGGTCCTTGCGGGGGTCGTCGAAGAACGGGAAAGCCGCCCGCAGGTCGCCGCCGCCATAGACGTGCTCCGCCAGCGGCGCGTCCGCGTACATGTCCACCATCGTGGCATAGAGCGCTTCGCCGCCCTCCGCCTCCAGGCTCTCGATGAGCGCGCCGAAGCCCCGTTGCGGCCAGCCAGCCCAGACGAGATGCTCGTCGATGTCCGGCACCAGGCACCAGCGCCCCCCTGCCACCCGGTCGAGCGCCTGCCCCCGCCATTCCCGCTTGTCCGCGGAATAGGTGGAGCCGTCGCGCGGATGAAGGACGGTCACGTCGGGCTGGGCGGCCAGCAAGGCGCCGGTGCCGTCGCTGGAACGATCGTCGACGATAAGGAAGGTGACGTCGCCAAAGGCGCGGTAATGGTCCAGAAACGACGGCACGAGGTTCGCCTCGTCATGCACCAGCGCCATCACCAGAACCGCGCCCGCCGCCGTCCGGTCCGGGCCCGCGAGGTCGAGATGGTCGGTGAACCTGGTCACGCCGCCCGCCGTCCGTGCCCCGCCGCTCTCACACCAGCGTCGCCTCGGTCGCGGCGCGCAGCTCGTCCTCGGTCACGCCGTCCGCCAGTTCGACGAGCTTCAGCCCGCCTTCAACCACGTCCAGCACGCCGAGGTTGGTGATGATCCGGTCGACCACCGCCTTGCCGGTCAGCGGCAGGGTGCAGTCCTTCAGCACCTTCGACTCGCCATGCTTGCTGGTATGGTCCATCACCACCACGACGCGGCCGACCCCCGCCACAAGGTCCATGGCGCCGCCCATTCCCTTGACCAGCTTGCCGGGGATCATCCAGTTAGCCAGATCGCCGTTCTCGGCCACCTCCATCGCCCCCAGGATCGCCATGGCGATCTTGCCGCCGCGGATCATCCCGAACGACTGCGCGCTGTCGAAATACGAGGTTTGCGGCAGCTCGGTGATGGTCTGCTTGCCGGCGTTGATGAGGTCGGCGTCCTCCTCCCCCTCCAGCGGGAACGGCCCCATCCCGAGCATCCCGTTCTCCGACTGCAGCGTCACCTCGATCCCCTCGGGGATGTAATTGCTCACCAGCGTCGGGATGCCGATGCCGAGGTTGACGTACCAGCCGTCCTGCAGCTCCTGCGCCGCCCGCGCGGCCATCTGATTGCGGTCCCAGGGCATCAGGCGGCCTCCTTACCTATAAACATGACCTTGCCTTTCATGGGATCGATCAGACCAGGTTTCGGTTCCCAAACAGCCGCAAATGATACGCGTCGTCCCAAGCTCTCTGCTACCCCTTCGACGTCTATTAAACAGTCGGCAAGTTCAGATAAACAGTCGGCAAGTTCAGAAGCATCAGACACAATCGTTTTCTCGGGCTCGGCCTCTGAGACTGATGTAAGATCTGTTTCCATATTCAAGCTTCCTCCCTCTTGCGGGTGGTCCGCTGTTCGATGCGCTTCTCGTGCTCGCCCTGAACGATGCGATGCACGTAGATGCCGGGCAGGTGGATGCCGTCGGGATCGAGCGAGCCGGTCTCCACCAACTCCTCCACCTCGACCACGCAGACCTTCCCGCACATCGCCGCCGGCGGGTTGAAGTTGCGCGCGGTCTTGCGGAACACGCAATTGCCGGTGGGGTCGGCCTTCCACGCCTTCACGATGGAGAGGTCCGCCACGAGCCCGCGCTCGAGGATGAAGGTCTCGGGCTGGCCGTGGGGACCGGTGGGGAAATCGTGGTGCTCCTTGCCCTCGGCGATGATCGTGCCCACGCCGGTCTTGGTGTAGAACCCCGGGATCCCGCAGCCCCCCGCGCGCATCCGTTCCGCCAGCGTCCCCTGCGGGTTGAACTCGAGCTCCAGCTCGCCGCCGAGATACTGGCGCATGAACTCCTTGTTCTCGCCCACGTAGGAGGAAATCATCTTCTTAACCTGCCGCGTCTGCAACAGGATGCCGATCCCGAAATCGTCCACGCCCGCATTGTTGGACGCAAACGTCATGTCCTTCGTGCCCGCCTCGCGGATCGCGCCGAGCAGCAGTTCGGGAATGCCGCAGAGCCCGAACCCCCCGGCCGCAATGAACATTCCGTCGAACAACAACCCGTCCAGCGCCTCCGCCGCCGATCTGTGGACCTTTTTCATTGAGCCTCCTTGCCCGCTTATGCAGAGGCATAGCGAAGTGTCGGAGCGCATTCAACGCCGACCGGCGTGCGCCGCGACGTTCGGTGCCGTCGCTGCGGGACGCGCCAGACCTCCGGTCGCCCGGAGGCCGCCGTCGGCAGTCGGCAGTCGGCAATCGCTCCATATCACACGTCGGGCCGCCGCAATCATGCGGCAGGCCCGTCCATCGCTGAATGGCGCGGCGCGATTTCGCCCCTGGCTGGGAATCCCTCCCACCACGGGCTCGGTCGGTGTGGGGCTGAGCCAGCTGTAGAGCAATCCTCCCAACGCGCCGCCGATGATCGGAGCGAGCCAGAAGAGCCAAAGCTGCCCGATCGCCCATCCACCGGCAAAGAGCGCAGGTCCGGTGCTGCGCGCCGGGTTGACCGACGTGTTGGTCACCGGGATTCCGATCAGGCGCATCAGCGTCAGGCCCAGTCCGATCGCCACCGGTGCAAAGCCGACCGGCGCCCGCCCGCGGGTCGAACCCATAATGATGAAATGGGTCGAACCCATGATGATGAAAAGGAACATCATGCTCAGAACGACCTCGGCAAGAAAGGCCGAGCCCAGCGAGTAGCCGTCGGGACTATGGGCGCCGTAGCCGTTGGCGGCAAAACCCGTGGCCGCGTCGAATCCTTCGGTGCCGCTTGCGATCACATAAAGCACCAGCGCGCCCAGGATCGCCCCCGCGACCTGTCCCGCGATGGAGGGCGCGATTTCCGAGACCGGGAACCGCCCCGCTGCCAGACCGATCGTCACGGCGGGATTGAGATGGCCCCCCGGGACGTGCCCGATTGCAAGGCCATGGTGAGCACCGTCAGGCCGAACGCCAGCGAAACGCCGGGCAGGCCGATGCCCACCTCCGGAAACGCCGCGGCGAGAACCGCCGCGCCGCATCCCCCGAAGGTCAGCCAGAAGGTGCCGATCAGCTCGGCTGCATATTTCCTGATGCTGTCGTCGCCGTTCCATGCGGGTCAAACGGCCGCTCGGTCGCGGCTGGGGTCGTCATTGCACGGATCGAATGGCCGGCAACGGTATTTTTCGCCCGCCAGGGAATGGCCGCCGAAGCGCGTCGCATCGCCCCTGCAGCACTCCGTAGGGAAGACCTTCGATTGATGGCCGGATCGGATCCCTCGATCCGGGTCGTCATGGACCAGAGGGGCAGGGAACCGACGCTACCGAAACTCGACGCGTTGACGCCGAATCCACCCAGAATGCTTCTCCGCGCTGTCGTGAATGGTCCTTGCGGCCGTCGGCATTGCGGCAACCGGCATCACCACGCCGGGCGCCCTCTCCGTCGTCTCGCATCTGCTCCGCAGGACCGGCTCCCGGGTGGGGAAGTTCGGCCGGGTCATTCGATCGATCCGGCTGTCCGGGATCGCCTCGAGTGTCGAACGCAACCCGTGAACCGGCTCCATCGAATCCTCGGGTCCCGCGATCGGCAGGCCGGCTACGTGGTCAAGGCGCGCTTGGCTGACGAAGGCGCCGCGGATCACCTGCGTCGGGAGATGGCCGGCGCGGGTGCATTCGCTGTCCCCCGGCACCTGCACTGCGGCGCCGGCGTCCGTCGCCCCGCCCGCGATCGGGCCCACCGCGAGCGCGGCCGCGTCGCGGGTCACGCCGCGCGCGTCGCCCGATCGATGGATCAGGCCAGCGCCGAGGTAGCCACCCGCCATGCCGCCCTGCGGGCCGGGCGTGACTGCGGCGAACCCCTCCGCCCCGGCAACGGGGGTCGCGAGGGCCAAGACGCGCGGAACAAGCAGGCGTTACCATTCCGGGATTGCGGTCGCCGTTCCCTCGCCCGAACCCGGCAGCCCGAACGCCCTCGAGCAACGCGACTTTCCCGCACGCGTGGTTCCCTCGCGCCGCCGCAAGCCGGTCGATCGCCCCGTCCGCGAACCGCCCGAACACGGCCCCGGCCGTCGCGCGCGGAAGACCTCCGCGAAGGGATCGTCGGCAATCGTCCCGCCGCCGGCAGGGGCGCAAGGCGGCACGTCGACCTCGCAAGGCCCCCCCGCACGAACCCGCCGCCGCAGACCTCGTCCGCGAGTTGCGCAGAGAACGCGCCTCGAAGAGCACATTCGCCTCGGCGGCCGGGGATCGTCGCGGTCGAAACGGGTCGACCGCGCCGCGCCGCCGGCCCGGAGTTTTGTACAAATTGGGTAAAGCGGCTCTCCGACTTGCCCCAAACCGTGAATATTGCCCGTCAGAGCCCCGGGTAGATCGGGTAGGCGTCGCAAAGGATCTTTACCTTGCTCCGCACCGACTCCTCGACGACCGCATTCCCCTCCGGCCCGTTCGCGGCCAGCCCGTCGACCACCTCGACGATCAGGTCGGCGATCTGCCGGAAGTCCGCCACGCCGAATCCCCGCGTGGTGCCCGCAGGCGAGCCAAGGCGGATGCCGCTGGTCACGGTGGGCTTTTCCTCGTCGAACGGAATGCCGTTCTTGTTGCAGGTGATGCGCGCGCGCCCGAGCGCCTTTTCGGTGTCGTTGCCCTTCACGCCCTTGGGCCGCAGGTCGACCAGCAGCAGATGCGTGTCGGTGCCGCCGGTGACGATGTCGAGCCCGCCCTCGATCAACTGGTCCGCCAGCGCCTGCGCGTTCTCGATGACCCGTGCCTGGTAATCCCTGAACCCCGGCCGAAGCGCTTCGGCGAAGGCCACCGCCTTGCCGGCGATGACATGCATCAGGGGCCCGCCCTGGATGCCGGGGAAGATCGCGGAATTGACCTTCTTTGCGATGGCTTCGTCGTCCGTGAGGATCATCCCCCCGCGCGGCCCGCGCAGCGTCTTGTGCGTCGTCGTCGTGGCGGCATGGGCGTGGGGGAAGGGGCTCGGATAGTGGCCCGCGGCGACCAGACCCGCGAAATGCGCCATGTCCACCAGCAGGATGGCATTCACCGAATCGGCAATTTCGCGCATCCGGGCGAAATCGATGATGCGGGGGATGGCCGAGCCGCCGGCGATGATCATCTTCGGACGATGCGCGGTGGCAAGCTCCTGCACCTGCTCGTAGTCCAGCAGCATGTCCTTGCGGCGCACGCCGTATTGGACCGCGTTGAACCACTTGCCCGACTGGTTGGGTCTGGCGCCATGCGTCAGGTGCCCGCCGGCATCCAGCGACATGCCGAGGATCGTGTCGCCCGGCTGCAGGAGCGCGGTGAAGACACCTTGGTTGGCCTGGCTGCCGGAGTTCGGCTGCACATTCGCGAAGCCGCATCCGAAGAGCCGCTTCGCGCGCTCGATCGCCAGGTTCTCCGCGATATCGACGTATTGGCAGCCGCCATAGTACCGCCGCCCGGGGTAGCCTTCGGCGTATTTGTTCGTCATCACGCCGCCTTGGGCCTCCATCACGGCGCGGCTGACGATGTTCTCCGATGCGATCAGCTCGATCTCATCCCGCTGCCGGCCGAGTTCGAGCCGCATCACCTCGGCGATCTCGGGGTCGGTCTGAGACAGCGTGGCGGTGAAGAAGTCCGCGTTGGCCTCTCGGGGCGTGTGGGACGTCGGGCGTTGCGGGGCGTTCATGGCAGGGCTCCTGATGGGGGACTGCCGCCGGTCATACCCGCGCCGCCCCTCGGGATAAAGCGGCCAGCGCCGCAATTCCGGCCGCCCCGACACGCCTCCGACACGCCCCCGAGACGCTGGCGTCACCGATCCGCACCTTGCCTTTCCGATCCGCGTGGGGCCACCCTTCGCGTCACGCATCCAAGGGGGTCCGATGCCGCGCGCACGCAACATCGCATTCCTGGCGTCCGACACCGCCGAGGCGCAGGATGCGTTCGTCCGGCTGGTGGCGCGCTACGGTCAGGTCGCCGTCGGGGACGCGGCGATCATAGTGGCCCTCGGCGGCGACGGCTTCATGCTGGAGACGCTGCACTCGACCATGGCGACCGACGCGCCGGTCTACGGCATGAACCGGGGCACGGTGGGCTTTCTGATGAACGATTACCGGGAGACGGGCCTGACCGGACGGCTGGGCGCGGCGGAGGAGGCGGTGATCAACCCCTTGCGGATGCGCGCGACCCGGATGGGCGGTGAAACCGTCGAGGCGCTGGCGATCAACGAGGTGTCGCTGCTGCGCGCCGGGCCGCAGGCGGCGCGCCTGCGCATCAGCATCGACGGTCGGGTCCGGATGGAGGAGCTGGTCTGCGACGGGGCGCTGGTGGCGACGCCCGCGGGATCCACCGCCTACAATTATTCGGCGCATGGGCCGATCCTGCCGATCGGGTCCGGTGTGCTGGCACTCACCGCGATGTCGGCCTTCCGGCCCCGGCGCTGGCGCGGCGCGCTGTTGCCCGACGGCGCGCGGGTGCTCTTCGACGTCATCGACCCCGACAAGCGGCCGATGATGGCGGAAGCCGACGGGCAATCGGTGCGCGACGTGGTGTCGGTCGAGGTCTCGATCGAGCCGGACGTGCGCCACAGGCTGCTCTTCGATCCCGGCCACGGGCTGGAGGAACGCCTGCTCCGTGAGCAGTTCACCTGAGGAGCAGGACGGTTGCCGGCATTGTGTGCGGCCGGCCAGCGGGACGCGCCCGACCGCAGCGTGCCGGGTTGCGGGGATGCGGGCGCGGGGCCTAGATGCGTCCGATCAAACGAGAGACGCCCATGCCCCGCACGCTCATCACCTCCGCTATCCCCTACATCAACGGCATCAAGCATCTGGGCAACCTGATCGGCTCGCAACTGCCCGCCGATCTCTATGCGCGTTACCTGCGCCAGCGCGGGCACGAGGTGATGTTCATCTGCGCCACCGACGAGCACGGCACGCCGGCCGAACTGGCGGCGGCCAAGGCGGGCAAGCCGGTGGCGGAATACTGCGCCGAGATGTGGCAGGTCCAGAAGGATCTGGCCGATGGCTTTCGACTGTCGTTCGACCACTTCGGACGGTCATCGAGCGCGCGAAACCACAAGCTGACGCAGCATTTCGCGGGTCGGTTGGCGGATGCGGGCCTGATCGATGAACGGTCCTCGCGGCAGGTCTATTCCGTCGCCGACGGCCGCTTCCTGCCCGACCGCTACGTCGAGGGGACCTGCCCGAACTGCGGCTACGACCGTGCGCGCGGCGACCAGTGCGAGAACTGCACCAAGCAACTCGACCCCACCGACCTGATCGAGCCGCGCTCGGCAATTTCCGGCAGCACCGATCTGGAGGTGCGGGAGACCAAGCACCTGTTCCTCAAGCAGTCGCAGTTGCGCGGCGAGATCGACGCCTGGATCGACACCAAGACCGACTGGCCGGTGCTGACGACCTCCATCGCGAAGAAATGGCTCCACGACGGCGACGGATTGCAGGACCGGGGCATCACCCGCGATCTCGACTGGGGCGTGCCGGTGATGCGCGGCGAGGAACCCTGGCCGGGGATGGAGGGCAAGGTCTTCTACGTCTGGTTCGACGCGCCCATCGAATACATCGCGGGCACGGCGGAATGGGCCGACGCGAACGGCAAGGGCGAGGCGGACTGGCGGCGCTGGTGGCGCGAGGACGAGGGCGCGGGTGACGTCCGCTACGTGCAGTTCATGGGCAAGGACAACGTGCCGTTCCACACGCTGTCGTTCCCCGCGACGCTGATCGGGTCGGGCGAGCCGTGGAAGAAGGTCGATTACCTGAAGTCGTTCAACTATCTGAACTACGACGGCGGCCAGTTCAGCACGTCGCAGGGCCGGGGCGTCTTCATGGACCAGGCTTTGTCGATCCTGCCGCCCGACTACTGGCGCTGGTGGCTGCTCAGCCACGCGCCCGAGAACAACGACACCGAGTTCACCTGGGAGGCCTTTCAGGCCGACGTGAACAAGGATCTGGCCGATGTGCTGGGCAACTTCGTGAGCCGGGTGACGAAGTTCTGCCGCTCGAAGTTCGGCGAGGTCGTGCCGGAGGGGGGCGCGTTCGGGGCGGCGGAGTCGGCGCTGATCGAGACGCTGACGACGCGGATGCGCGCCTACGAGGGGCATATGGATGCCATCGACATCCGCAAGGCGGCCGCCGAGCTGCGGGCGATCTGGGTTGCGGGAAACGAGTATCTGCAAGAGGCAGCACCCTGGGCCGCGTTCAAGGACGACCCGGAGCGCGCCGCCTCCCAGGTCCGCCTCGCGCTGAACCTGATCCGTTTCTACGCCGTGATCTCGCGGCCGTTCATTCCCGATGCCTCCGCGACGATGCTTGCATCGATGCAGACGGACGACGACGACTGGCCCGACGACGTGGCGTCCGCTCTCACCCGTCTCAAACCCGGACACGCCTTCACTGTCCCCGAGGTGCTCTTCGCCAAGATCACGGACGAGGCGCGACAGGATTGGCAGGCGCGGTTCTCGGGCCTGCGCGGATGATGCGCCTCGGCGCATTCGCCTTCCTCGTGCCGGACTACGAGGCAGGCCTCGCGTTCTTCCGCGATGGCCTCGGCTGGGAGGTGACGGCGGACGAGGACCAGGGTCGCAAGCGCTGGATCACCCTGCGGTGCGGCAACGTCGAGATGGTTCTGGCCCGCGCCGACACGCCGGCGCAGGTTGCGGCGATCGGTCGCGGAGCTGGCGGGCGGGTCGGCCTGTTCCTGCGGACCGACGATTTCGACGGCGATGCGGCGCGGATCGCGGCGGCGGGCGGCGTGTTGGAGGAGGCCCCGCGCCACGAGCCCTACGGCACCGTCGCCGTCTGGCGCGACCCTTGGGGCGGTCGCTGGGATCTGATCGGACCACCTGCGCCGCAATGACCGGGAACCCGGACAGGGGCGGAACGTTGTGCGAACATTGCAACAGGAGTTCCCCATGGACAAGATCACCGAGACCCCCAAGCAGGACGCCCCCGGCAACGCCGAGAAGGACCCCGACACCTGGACCACGGGCGACGAGCCGATGACCGGAGCACAGGCGAGCTACCTCAAGACCCTGTCCGAGGAGGCGGGCGAGGACTTCGACCCGGACCTGACCAAAGCCGATGCCTCCAAGCGCATCGACGCCCTGCAGGCGAAGACGGGCCAGGGAAAATAGGGATCCCGCCGGGGCTTGATCCGGCGCGGGGCGGATCCCAGATCTGTGTTGTCGGACGCCTCACATAAGGGTCCGGCGACCGAAACGCCCCCGTCCATCACCGGAGGGGGCGACACCCGAGCGTATCGCTTTTCAAAAGGATGCACCCCATGCGAACCTATGATCTTACCCCCCTCTATCGTGCCACCGTCGGTTTCGACCGGATGGCCCACCAGCTCGACCGTGCGATGACGGCGGACACCGCCACGACCTATCCGCCCTACAACATCGAGAAGACCGGCGAGAATGCCTATCGGATCACGATCGCCGTCGCTGGCTTTGCGGAAACCGATCTGTCGGTCGAAGCCCGCGAGAATGCGCTCGTCGTCACGGCGCGCAAGGCCGAGGGTGGCGACAAGAAGACCTACCTGCACCGCGGCATCGCCACGCGGGCCTTCGAGAAGAGCTTTCAACTGGCCGATCACGTCCGGGTGACCGGCGCGGTACACGCCGACGGGATGCTGCACATCGATCTGGAGCGCCAGGTGCCAGAGGCTCTGAAGCCGCGCCGTATCGAGATCGCGCCCGCCGCGAAGGCGCCTGCCAACGAGACGCCGGCACTCGAGGGAACCTCCGAGACCGTCTGAGCTCATCCGCTCGGCCCGCGGATGCGGGCCATTTCAAGACACCCGCGCGCCCCTCATCGGGCGCGCGTTTTGCGTTCGTGCGACCCGGTGTTCGTGATCGGAAGCGCAGCTTTCGGGGATCGCTTTCGTCGGTCGAGAAGCAGGAAGGGGAGGCGCATCCGGCATTGGCGGCGGAGCACACCGGTTCGACCGGGTTGCGGCGAGTGAAAGGGAAGCCCCCAGCTCCGATTGTCGGATCGTCTCCGGTTCGCTCGCATGGGTCAGGTCCACGGTGTGTCCTTAGCAGCCGAAAGGTCCGGCTTGGTCCGGCCGGTTCCGCACCCGCATCCGAAAGCCCGCATTTGAACCGCCACGGCTCTCGCGCCTTGGAGGAAGTGCTTTGCGGCACTCGTCATGTGATAACACGGGGCTGAGGACCGATAACGGGCGCGGGGACCGCCCCGGTCATCGCTTGTCGACATGAAACGACGGCATCGGCCCCACATTGGGCGTCGGACGGGTTCACCCTTTAAGCTACCGGCCCGACCGACGCCGCCGAAGACGATCTCGGCCAATTCCAACCCTGGCGGCGCGATGCCGCATCGCTTGAGGATACGTTTCATGAAATTCATTACCCCCAAATTCATTCTCCCCCTCGTCGCCGCGTCCGCGCTCTCCGCCTGTGCACAAGGCGGTTTCATCGACAGCGACGTCGAGCGCGGTCTGGTCGGCGCAGCCGCGGGCTACGGCGCGGCCAAGGTCGTCAAGGGCAACGGCGACCGCGGTGCGATCATCGGCGGTCTGGCCGGTGTGTTCTGCGACGATGCCGGGATCTGCTCGCGCTCGCGCTGACACGACAGACCACCTGACCGGGCTCGCCCGCGGGCCTTCTGCTGCCCGAAGCGAACCCGGTCAGTCCCTTCGGGCTCTGCGCAGGCATTGCACCCCGACCCGGCGGCCGCGTTGCGGGAAGGCCGGGCCTGCGGTATTGGCGCAACTCACATCGCCCCGCGGAGGGATGGACATGAGCGCCCCAAAAAAGCTGCACATCAAGACCTACGGCTGTCAGATGAACGTCTACGACAGCGAGCGAATGGCCGAGGCCATGGGCCCCGAGGGGTATGTCGTGACCGACCGGCCGGAGGAGGCCGACCTGATCCTGCTCAATACCTGCCACATCCGCGAGAAGGCGGTGGAGAAGGTCTATTCCGACCTCGGGCGCCTGCGGCCCCTGCGCGCGGCCAACCCGAACCTGAGGATCGGCGTCGCGGGCTGCGTGGCGCAGGCCGAGGGGGCGGAGATCATCGCGCGGCAGCCCCTCGTCGATCTCGTGGTCGGGCCGCAGACCTACCACCGGCTGCCGGAGATGGTGCGGCGGGTGGCGGCGGGCGAGAAGCCGGTCGACACCGAGATGCCGCCCGAGGACAAGTTCGATCATCTGCCGGCGGCGCGCGGGGCGGCAAGACCGGCAGCGTTCCTCACTGTGCAGGAGGGGTGCGACAAGTTCTGCGCCTTTTGCGTCGTGCCCTACACCCGGGGGGCCGAGGTCAGCCGCCCGGCGGCGCGGCTCCTGTCGGAGGCGCGGGCACTGGTGGCGCGCGGGGTGCGGGAGATCACGCTGCTGGGCCAGAACGTCAACGCCTACCACGGGGCCGGACCGGAGGGCGGCGGGGCCTGGAGCCTTGCCGACCTGATCAGGGCGCTGGACGAGATCGACGGGCTGGCACGGATCCGGTTCACCACGTCGCATCCCAACGACATGGGCGACGACCTGATCGCGGCGCATGGGGACTGCGCGAAGCTGATGCCCTACCTGCACCTGCCGGTGCAGTCCGGCAGTGACCGGATCCTGAAGGCGATGAACCGCAAGCATACGGCGGCGGACTACCTCGACCTGATCGCGCGGTTGCGGGCGGTGCGGCCCGATCTGGCACTGTCTGGCGATTTCATCGTCGGGTTTCCGGGCGAAACGGAGGCGGATTTCGAGGCGACGATGAGGCTCGTGCGGCAGGTCGGCTACGCGGCGGCTTACAGCTTCTGCTATTCCGCGCGCCCCGGCACGCCCGCCGCGGAACGCGAGGGCGTGCCGAGGGAGGTGGCGGTGGCGCGGCTGCACCGGCTGCAGGCGCTGATTACCGCGCAGCAGCGGGCGGCGCAGGAGGCGATGGTGGGGCGCGAGACGAACGTGCTCTTCGAGAAGGCCGGACGGCATGAGGGCCAGCTCATCGGGAAGTCGGACTATCTGCAGGCCGTCCACGCGAATGCGCCCGAATCGATGATCGGTCAGGTCGGGCGGGTCAGCATCACCGAAGCCAAGACGAACTCGCTCGCGGGTGTCCTGGTCTGATCGACGGACCCGGTCCTGCAGTGGTCGAGGGGTGAAATTCCGCCGCGCGACCCCACCTGCGTCTTGCAGGGTGCCGCGCGGTGCCGCACCCTCGGACGACCAGCCTTTGACGACCAGCCCTGGACGACCAGCAATGAAGGAGCTCTGCTTGGCCTCGATTCTCGCCCCCGACGCCGCCGACCCGACGCCCGCCGTCCAGATCGAATTTCCCGACAACCGCCTGATGATCGACCTGGTCGGCCCAAACGGCGCGCATCTGGCGCAGATCGAGCAGTTGATGGGGGTGCAGATCGTTCACCGCGGCAATGCTCTCGTCATCCACGGTGAGATCGTGGCCGAGGCGGAGCGGGTGCTGAACGCGCTCTATGCGCGGCTCGAAACGGGCAAGCAGGTCGACATGGGGGCGATCGACGCGCTGATCCGGCTGCGCGAGGAGGAGGGCGATGCCCGGCAGGGCGACCAGACCGAGATGTTCGCGGGACCGCCGCTGGAGATTCGGACCCGTAAAAAGACGATGGAGCCGCGCACCGATGCCCAGAAGGCCTATACCCGCGCGCTGCTCGACAACGTCCTGACCTTCGGGATCGGGCCGGCGGGCACCGGCAAGACCTATATCGCCGTGGCTGTGGCTGTCTCGAAGTTCATCACCGGCGAGGTCGATCGCATCATCCTGACACGGCCGGCGGTGGAGGCGGGCGAGAAGCTGGGCTTCCTGCCCGGCACGCAGGACGAGAAAGTCGATCCATACATGCAGCCGCTCTACGATGCGCTCAACGATTTCCTGCCGGGCAAGCAGCTGCAGAAACTGCGCGAGGAGAAACGGGTCGAGATAGCACCCCTGGCCTTCATGCGCGGGCGCACCCTGTCGAACGCCTACGTCATCCTCGACGAGGCGCAGAACGCCACGACGATGCAGATGAAGATGTTCCTGACACGTCTTGGACAGGGGTCGCGAATGGCCATCACCGGTGACCGCAGCCAGGTCGACCTGCCGCGCGGGGTGCAGTCGGGGCTGCGCGATGCGGAGGATCTGCTGTCGGCGGTCGAGGGGATCAGCTTCAACTACTTCACCGCCAGGGACGTGGTGCGCCATCCGCTGGTCGCCCGGATCATCACCGCCTACGAGGCCGCCGACGACCGCCGCGAAGCGGAGCGCGCGGCCCCGCGCGAGTGGAAGCGATGAGTTTCGACTATGCGGCGCAGAAGGCCGAGACGGAGCGGCTCTGGGCCGAGATGTCGCAGGCGCACGATCTGCCGGACGAGGGCATGGTGGACCTGACCTTCGTGGCAGGCGAGCGGGCGGATGCGACCGAGTTCATGGGCTGGCTCGAGGATGCGGGCTACGGCGTCGAGCATTACGAGGCCGACGCGGAGGACGACGACGATCCCGAGGAGACGGTGGAGGTGCAGACGGCGGTGATGCCGCTCTCGGCCGCGACGATCCATGCCGAAGAGCGGGCGACGACCGAGGCCGCGCTGCGCCACGGCTTCGCCCCGCGCGGCTGGGGGTTCATCGGGGCGTGAGCGTCGAAATTATCGTCGAGGACGCGCGCTGGAGCGATCTGGAGCGGCTGGCCGGGGTGGCGGTGTCCGCGGCGCTGGGCGGGGCAGGGTTGTCGGACGCGCACGAGGTGGCGGTTCTGGGATGCGACGACGCGCGCATCGCCGCGCTTAACGCCGAATTCCGCGGCAAGTCCGTGGCCACCAACGTCCTGTCCTGGCCGTCCGAGGCGCGCGACCCCGACGTGGCGCCGCCCGACCCGGCGTCGGGCGACCCCGCGCTCGGCGACATCGCCATTGCCTTCGAGACCTGCGTGCGGGAAGCCGCCGAACAGGGCAAGGCCCTCGACGCCCACGTCATCCACCTGCTGATCCATGCGACGCTGCACCTGCTCGGTCACGATCACGAGACCGAGGACGCGGCCGCCCGCATGGAAGCGCTGGAGACCGAGATCGTCGTCGGATTGGGTTTCCCCGCCCCCTACGCTTCTGCTAGAGGGTCGCTGACGGGAAACTGACCCGGCACAAAGAGGAGGCCCGACGGGTCAGATGGACAATGACGGATCGTCTGCCGCCGCGCCCGGCGCGCAAGACGAGGAGATCGCCGGGACCACGCCGATCGGCGCCCGGCCCGGCTTCATCGCCCGCGTCTTCGGCGGGCTGATGCCCGATCCCGAACCCCTCGCGGAACCCCTGGGTACCGGCCGGCTGCCCGGCCTCCTCAACCTCCGGCTCAAGCGGCTCGACGACGTGCTCATCCCGCGCGCCGAGGTCGTCGCCGTCACGGTGGAGATCTCGCTGCCCGACCTCGTCGCCCGGTTCCGCGAAAGCGGACTGACCCGCATCCCCGTCTTCGAGGGCACGCTGGACGAGCCGCTGGGCATGATCCACCTCAAGGACCTGGCGCTCAATCACGGCTTCAACGGCGACCGCGACAAGCCGTTCGACATGCGCGTCCTGCTGCGCCCGATGATCTACGCGCCGCCCTCCATGCCGATCGGCGTGCTGATGGCGAAGATGCAGACGCAGCGGACGCATATGGCGCTGGTGATCGACGAATACGGAGGCGTCGACGGTCTCGTGACGCTGGAGGATCTGATCGAGCAGGTCATCGGCGAGATCGAGGACGAGCACGATCAGGAGGAGGGCAAGTTCTGGCGGCAGGAGAAAGCCGGCTGCTACCTCGCCCTCGCCCGGACGCCGATCGACGATTTCCAGCAGGAGATCGGCTTCCGGCTGGTCGATGCCGAGGACGAGGAGGAGATCGACACGCTGGGCGGTCTGGTCTTCATGCTGGCGGGTCGGGTGCCAGCGCGGGGCGAGGTGATCCCCCATCCCTCAGGTGCCGAGATCGAGGTGGTCGACGCCGACCCCCGCCGCATCAAGCGCCTGCGCCTCCGGATGCCGCAACAGGCCGCCTGAGTG
This sequence comes from Rhodobacterales bacterium, assembly GCA_038320125.1. Taxonomy (GTDB): domain Bacteria; phylum Pseudomonadota; class Alphaproteobacteria; order Rhodobacterales; family Rhodobacteraceae; genus Jannaschia. Next base: position 4,403 of record JBBQDX010000020.1, on the reverse strand, counting down.
AAGGCCCTTTGGTATCTCGTACCCCTCGTCGCGGGGGTTGCCGCCGCGTCCGGCCAGACCCCCTGGGGGCTCTGGTGGCTGGCGATGCCCGCCTATGCCGTGGGCATCGGTGCCATCGCGCAAGCGCGCTGGCCGTTCCTGGCAGGGCTGGCGTTCGGCATGGCGCATTTCGCCCTCGCCCTGATCTGGATCACCGAGCCCTTCCGCATCGACCCGGAGGCGACCGCCTGGCTCGCACCCATCGCGCTCGGCGGAGTGTCGGTCGGATTCGGCCTCTTCTGGGCCGTCGCGGGCTGGGCGGGCAAGCGGTTCCTCGGCGGCCCGACCGGCATTGCGCTGGCCCTCGGACTGGCGGAGTTGCTGCGTTCCTACCTGCTCACGGGCTTTCCCTGGGCGCTCCCCGGCCACATCCTCATCGGGACATGGGCGCTGCCATCGGCGGCCTGGCTCGGAGCGCATGGGATGGGGATGGCGGTGCTGCTCGGAGCGGGGCTGATCGCGAGCCGCCGCCTTCCGGGCATGGCGGCGGGCCTCGTCCTCTGGGCGCTGCCCTTTGCCTTCGCGCTGGCGCTGCCGCCCGCGCCGGTGGCGGGAGACGACGCCCCTGTCCTGCGCCTGGTGCAGCCGAACGCGCCGCAGCACCTGAAATGGGACGCCGAGTTTGCCTTCGGGTTCTTCCGGCAGGGCCTCGAGGAGACCGCCGCCCCCGTCGCGGGCCGCGCGCCCGACGCCGTCATCTGGCCCGAGACGGCGCTGCCGGAGCTTCTGCGCTACTCCGGCGACCTGCGGCTGGCCCTCGCCGATGCGGCGGGCGGCAAACCCGTCGTCATCGGCGCGCAACGCTATGACGCGGACGGCCGCCCCCGGAACGCGCTGGTGCTGCTGACCGGTGAGACCGGCGAGATCGCTCTCGTGCACGACAAGTACCGGCTCGTGCCCTTCGGCGAGTTCCTGCCGCTGCAGGGGCTGTTCGAGGCCATCGGCATCGGCCCGCTGGCGAGCCAGCTTGCGGGCACCTATGCCCCCGGGGACGGCCCCGCGCTGATCGACCTGCCCGGCATTGGACCGGTGCTGCCGATGATCTGCTATGAGGCGATCTTTCCGCAGGACATCCGCAAGCTGGCGCGTCCGGAGGCCATCCTGCATCTCACCAATGACGCCTGGTTCGGCACCCACGCCGGGCCGCAGCAGCATCTGGCGCTCGCCCGGCTGCGCGCCGCCGAGAGCGGGTTGCCGTTGCTGCGCTCGGCCAACACCGGGATATCGGCGGTGATTGACGCGCGGGGGCGGGTGCTGTCGCAACTGCCGCTGCGCGAGCCGGGACATCTCGACGCCGCGATCCCGCCCGCGTTGCCGCCCACGCCATATCTGATCCTCGGCGACTGGGGACCCTTGGGCGCGCTGGTGCTCCTCGCTGCTGCGACACGGATGTCGCGGCCCCGGAAAGCGGTTGTGCCTGCGCTCAAAGCCACCTAGCCAAGGGCGTCCGCTCCAACGGCTTCCTGACGGGGCGCGCGACTTTGCACCGGAGCATTCCCATGACCGTCCGTCCCAGCTACTCCTTCACGTCGGAGTCCGTCTCCGAGGGCCACCCCGACAAGGTGTGCGACCGCATCTCGGACGCTGTCCTCGACGCGCTCATTGCCGAGGAACCGGAGGCGCGCGTCGCCTGCGAGACCTTCGCCACCACCGACCGCGTCATCATCGGCGGCGAGATCGGATTGCGTGACCGCGAGAAGCTCGCCGACTGCATGGGGCGGATCGAGGGCATCGCGCGGGAGTGTATCCGCGATATCGGCTACGAGCAGGAGAAGTTCCATCACGCCACGGTCGCGGTGACGAACCTGCTGCACGAGCAGTCCGCGCATATCCGCCAGGGTGTCGATGCCAGCAACGGGAAGGAGGAGGGGGCCGGCGATCAGGGGATCATGTTCGGCTACGCCTGCACCGAGACCGAGGCCCTGATGCCCGCGCCCATCCTCTACGCCCACGCCATCCTGCGGCGCCTGGCGGAGGTGCGCAAATCGGGGGCGGCGCCGACGCTCGGGCCCGACGCCAAGTCCCAGCTCACCGTGCGTTACGAGAACGGGGTGCCGATGGGCATCTCCTCGCTCGTCCTGTCGACCCAGCATCTCGACGAGGACATGACCAGCGCCGACGTGCGCGCCGTGGTCGAGCCCTACATCCGCGAGGTGGTGCCCGAGGGCTGGCTGACCGAGGCGACCGACTGGTGGGTGAACCCCACGGGCAGGTTCGTGATCGGCGGACCGGACGGCGACGCCGGCCTGACCGGGCGCAAGATCATCGTCGATACCTACGGTGGCGCGGCGCCGCACGGGGGCGGGGCGTTCTCGGGCAAGGATCCGACCAAGGTCGACCGCTCCGCCGCCTATGCCGCGCGCTACCTGGCGAAAAACGTGGTGGCGGCGGGGCTGGCCTCGCGCTGCACGTTGCAGCTCTCCTACGCCATCGGCGTGGCGACGCCGCTGTCGATCTACGTCGACACGCATGGCACCGGCCGCGGCGACGAAGTCGCGATCGAGCGCGCCGTGAGCCGGGTGATGGACCTGACGCCGCGCGGTATCCGGACGCATCTGGGGCTCAACAAGCCGATCTACCAGCGCACCGCGGCCTACGGCCATTTCGGCCGGGAGCCGGATGCGGACGGCGGGTTCTCCTGGGAACGGACCGATCTCGCCGAGGCGCTGGCCGCCGAGATGTGACCTAGCGCGTCCAGCGGGTCAGGATGTCGTCGCCGAGCCGGCGGGTCTCGAGGAGGCGCAGGCGTGGGGCCTCGGTGAGGGCGGAAAGCGCGATCGCTCCGAGGGCCGGCGTTCCTTCCGCGCCGAGGGCGATACCGGCGGTGTAGCAGTCGAGCCGGTCCACGAGGCCCTGCACCAGCAGCGATGCGGCCAGCGTACCGCCGCCTTCGCAATAGACGCGGGTCAGACCCCGCGCCCCGAGTTCCGCCAGCGCCGCCGTCAGGTCGAGTCGCCCGTCGGTCCCGTGCGGGCAATGCATCAGCATCACGCCCCGCGCCCGCAACGCCGACTGCTGCGCCTCTGGTGCGGCATCGCCATGCAGCATCCACACATCCGCCGCGCCCCGCGTCATCGCGCTGTCCACCGGCACGGCGAGGCGACGCGAGACGACGATGCGGACGGGCTGCGGCCCGGCCTCGAAAGCCGCGCCCATCCCGCGGACCGTCAGCCGTGGATCATCGGCTCGCGCCGTGCCCGCGCCCACCATCACCGCGTCGTGGCGGGCCCGCTGCGCATGGACATGGGCACGTGCCGCGGGCCCGGTGATCCAGCGGCTTTCGCCGTTCGCGGTGGCGATCCGGCCGTCCAGCGCCGCCGCCAGCTTAAGCGTCAGCATCGGGCGGCCCGCGGTCACCCGCGACAGGAACCCGGCCTGCAGGGCGCGGGATTCGTCCTCCATGACGCCCTCGACGACCTCGATGCCCCCCGCCCGCAGCATGGCGATGCCGCCGCCGTCGACCCTCGGATCCGGGTCGCGCAGGGCGACGACGACCCGCGCCACGCCCGCCGCGATCAGCGCTTCCGCGCAGGGCGGCGTGGCCCCGTGATGCGCGCAGGGCTCGAGCGTCACATGCGCCGTTGCCCCCCGCGCCGCTTCCCCGGCCTGCGCCAGCGCCTCCGTCTCCGCATGAGGCCGCCCGCCGTCCGCCGTGCGTCCGCGTCCGAGGATCACGCCGTCCCGCTCGATCACGCAGCCCACGGCGGGATTGGGCCAGACACGGCCGAGCCCGCGCGCGGCCAATGCCAGCGCATGTGCCATGAAGCGCGGGTCGGTCATCCGGCCTTCACTTCTCGACGTCGGGCGGACGCAGTTTCTCGACGAAGTCCTCGAAATCGTCCGCGGCCTGGAAGTTCTTGTAGACGCTCGCGAATCGCACATAGGCGACGGTGTCGATCCGCGCGAGGCTCTCCATCGCGATCTCGCCGATGACGGCCGAGGGCACATCGGTGTCGCCCAGCGACTCCAGCCGCCGCACGATGCCCGAAATCATCTGGTCGATGCGCTCCGGATCGATCGGGCGCTTTTGCATCGAGATGCGGATGGAGCGCTCCAGCTTGCCGCGATCGAACTCCTCGCGCTTGCCGTTGGTCTTGATCACGACGAGATCGCGCAATTGCACGCGCTCGTAGGTGGTGAACCGTCCCCCGCAGGAGGGGCAGAACCGCCGCCGCCGGATCGCCACATGGTCCTCGGCGGGACGCGAATCCTTCACCTGCGTGTCGAGGTTTCCGCAAAAGGGGCAGCGCATGGGCGGTCTCCGGGTCTTGCCCGCCAGATATCGCTGCCGGAGCCAGTGCTTGATGCGAAGCCACTGTGCCGCCCCAGCACTTGTGTGGCAAGCCCTGCGGCGCCGATGCAGG
>JBBQDX010000019.1:0-26775 GCA_038320125.1 Rhodobacterales bacterium | reverse complement strand
GCTACTTTCGCCTTGAAAGCCGGGCTGTGATTCCGGCGCGGTCGTCTCGTCATGGTCATCTCCTCGCTGGCAGCATCATGCTGCTGTTGCGCGGAAAATCCACTTATCCCGGCTGTTCAGTTTTCCCGAGCCACCTCTGTCGCGTGGGGGTGCAGTTATCTTGAACCGGGGATTAGGTGGGCTCCTTGACGTGCCAGTGTACGGCATGGCCGGGATCGAAGAGGGTGACGGAGAGGCTGTGGCCCTCGACAGTAGCAGGAAAATCAAGCGGGGGGCCCGTGTGGAGCGTGATCGTGTCCGCGTTCGGCGCAAGCCCGTAATGCGCTGCGCCGTTCAGCGAGACGAAGGCCTCCAGCCGGTCGAGCGCGTCCTCCTCCTCGAAGACATGCGCGAGCAGGGGCAGGGCATGGGGTGCGGTGAAGCAGCCGGCGGCGCAGCAGGTCGCCTCCTTGGCGTGGGTCGGGTGCGGGGCGCTGTCGGTGCCGAGAAAGAACTTTGGGCCGCCGGAGGTCGCAGCCTTACGCAAGGCTTGCTGGTGGGTGTCGCGCTTGAGGATCGGCAGACAGTAGAAATGCGGCCGCATCCCGTGGGACAGCATGTCGGTGCGGTTCGCCATCAGGTGCTGCACGGTGATCGTGGCGCCGATATTGTCGTGGTCGCGCACGAAGGCCACCGCGTCCGACGTGGTGACATGCTCGAGGGTGATCATCAGGTCGGGATGCGTCGCGCGGAGCGGCGCCAGCGTCCGGTCGAGGAACACCGCCTCACGGTCGAACACGTCGCCATCCGTCACCTCGCCATGGATGCAGAGCGGCACGCCCGCCTCCTCCATCGCCGCGAACACCGGACGCACAGCCTCGAAGTCGCGCACGCCGGAGGCGGAGTTGGTGGTGGTGCCGGCGGGGTAGAGCTTAACCGCGTGGATGGCGCCGTCCGCGTGGGCGGCCACGACGTCGGCGGGGTCGGTGCCCTCGGTAAGGTAGAGCGTCATCAGCGGCCTCGCGAATCCTGCCGCCAGGATGCGCTCGTGGTATGCCATCGCCTGCGCGCCGGTGACTACGGGGGGGACGAGGTTCGGCATGATCACGGCCCGCCCGAAATGGCGGCTCTCGGGCGCTATCAGCCGCAGCATGTCGCCGTCGCGCAGGTGTAGGTGCCAGTCGTCGGGGCGGCGGATTTTGAGTTCCATGGCGGTTCGGTTAGCGACCTTGCGGGCGCTTGGCCAGAGGGGCAGGGTGTCCGCCATGCTCCCCTCAACCCCTCCTGTCATGCAGCGCGCCCGGGGCGCGGCCACGGTCTCGCTCGGACGCGATGGCCTGCGAGATCTCGGGCAGACGGGCTCGGCGAAGGCGATCCTGCCACACGCCGATCCCGATTGGCCGGAGGTGGTGTTTCTCAATACGGCTGGCGGCGTGACCTCGTGTGACCGGCCCGCCTACTGGCTCGTTGTGGGCGCGGGCACGGATCTTGCCCGGAAGGCAGTCGTCGACCTTGCACCGGACGCGGTGTTCCTTGGGGTGGAGAGCGTCGACTTGGGTCGTTCTGCGCATGGCGAGCGAGACTGGATGGTTACTTTGGGATCGACACCACACGCACCGTTTCGCATCTAGGGGTCATGCAGCCAACGGATTCCCACATCCCCGACAGCTTCGCCGAGATTGGCTCCCGTCTCAGAGCGCATCGTCAGGGACGCGGGCTGTCGCCCGGCCAGCTTGCCGACCGGCTGGGCATATCCCGAGCGGCGCTCTACCGTGCCGAACGAGGCGAGATCTCCAAGATTGACATGCTTACTTCCATCGCGCTCGAACTCGATGTCGCACTCCCCTCGCTGCTCGGCGTCGGGACAGAATACGTATCCAGCGCTTCAGGATTCTTCGAACGGATGCGCCAACTGGAAGAGGATTGCGATCAGATCATCGGCGTATTTTCTCCAGTGTCTTACCTGCTCACCTCCGACGAATACGACGAAATCCTGGCGGACGTCTTGCGGGAGCATCTGCCGCCCGACGCCCCGGATCAAGATTGCCAGGAGATTGAGCAAATTCTCACGACATTGGCGCAACGAAAGGACACCTTCCGAAAAAAGCGTCCGTTGATCGTCTCAATCATCTCGTATCCCGATCTCGAAATCTTTCTGCAATCGGGAATGACGGGAAAGCGCGATCTGAACACGACCCTGTTTCAGGCCCGCCGCGATTTTGCCGCACGTGAAGTAAAAAACATCGCAAAACTCCTACGGAACGAACCTATCGGCATGCAGATCGGCATTGCTAGACAGCCGATGCCCTCCATCAGTTTTCAGATCATGCGCAGTTCCGCCGGCTCATCGCTGACGATCAGTCCCTTCCGCCTCGGTCACAGGCCGAACGTGGCCATTGGCGTCGGGATGGTGACGCACGCACCCGAGGCGTTGGTTCTGCACGAACGGATCGCGCGTGACCTCTGGAAGGACGCGTTGAAAGGCCGGGAGGCGGCGGATTTCTTGGAAACACTGATCGGCCAGTTCGAGCCGTCCCTAGATTAGACGGCATCAATAGGTGGATAGAGGTGATGGGCTGGTCTAAAAAAAGAGATTATCGTTGACATTTGAGACTCGTCTGCGGCTTGCTGCAGGAACCAGACCAAAATCAGCAGGGGAGCTATCCATGAATCGTCGCAGCTTGATGTCCTCGGTCCTCGCCTTCGGCATGGGCCTGACCGGTGCCTTGCCGGCCTTCGCGCAGGAATACGTCGCCAAGATCGGCCACCTCGAATCCGAGAAGCAGAGCCGGCATGTCCTGATCGAGAAAGTCGCGGAGCTCGTGAGCGAGCGGACGGATGGCGAGGTCGAATTCCAGATCTTTCCGCAGTCGCAGCTTGGCAACCAGCGGCAGATGACCGAAGGCGTGCAGCTCGGCACCATCGAGGCCACGGTCGCACCGGCGGCGTTCCTCGGCGGGTTCAACCCAGTCGCCTCAATTATGGATATTCCCTACCTGCTGCCCGACGACGAGGACCAGTCGCAGCAGCTTCGCGAGGGGCCGTTCGGAGAGGCGCTCCTCCGCAGCTTCGATGATAAGGGCGTGGTGGCCATCGCGCTCTGGCCTAACGGGCGTAAGAGCTTCACGTCGAACGAGCCGCTCGATGATATCGGCGATTTCGAGGGACAGAAGTTCCGCGTGATGGACAGCAAGGTCCTGATCGAGCAGTTCAACGCCCTCGGCGCGTCGGCCATCGCCCTGCCGTTCAGCGAGCTCTACACCTCGCTCCAGACTGGGGTCGTGGACGGCGAAGAGAACCCGATGGATACGATCAGCAACATGAAGTTCTACGAGGTGCAGAAGCATCTCGTCGTCTCCGAGCACGGCGCGATGGAGGATGTCGTGCTGTTCAACCCGACATGGTGGAACGCGCTTCCCGAGGAATACCGGACGATCATCACCGATACGTTCCTCGAGGTCGTGCCGGAACTGCGCGCGCACAAGGGCGCCGCGGTGGCGGACGCGCTCAAGACGATCGAGGAGAGTGGGATCGACGTCCGCGTCGCCTCTGCGGAGGAGCGCGTTGAGTTCCGCGACCGGATGTTCGGACCGGCGAGTGCGGCCTATATCGGCATCGCGGGCGAGGCCGGACAAGCGCTTCTCAATACGTATGAGGAGCAGTACTCGACCGTGACGCAGTAGTCGCCCCGCCTGCGGATGCGGGGCGGCCCACCCCGCATCCGCGACACCATCACCCGGACCCCTATGGGACAATGCCCTGATGAAAGCGCTTGATACCCTGCGGCTGGTCGAGCGGAGCGTGCTCGTCTTCCTCTTCCTCGCAATGGTCACGCTCTACTTCACTTCCGTCGTGACGCGCGAGATCGGCGGAACCTTTGCGAGCCGGTTCGCCTGGGTCGAGGAAGCCGTGCGGCTGATGAACCTGTTCCTCGTTTTCCTGGCGCTCGGGCTGGCGCTGGAACGGGGTAAGCATGTCAGCATCGACCTCCTTCAGGATCGGCTGCCCGCGGCTCTGCGGAGCTGGCTCGGGCGGCTGATCGACGTCGTAGGGATCTCGTTCTCGCTCTATCTCGCCTGGCTCGGGGTGACGATGGTCCGGTTCGTGCTGGCGACCAATCAGGTCAGCCCGACGCTCCAAGTCCCGATGGGCTGGATCTACACCGCGCCCGTGATCGGCTTCTCACTGCTGGCCCTGCGCTACGCGCTGTCGCTCTTCGGGGTGATCGACCGGCGTGCGGATGGCGGGGCTGACTAGATGCTTATTGTAATCCTCGCGCTCGCCGCGCTCCTGCTCGTCGCCGGGTTCGAGATGCTGCTGGTGCTGGGCGTGCCCGCACTCGCCGCCAAGGAAGTGTTCTTCGGCTCCATCCCGGACGCAGCGATCGTGCAGAAGATCCTCGGCGGCATCGATCACACCACCTTGCTGGCGATCCCGTTCTTCATCTTCGCTGCCAATCTGATGGGATCGGGCCAGATTGCGCGGCAGCTCATCGGCGTGGTCAAGTCCCTGGTCGGGCATACGCGCGGTGGCATGGGGCATACGGTGGTCGGCGGCTCGATGGCTTTCGGTGCGGTGTCGGGCTCGGCCCCCGCGACCGTGGCCGCCATGGGCCGCATGGTTTATCCTGAGATGCGCGCCAACGGCTTTTCCGAGCGATTCAGCCTCGGCCTGCTGGTCGCCAGCGCCGAGACCGCGCTGCTGATCCCGCCCTCAATCACCTTCATTATCTACGGCTGGATGACCGGCACCTCGATCGCGCGGCTCTTTGCGGGCGGGCTGGTCGTCGGGCTGGTTCTCGGGCTCGCCTTCTCGATCTATGTCTGGATCGAGGCACGGCGCACCGGCACCGCCGTTCTCGAGCGCACCGGATGGGCCGCGCGGGGCCGCGCTGTCTGGGACGGAAAATGGGCGCTTGGGATGCCGGTTATCATCCTCGGCGGCATCTATTCGGGAACGATCACGCCCACCGAGGCCGCGGCCGTCAGCGTGGTCTACGCAATCTTTGTTGAGCTCGTCATCTACCGCGAGCTCGGCCTGCGCGACCTCTTCACCATCACCGAACGCAGTGCCGTGGCTACCGCGGTGATCTTCGTGCTGCTGGCCATGGGCGGGATGATCTCCTTCTTCATCACCATCGCGCAGGTGCCGACCTACATCCTCGACCTGCTGACCAGCATCGATGCGGGCTGGATCCAGTTCCTCATCGTCGTCAACGTCTGCTTCTTCGTCGCGGGGATGTTCATCGACCCGAACTCGGCGCTACTGATCCTCGTGCCGCCGCTCTTTCCGGTGACCACCTCGCTCGGCATCGACCCGGTGCATTTCGGGATGATCGTGACGCTCAACATCTCGCTCGGGATGATCACGCCGCCCTTCGGTCTCGACATCTTCGTTGCGTCCTCGACGCTGAACGAACCGGTGTTGAAGATCATCGCCGGGGTCTGGCCCTTCGTCCTGGTCAACATCCTCGTCCTGCTGATCATCACCTACATCCCGGCCATCTCGCTGTTCGTGCCGAATCTCATCTTTGGCTGAGGAGCCGCCATGTCCGCCCCAGATCCCTTTCGACCGAAAGTGTATGAAGTCGATTGCACCGTGCTGTCGAACGAGGCGATGGCGGGCGAGTACCGCCTGCTGGTGCTGGACGCGCCCGCCTCGATCCTCGACTGCGAGCCGGGCCAGTTCTTCCACATCCAGTGCCCGCCGACCGGGACCGGCCGCACGGCCTATCTGCGCCGCCCGATGAGCATCTACGGTTACGACAAGGCGCAGGGCGAGCTGCGGTTTCTCTACAAGATCGCGGGCGAGGGCACGCGCGGCCTGGCGACGCTCGGCGCGGGCGACACGCTCAACGTGCTCGGCCCGCTTGGCCACGGCTTCACCATTCGCGAGGAGTGGCGCAACCTGCTCCTCGTCGCGCGCGGCGTGGGGCTGGCGACGCTGGCACCGCTGGCTCAGGAGGCGCGGCGGCTCGGTCGCGGCCTCACCGCCATCTGCAGCGCGCGGGCGCCTGAATTCCTGATGTCGGTTGACCATTTCGGCACACTCGGTGCGCGCGTCGTCACCGTGACAGATGCCGAGGGCACGTCCGGGATGGAGAACCTGAGGCGCATCATCGAGGAGGAGATCGCGGTGCGCGGCGTGGACGCGATGTATACCTGCGGATCGAACCGGATGCTGACGCTGCTTCAAGCGGTGCAGGCCGATACCGGCACGCCTGGCCAGATCGCGCTGGAGCAGCAGATGGCCTGCGGGCTGGGCATGTGCCAATGCTGCGTGCGCTCGTTTCGGCGCGACGGCGGGATCGTGCACGAACGAGTCTGCCGCGAGGGTCCGGTCTTCGACATTGCCGAGGCGATGGCATGGTGAACCTGACCACGCGACTGGGCCGGCTCATACTGAAGAACCCGATCATGCCCGCCTCGGGAACCTTCTCGGAAGAGCTGGCCGACGTCTTCGACCTCGATCTGATCGGCGCACATGTAACCAAGACGATCACGCCCGGCATCCGGGGTGGCAACCCGACGCCGCGGGTCTGCGAAGTCCGCGGGTCGATGCTCAACTCTATCGGCATCCCAAGCAAGGGCGCCGAGCGTTTCGTGCGCGACGTGATCCCGTTCTACGCGCGGTTCGACGCGCCGCTCGTGGTAAGCATTTCGGCCGACACCGCCGATGAGTTTGCGCGCCTGTGCGAAACGGTGGCGGTGCCGGGGGTCGCGGCGATCGAGGCCAACATCTCCTGTCCCAACATCGAGGAGGGCGGCAAGGCCTTCGCCATCCGCCCCTCGACGACGCGGGAGGTGATCCTGAAGCTGCGGCAGGCGACCGACCTGCCGCTCTGGGCGAAACTTACGCCGAATACCGGCGAGACGCCTGAAGTCGCGCAAGCTGCCGAGGAGGCGGGGGCTGACGCACTGGTTGTGGCGAACACCGCGCTCGCCATGGCCATCGACATCCGCACCCGCAAGCCGAAGCTCGGCAACCTGATGGGCGGGCTGTCCGGTCCCTCACTCAAGCCGATCGCGCTCCGCATGGCCTATCAATGCGCCAAGGCGGTCCGGATCCCGGTGATCGGCTGCGGCGGGATCGACAGCGTGGAGGACGTGATCGAATACCTCATAGCGGGGGCCAGCGCAGTGCAGGTTGGGACCGCGACATTCATCGACCCGCTCGCCATGCCTCGAATCCTAAACGATTTGACGACCTGGTGCCGGGCGGAAGGGATCTCCCACATCGCGGAGTTGGTGGGTAGCGTGCGCGACGACGAGGCGGCGGATTCCGTGGTGTTCATGGAGACCGCGCCGTGAAGGACACGGGCACGCTCGACGCCCTCGTGCGGGACCTGTTCGAGACGATCGCGGAGATGAGCCTGGACGTCGCGGGGGTCAGCCGCCCCGCCTTCTCCAACAAGGAGACGGAGGTACTGGACCATCTGCGGGCATGGGCGGAGGGGCAGGGCCTGCATGTCGCGGAGGATGCGGGGCGCAACCTTCTGTTCAACCTGCCGCGCGACGTGGAGGCCGCGCGGTTCGTTCTGATAGGCAGCCATGTGGATACGGTTCCGCAGGGCGGCAATTTCGACGGGCTGGCCGGGGTCGTCGCGGGCCTCGTCTGCCTGCTGCGCACGCGGGACGAAGGGCCGCTGCCGCGCCCGCTCAAGGCGATCGCAATGCGCGGCGAGGAGAGCGCGTGGTTCGGGCCCTGCTACATCGCGTCGAAGGCCATGACCGGCACGCTCAATGCCGACGAGCTCGATGCGACGCACAAGGGCGACGGTCGCAGCCTTGAGGCGCATATGCGCGATGTCGGTATCGACACGGCGCCGTTGCGCGCGAAGGCGCCCCTGACGGACCTGTCGCGCATCCTCGAATATATCGAGCTGCATATCGAGCAGGGCCCGCTGCTGATCGAGAAGAAGCTGCCCGCGGCCGTGGTCTCCGGGATCCGCGGCAATCTCCGGCACCGCGCGGTGCGCTGCATCGGCGAGGCCGGCCATTCCGGTGCGGTGCCGCGTGCCTATCGCCGCGATCCGGTCTTGGCGGTGGCGGATCTGCTGGTGCGGCTGGACGAATCCTGGCTCACGATCCTGCAGAAGGGCGATGACATGGTTCTGACCTGCGGGATGGTCGGCACCGATCCCGCGCATCACGCGCTGTCGCGCATCGCCGACGAAGTCGTCTTCAGCCTCGACATCCGCAGCCAGAGCGCGAACGTCCTCGACCAGATGCGCGCGTTGACGGATCAGGAGATGCGTCAGGTCGCGCGCGAGCGGAAGGTCCGCTTCGAACCCGACGGGGAGATGTCCGTGGCCCCGGCGCTGATGGATTCGGCAATCGTCGCGGGCCTGTCAGACGCCATGGGCCGTGCGGGTCTCGAGCCGTTCGTGATGCCGTCCGGCGGAGGCCATGACGCGGCCGTCTTTGCTAATGCGGGCGTGCCGACCGGGATGATCTTTGTACGCAACGAGAACGGGTCGCACAATCCCGACGAGGCGATGGAGATCGACGATTTCCTCGTCGCCTGCGACATCATCTTCGGCCATTTGCGGAACGCTTCTGGCTGATCGGGCGACGAGCCGATATTGAGCGTCGACCGCAACGAAACGAGGTGCGCCACGTGTTTTCCAATGCCTTCGCCGACCGCGAGCTGATCGCGGAGATGACCGCCAGGATGCTACTCGAAGTGAACGCGGTGCATTTTAACTCCGACAAGCCCTACATGTTCACCTCCGGCCTCGCCTCGCCGGTCTATATCGACTGCCGCAAGCTGATCTCCTATCCGCGGATCCGCGAGACGCTGATGGATTTCTCGGTCTCGGTCCTTCTGCGCGACGTGGGGTTCGAGCAGTTCGACGCCATCGCCGGCGGCGAGACGGCCGGCATCCCCTTCGCCGCCTGGATCGCGCAGAAGATGGGGCTTCCGATGCAATACGTCCGCAAGAAGTCGAAGGGCTTCGGACGGGACGCGCAGATCGAGGGCGACATCACCGACGGACAGCGCGTCCTGCTGGTCGAGGACCTGACCACCGATGGCGGCTCCAAGATCAAGTTCTGCGAGGCGCTGCGCCGGGCCGGGGCTATGGTCAACCACACGATCGTGGTGTTCTACTACGACATCTTCCCCGAGACGCAGAAGACCTTGGCGGAGCACGACCTCACGCTGCATTCGCTGGCCACCTGGCGCGACGTGCTGCGCGTGGCCCGCAAGCAGGGCCATTTCGACGCGGGCACCCTGAGCGAAGTCGAGGTTTTCCTGAACGCGCCGCTGGAATGGTCCGGGCGCAATGGCGGATCGACCGAAATCCTGAAATGAGAGGACGCGCGATGTTTTCTTTCCTTACCGAGATTCTCATCAAGAATGGCAAGGGCATCCACGCCTATCGCGCTTGTGCCGAGCGCGGCTATGAGGCCGCCGGCGAGAAGCCGGATGCCGCGGCGGCGTTCTTCCTCCTCGCCCGGAGCGCCGAGATGTTTGTGGACATGAACGAACGCATGCCCATCACTTCGAAAGATATCGACGCGGCCTTCGCGCAATTCCAATCAAATGTCGAAGCGTTAGATTCGGCATGGACGAACGGCTCGGAACGCGAGACGACTAAGGCGCTGAATTTCGTAGCGCATTCGCTAATGACGCGCGGGACCTGAAGACTCTCATCGGCGCTGAATAATTCAAGGTCGCCGACGCGTCGCGGACTAAATCCACCACTTCGTTTTATATAACGGTAATTATAGGTCCTTTAAGCTCGTAGCCGGGTGCGCGCTACTTCCAACTGCGACTATTGTATCGCGTGATCGGAGCGGACGACCCAATCCGCGTGTGGCCATTCTCAGCCCTGCGGCGCCCGGCGCTCGACTAGATAGATATGCGAGCAGACCAGCACGATCTCGGACGTCTGATTGACGATCTCGATCGCTTCGTCGACGTAACCGTGCGAGGCGCGCTTCGGATGGTCGCGCTTGCCGGTGATCTCGGCCTTCACGGTGATTGTGTCGTCGATGAAGACGGGGCGGATGAAGCGCAGGCGGTCGTAGCCGTAGGACATCGCGCGCGGATTGATGTCGGCGGCGGTCATGCCGATGCCGACGGAGAAGATGAGCGTGCCATGCGCGATGCGGCGGCCGAAATCCTGCGTCGCGCACCATTCGCGATCCATGTGGTGCGGGAAGAAATCGCCGGTATGCCCGGCATGGACGACGATGTCGGTCTCGGTGATCGTTCGGCCGAAGCTGCGGCGAGTGAAGCCGATCTCATACTCCTCAAAATACTTCTCGACGATCATGGCTGCGTCTCCTTGGGTGGATGCGGGTGCCGTCCGAGCAGCGCGGCACCGTCCGCGCCGAGCCGGGGGGCCGGCACGGGATTGCGAAGGACCGCGCCGTCGAGCCGGATCGGGCAGGTCGTCGTACGGAAGCCACCATCGGCTTGTCCGACATTCTGGACGGTCTCCAGCGGGTCGAGAGCCCCCGAGCGTTCCAGCGCCGGCCAGTCCAGCACCTCGGCGCACCAGATGTCGGCCGGCTCCAGCAGCGACAGCCAGTGCGCGACCGGCCGCGTGGCCAGCGCGTCCCGCAGGACGGCCTTGATGTCGTCGCGCCGCGCGAAGGCGTCGGCCGGATCGGACAGGGCCGTCAGCGCGTCGATCCCGAGCAGGTCCGCCAGCCGCGCGACCGGCGTCATGGCGATGGCGATATGGCCGTCAGCGGTCGCGTAGATGCCGTAGGGCGCGCCGATATGGACGCTGGCCCCGTTCACGGCGCTGCGCGGCGGCTGGACCGGATCGCCGTTGAGGTAGCTGGTGAACTGCTCGAACTGCAGATCCATCGCCGAGGCCAGCAGGCTCACCTCGACCAGCGCGCCGCGCCCGGTTCGCAGCTTGCGGATCAGCGCGGCGAGGATACCCTGCGCGAGGTTCAGGCCGGTGGCGATGTCGGTGATCGACACGCCCATCGGCACCGGCCCGTCCACCGCACTTCCGCTGAGCCAGACCAGCCCGGATCGCGACTGCGCCAGCAGATCCTGCCCCGGCCTGTTGCGCCACGGCCCGTCCGTGCCGTAGCCCGAGACCACGCCGTAGACGATGCCCGCATGGATCGCGGCGACGTCTGCATGCCCCAGCCCGATCCACTCCATCACGCCGGGCCGGAAGTTGTGGATCATCACGTCGGCGGTGGCGATGAGCGCCTTTATCGCGGCGAGGTCGGCAGGCGCCTTCAGATCGGCGACGACGCTCTTCTTGCCTCGGTTGATCGTGTGGAAGAGCAGGCTGTCGGCGCCCAGACGCTGATCTGCCAGCACCAGTCCCCGGCATAGATCGCCCCCCTGCGGCCGCTCGACCTTGATCACTTCCGCGCCCAGATCGGCGAGGCGCAGGGCGCAGAGGGGACCCGCGAGGAACTGCGAGAAGTCGAGGACGCGCATCCCCGAAAGCGGCAGGTCGCAGGCGTCGCGCGCGTCGGTCAAGATGAAGTCTCCGGCCCGTGTCTCATCCCGTCAGCAGACCATCGCGGACCGGCGGTGACAAGCGGGCGCATGCGCGGCTTCGGCCTCACTCCAGCCCGGCGCGCGTCCGGCGATAGGCTGCCAGAAGCGCCGTCGTCGTCACCTGCGCCGTGACGTCGCCCGAGAGGCAGGCCATGACGAGATTCGACCCTTCCGCCTGGAAGCCGACATAGCCCGCATGGCGCGGCCGCACCCACGCGCCTTCGAGCGTGCGGGCCGTGTCTGACCAGAATCTGTTGAACTGGGCATCGACGTCCGGATCGCGTTCGGCGGCAAGGCTGGACGGCTGCCCGCCGGCGGGGACGACAATGTCGCGCTGCCAGAGCGCACCCGCCATGTTCGCGGCATAGGCCGCGGCCCGCTCCGGCGAGGCGCAGTGCCGCGACACGGCCATGCCGGTGCCGCCCAGCGTGGTCCCCGCCGCCCCGCGCGGGCCTGCGAACTCGGCGAAGCGCAACCGGTGCGGACGGAACCCCGCAAGCCCGTAGGTGCTGTAGCCATAGGCCAGCGCCACCACGTCCGCCTCCCCGCCCGCCGCCAGCGCCTCCTGCGCGGCGATCGGGTCCATTCCCAGGCAATCGTCGGGGACGGCGCGGGCGAGCGTGGCGAGCAGGTCGAGCGCCCCGGCCACGTCCGTCGGATCGGCCCGACCGTCCTCCGAAAAGGGATGGCCCAGATTGGCGAGTATCGCGAAGAGGCAGAGCAGCGCATGCGGCGCGCGCAGCGGCAGCAGCACCCGTCCCTGTCGCGCGAGATCCAGCGTCTCCTCCCAGCTGGCGGGCGCGCGGTCCAGCGATCCGGGCCGCCAGATCTGCACCTGCGTCGCGGCGTCGACCGGCAGCGCCCAGGTCCGTCCGTCCACGACGTAGCCGTCCCAGATCACCGGCAGGCAATCCGCCCGTAGCGCGGCGAGCCGGTCGGGCGGCAGCAGCTCCTCCATCGGCACGACCGCGCCCGAGGCGATGGCGTCGCCGATATGCGGATGGTCCATCACGATCAGGTCGTAGCGCCGGGCGAGGTCGTCCAGAGGATACTGCTCGAAATCCTGCAGCGACCGACGGTCCCACGCGACTGTCACGCCGGGATCCGCCGCCGCCGCCGATGCGGCCGCAAGGAGCGGGTCGATCCCGCGCGGATGGTCCCAGGTCATTCCGGTCAGGTGCATGACGCATGTCCTTGCATGTTCCGGCGCCATTCTGAATGCTCCGGCGGAACGGTGAAAGCCCCCCCGCGCCGCACCCGGAGGTCCCGCCCATGTCCCGCCCCGTCCTGCGCGTCGCCGTCCGCCGCTTCGGCCCGTTCGAGACGGCGATCGTCAGGCAGTTCGACGACTTCCGCGCCGCCACCGGCATCGACGCCGGGATCGAGGCGGTGGCGATGGATCTCGACGACCTGTCGCGCGCGATGTTCACCGATGGCGGGCTGAAATCCGGCGCGTTCGACATCGGCTTCGTGGTGACGGACTGGCTACCGATGGCCGTCGGCGACGGGCATCTCATGGACCTGTCGGCCCAGGCCGCCGCCGCCCCTCCCGAGGGGGCGCCGGAGTGCTGGCCCGACTGCCTTCGCGGGCAACAGCGGCTGGACGGCGGCCTTTGGGGGCTGCCCTACCACGACGGGCCGCAATGCCTGATCTACCGCTCCGACCTGTTCGCGGACGGAGCCGACGCCTTCGCGGACGCGCAGGGCCGCATGCTGACGCCGCCCCGGACATGGGACGAGTTCGTCGAAGTGGCGCGGCACTTCACCGACCCGGGCGCGAACCGATGGGGCGCGGTCGTGGCGAGCTTCCCGGACGCGCACAATACCGTCTACGACTTCTGCGCGCAGGTTTGGTCGCGCGGCGGCGCGCTGACGGATGCGGAGGGCGTGCCGGATCTCGTCTCGCAGGCCGCGCGGGACGGTCTCGACTTCTACCGCTGGCTCGTGCGCGAGAGCGGCGTGGTCCACCCGGCGGCGCTCGACACCGATTCCGTCCGCTCCGGCGCGCTCTTCGCGGCGGGCGAGGCAGCGATGATGACGAACTGGTTCGGCTTCGCCGCCCATGCGACGGGGGCCGCTGACTCCGCCGTACGTGGACACGTCGCCGTCGCACCGATGCCGTCCGCGCCGGGCTGCGAGGCGGCGGCGGTCCTCACCTACTGGGTGCTCGGGGTCGGGTCGGGCAGCCGCAACGCCGACCTCGCTTGGCGGTTCGTGCGGCATGCCACGTCGGCGCCGATGGACAAGCTGCTGACGCTGGTGGGCGGGATCGGCTGCCGGACCGCGACATGGGCGGACGCGGACGTGGCCCGCATGATCCCCTTCGCGGGCGAGATGGGGCGGCTGCACGGGCTGGCGCGGATGATGCCCGCCGACCGCCGCCTGCCGGGGCTGGCCGCGATCATCGACGGCGCGGTCGCGGAGTCCCTGCGGACCGAGGAGGCGACCGATGCGATCCTGTCGCGCGCGCAGTCGAAGGTCGCCGACCTCTGGAGCCGCCCATGACCGCCTTCCCGCCCAAGGATCTGCGGCAGACCTGGCCCCGCCCCTCGGCGCCCCGCCCCATCGTGATCGTCGGCGCGGGCGGCATCGTCGCCGACGCACACCTGCCCGCCTATGCACGCGCCGGTTTCCCCGTAGCCGCGATCCACGACCTGTCGCGCGACCGCGCGCAGGGACTGGCGGACCGGTTCGGCATCGCGCGCGTGGTCGACACGCTGGCTGAGTGCGCGGCGATGGAGGGCGCGATCTTCGACGTGGCCCTGCCGCCCGACGCGGCGCATGACGTTCTGCGGCAATTGCCGGAGGGCGCGGCGGTGCTGATCCAGAAGCCGCTCGGGCGCGACTTCGACGATGCGCGCCGGATCCGCGACCTCTGCCGCGACCGGGGCTTCGTCGCCGCCGTCAACCTCCAGTTACGGTTCAGCCCGATGATGCTGGCGCTGGCCGACGCGATCGAACGCGGACTTCTGGGCGAGATCGTCGATCTGGAGGTGCGGCTCGCTTGCGCGACGCCGTGGCAGCTCTGGCCATTCATGGAGAAGCTCGGCTCGGTCGAGGTGCCGATGCATTCGATCCACTACATCGACTGGATCCGCTCGCTGCTCGGCACGCCCCGCGCGGTCCAGTCGCTGTCGCTGCCGCATCCGCTGCACCCGACGCTGGCGGATGCGCGTACCACGACGATCCTCGATTTCGGCCGCCCGCTGCGCTGCGCGCTGAGCCTCAACCATACCTACCGCTTCGGCCCGCGCTTCGAGGATGCGGCGATCATGGTGGAGGGGCTGCACGGCGCCGCCCGCGTGGGGCTGGGCCTGCTGCTGGACTATCCGCAGGGCAAGCCCGAGACGCTGTCGCTCGTCACCGAAGGCGAGGACTGGCACGACGTGCCGCTGGAGGGCCGCTGGTTCCCGGACGCCTTCGTCGGCGTGACGTCGAACCTTCAGCGCGTTGTGGCGGGCGAGGATGCGCGATTGGAGACGTCGGTGGAGGACGCGTTCGAGACGATGGCCGTGGTCGAGGCCTGCCGCCGCGCCACCGCCGGGGGCGGGGTGCCGGTCCCGCTCGGCGACGCGGTCTGACGGCGCGCGGCCCATGTCCACGCCCCTGCTGGACGGGATCACCGTCGTCGACCTGAGCCAGTTCCTGTCCGGCCCGCTCGCCTCGCTGCGACTGGCGGATCTGGGCGCGCGGGTCATCAAGGTCGAGCGGCCCGATGGCGGCGACCTCTGCCGCAGGCTCTACCTGTCCGATACCGAGATCGGCGGCGAGTCGACGCTGTTTCACGCAATCAACCGTGGCAAGGAGAGCTTCGCCGCCGACCTTAAGGATCCGCGCGATCTGGACCGGGTGTGCGCCGTCATCGCCACCGCCGACGTGATGATCCAGAACTTCCGCCCCGGCGTGATCGAGCGGCTGGGGCTGGACTACGAGCATGTCCGCGCTCTCAACCCCCGCCTCGTCTACGGGACGATCACGGGCTACGGCGCCACCGGTCCCTGGTCCGGCCTGCCGGGGCAGGATCTGCTGGCGCAGGCGCGGTCGGGACTGATGTGGTTGTCGGGCGATCCGGATCAGGGGCCGGTGCCGTTCGGGCTCGCGGTGGCCGACATGGCGGCGGGCAACATCCTGGCCCAAGGGATCCTCGCGGGTCTCGTGCGGCGCGGCGTCACCGGCACGGGCGTGCATGTCGAGACGAGTCTGCTCGAGGCGCTGCTCGACCTGCAGTTCGAGGTGCTGACGACGCATATGAACGACGGCGGCCGGGTGCCTGCGCGCGCGGGCTACCGCAACGCCCATGCCTATCTCGCGGCGCCCTACGGCGTCTACCCGACCGCCGATGGCTGGCTCGCGCTGGCGATGATGCCAATGCCGCGTCTGGCGGCGGCGATGGACATGCCGGAGCTGACCGCGTTCGACGCCGATGCCGCCTTCCTGGAGCGCGACGCGATCAAGCGCGCCATCGCCGCGCGGCTGGCGACGCGGACGACGGCGGACTGGCTCGCGGTGTTCGAACCGGCGGATCTGTGGTGCGCGGAGGTGCTAGACTGGCCGGCAGTTCTGGCGGGCGAGGCGGCCGACCTGCTGGCGATGGTGCAGATTGTCGAGGATGCGGCAGGCCGACGGCTCCGCACCACCCGCCTGCCGCTCCGGATCGACGGCGAACGCCCCAGCGACCGCCGCGCCGCCCCGACGATCGGGCAGGACACGCGCCGGATACTGGACGGTCTCGGGGAGTAGCGGCCGCTCAGAGCATTCCGGCCGCGCGCGGTAGCCAGAGCGAGATGGCGGGGATGTAGGTGATGACGGCGAGTGCGGCGATCAGGACGGCGACGAACAACCAGATCTCGCGGATCATCTCGCCCACCGGGATCCCGTTCGTGGCCTTCAGGATGAACAGGAGGATCCCGTAGGGTGGCGTGATCAGCCCGATCATCAGGTTCACCACCACCACAATCCCGAAATGGTTGAGGTCGATCCCGAGCAGCGTCGCCGTCGGGATGAACAGCGGCACCACCACGAGCAGGATGGTCGACACGTCCACGAAGCAGCCCAGCACGAGGAACAGCAGGTTGACCATCAGCAGGAACATCCACGGCTGCATCTGGTATTCGTTGAACAGGGCGAAGAGCGCGTCGGGAACCCGCTCGACGGAGACGACGTAGTTGAAGATGTAGGCCCCGCACAGGATGATCGTGATCACCGCCGTCGTCCGCACCGAATCCCGCACCACGCCGTAGAACGCGCGCAGCCCGAGCGCGCGGTAGCCGATGACCGAGAGCAGGAGCGCGTAGCTCGCCGCGACCGCCGCCGCCTCCGTCGGGGTGAAGGCGCCGGAATAGATGCCGCCCAGCAGGATGACCGGCATCAGGAGCGGCGGGATCGCGGCGAGGAGGATCGCCGGATAGGCCCGCCACGGGATCGACGCCTCGACCGGGAAGCCGCGCCGTTTCGACACGATCAGCACGGTCAGCCCGAGCACCGCCACGATCAGGAGGGCCGGCACGATGCCCGCGAGGAACAGCACGCCTACGGAGGTGGAGGAGACGAGCGCGTAGAACACGAGCGGGATCGACGGCGGGAAGATCGGCCCCACCACCGACGACGCGGCGGTGATCGCGCCCGCGAAGCCGCGCGGATAGCGGTCCTTCTCGATCATCATGTCGGTCAGCACCTTGCCCACGCCGGCCACGTCCGACACCGCGCTGCCGCTCATGCCCGAGAAGATCAGGCTGGTCAGGACGTTGACCTGCGCCAGCCCGCCCGGAAAGCGGCCGACGAGGGCCAGCGCGAACGTGAGGAGCCGCTCCGATATCCGCCCCGCATTCATGATGTTGGCGGCGAAGATGAAGAGCGGCACGGCGAGGGCGACGAAGTTCCCGAAGATGCCGTTCAGGACGCTCTCCGCCGCGAGGCCCACGTCGCGCCCCGACATCGCCAGGTAGAATACGCTCGACGCGATCATTGCGAGGCCGAGCGGCGTGCCGGTGACGGTGATCGCGAGCAGGATCACCAGCATCAGCGGGAAGGCGTAGGCGGCGAGCATCGCTCAGTCCCGCCGGAACCGGCCGGGCAGCAACAGCTCGCCCAGACGCCAGCCCGCCTGCACGACGATCGCGACGACGAAGAGCATATAGCAGGCGAAGACGTATTGCATCGGCAGCCGCAGGACCGGGGATTTCTTGCGGGTCAGGAACTCGAGGTAGTCCCAAGTATAGGGGATCAGGATCGCGAAGGCGATCAGCAGCGCCAGCATCGAGATCACGCCGAAGACCCGCCGCGTCCGCTCACCGACCATGTCGTGCACCACGTCGAACGTCACGTGCTCGCGCAGCGGCACCATGAACGCGGTGGCCCAGAAGACCGACCAGACGAAGGCGATCAGCACGACCTCCCCGGTCCAGGGCAGCGGCGTGTCCAGGACATAGCGCCAGAACACCTGCACCACGAAGCCGAGAAACGTGAGGAGGAACAGCAGGACGCCGACGACGTCCGCTCCGGTCTTGAGGGCGTTCAGGACTTTCATGGGATCGGCACGGCCCCGGTCGCGACGGGGACGGGGAGGTCGCGCGGCCCCCCCCGTCCCCGTCACCCTACTTCGCCAGCGCGTTGATCCGCTCGACCCAGCCCTCGGGCCAGTCCTTCGCGCGGTCGGAGTTCATATAGATATCCTGCACGTGGCTGCGGAACGCGTCGACGTCGGGCGTCGTCACGGTCAGCCCCTTCTCCTCGAAGAACGCGACCAGCCGGGCCTCCTCGGAGACGCGCTTCTCGTTGTTGAAGTCGCAGGCATCCACCGCGGCCTGCGTCATCGCGGCCTTTTCGTCGTCCGAAAGCTGCTCCCAGGTCTGGTCGTTCACGACCATGTTCACGCCGTCGACGAGATGGGACGTGAGCGTGATCTGCTTCGTCACCTCGTAGAACTTCGCGGCCTCCACGGTCGGCAGGGGATTGTCCTGCGCGTCGATCGTGCCGGTCTGCAGCGCGAGATAGACCTCCGAGAACGGCACCGGGGTCGGGCTGGCGCCAAGCGCCTCGCCGAGGAACAACCACGCATCCGAACCGGGCATCCGCAACTTCACACCCGCGAGATCCTCGGGCGTCTGGATGTCGCGGGCCTCTCGCAGGTTCAGCTGCCGGGTGCCCAGATAGCAGACGTCGAGTATCTGCAGACCCATTTCGTCGGCGACCTTCGCCTTCACCTCCGCACCGATATCGCTGTCGAGAAGGGAGCGCAGGTGCTCCGGGTCCTTGAACAGGTAGCCCATCGTGAAGATGCCGTATTCGGGGATCGCGTCGGCGATCTGCTGGAACGACACGTAGGTCATTTCGGCGTTGCCCCGCTGGAGCGCGTCGAGATCGGCCCCCTGCGCGAAGAGCTTGCCGCTGTCGAAGAGCTGCACGTCGAACTTCCCCGGCAGGGCGGCATCGAGCTTGTCCTTGAACACCTGCATCGCCTGCGTGTGAATGTCGGCGGGAACCGAGGCCGAGGTGAACTTCAGCTCGATCGGGTCGGCCGCGAGCGCTGCGGTCGCCGTCAGTCCCGCTACCGCCACCGTCGCCGCCAGACGCGCCATGCATGTCGAATATGTCATCGTTGTGGGTCCTCCATCCCTGTCCGGAAGTCCTCCCTTCCGGGCGGCCATTCGGCCCGCCTAAAAAGCATCTTGTGGCAATCGGAACGGTCTGTAAACATCAACCGTCGCATACTGATCGGATAAGTCCGTCCGCTCGCGCAGGAGAACCCCATGCCCGGACCCCGTCTCGCAGGCATCGTCGCCGCATCCGTCACGCCCGTCACCGCGGAGGGCGAGATCGACGTCGCCCGCCTGCTCCGGCACATCGACCGGCTCCATGCGGATGGCTGCGACCACGTCTCGACCTTCGGGACCACGGGCGAGGGCGCGTCGCTGTCGGGCGGGCAGAAGACGGCGGCCCTGCGCGCGATGGCGGAGGCGGGCGCCGACATGGCCCGCCAGATCCCCGCCGCGATGACGAGCAACGTTGACGACGCCGCCGAGACGATGCGCGTGGCGGGCGAGACGGGCTGCCGCGCGGTGCTGGTCCTGCCGCCGTTCTACTATCCGTTCTGGACCGATGCGGGGATCGTCGACTTCGTGTCGGCCGCCGCCGAGCGCGCGGAACGGTCGGCGCCGCCCGTCGACCTGCTGCTCTACGATATCCCGCAATTCTCCCGCGTGCCCTATTCGAACGCGCTCGTCTCGATGCTGGTCGAGCGGTTCGGCGACCGCATCGTCGGCATGAAGGACTCGACCGGAGACCGCGCGCATGGCGTGATGCTCGCCCGGACCTTCCCGAACCTGTCGATCTTCACCGGCGACGACCGCGTGCTGCCCGACCTGATGGCGGCGGGCGGTGCCGGGATCATCGGCGGCATGCCGAACCTCTTCGCGCGCGACCTGCGGGTGCTCGTCTTGGAGCCGACCAGCGAGGCCGGACGCGCCGCGCTCGCCAGGTCCGCCGCACGGATCGAGGCGATCGACGGCAATGGCGGGCTGGCGGCGATCAAGGCGCTGCTGGCGCGCTACGCGGGCGACCCGGAGATGGCGCGTGTCCTGCCGCCGCTGCGAAGCCCCGCGCCGGGCGTGGTGGACGAGGTGGCGCGACTGGTCGCCGCGACCGGCTTCGATTACGCGACGGGGGACGTCGCCTCCAGCCTCTGATCGGAGAAATGATGGCCCCTGGCCCGGCTCGATCCGAACCCCACCTGGCTGGCAAGCATGCGGCCTATGCGCGGTTCCAGTCGGCACTGCTCTCGGGCCGGCTAAGGCCCGGGCAGTTCGTCTCGCAGCGCACGCTCGTCTCGCTGCTCGATCTGTCGATCGGCGCGCTGCGCGAGCTTCTCCCCCGGCTCGAGACCGAGGGCCTGCTCAGCGTGATGCCGCAGCGCGGGATCCAGATCACTGACATCGACCTGCCGATGATCCGCGACGCGTTCCAGCTTCGGCTGGCCTTGGAGCGCGAGGCGGTGCTCGTCTGCGTGGAGCGGATGCCGCAGGACGAGCTGGACCGGCAGCGCGCGCTGCATCTCGACCGCCTCGGACAGGCCGGAAGCGACACCTCCGCCGCATTCTACGAAGCCTGCCAGCGGATCGACACTGAGTTCCACCAGTCGCTGATCGACGTGACGGGAAACCAGCTCCTGATCCAGTCCCATGCGGTGAACGCGATCCGGATTCGACTCATCAAGCTCGAGCGCATCAAGCTGAATGCGGTCAACTTCGAAGCGGCTTTCCGCGATCATCTGCGACTGCTCGACGCTATCTCCGACCGCGACCCTCAGGCTGCCGCGGCCGCGATCGAGACGCATATCGGCCACTCGCGCCGCCATGCGTTGACGGTGTGACGGAGCGCCTTTCGCGGCGCCCCGCCCGGTCCCTCACTTCGTCAGGTCGGTGACGAAGATCTGGTTGTACGCCGCATCGCCCTGCGGCATCCGTCGCTGATAGGCGATCCGCTTGCCGTCTGGCGAGAACACCGCCGCCAGAGGCTGCACCGGATGCTCGGGGTCGGAGGGCGCGACTTCGAAGGTCTCGCCGCTCGCCACATCCGTCACCTGCATCCCGTCGTTTCCGGCATAGGCGATCAACGTCCCGTCCGGGCTCCAGTTGATGACCGAGGCGACCGGGAAGGCGTTGTCCGTGATCTGCGCGATATCGCCGCCATCGGGGGACACGGTGTAGACCTGCCCGACCCCCGCATCGTCCAGCATCAGGAACGCGAGCTTCGAGCCGTCGGGCGACGACCGGACCCAGAAGCGCGGACCGGAGATGCCGGGATTGACGCGATCCCCGGTGAAGGTCAGCCGCCGCTGCTCCGTCCCCTTGGGTGGCAGCGGACGCGCCGTCTCAGTCCCCTCCAGCGGGCCATCGTCGGAGGCGACCGTCACGTCCTCGGGCAGGTCGGCGATGAACACTTCCGTCAGCTTCGCGCCGTCCGCGCCCACCGTGTCGCCGAGGAACGCGACGGCGTGCCGCTGCATCGTGCCGTCCGCCTTCGTATAGCCCTCCGTCCCGACCCAGCCCTCCTCGTAGGCGCGGTTTATCTCGTCCGATCCGGGCGCGGGCGCGTTCACCGTGCGCGTGGCGAGAACGCTGAACTTCGTGCCGTCGCGGTTGCGCTCGTTGTCCCCGTCGACCGTGACCGGCCCGACCGGCACGCTAATGCCGACGTTGCGCTGGTCGAGATCGTGCCCCTCCGCATCGCCCAGAGCCGCCAGAACGGCGTCCTGATAGGTGAAGCTCAACCAGTCTCCGCTCGGCTCGAACACGTGGACATGGCTGCCGCCGCGCAGCGCGCCGGGCGTGAAGGGCGGCGTGATGTCCCGCGCGTCCAAATCGATGCCGGTGCCAGGATCGGCGGTCTCAACCAGCGTCCCGGCCCGGTGCGCGCCGCCATAGGACCAGTCCTCGGTCGGGTTCTCCGGCCCGTGGATGAACACCACCCTGTCGGCGGCCGGGTTGTAGGTCACGACGCCGACGAAGGCGCCGTCCTTCGAGGTGTAGAGCGTCTCGAGCGCCCCCGTCTCCACGTCCACCCGCCGGATGACGGGGCTGTCGAACTCGGCGCCGCCCTCGTCGGACCGCTCGTCGAACACAATCCACCGCCCGTCCGGCGGAACACGTTGGTGTTCGTCAGGATGTGCCCGGTGGCTGCATCCGTCACCTGCCGCTCCGTCCCCGTCCATCCCTGCGCCGTGGCCGCACCGGCGGCGGCGATGGCTACCGACCCCAGCATCGTCAACATTTTCCCGAACATGTGACCCTCCCAGATCCGCCGGCGGACCGGCCCTGCTCCAACTGATCGTATCAGTAGTGGTCGACTGCACGTATTGACCTGTCAACGCATATATGGCTTCTGGAACACGAATGCCCGAGGCCTGGCTTCGTCGCCGCTCCCACATTCATCTGCCGGAAAGCGACTGCCAGTGACCGAACCCGGACCGCTCCGCGACCATGCCTACGAAAGATTCACCGAGCAGCTTCTGCTGCAACGGTTCCGGCCCGGACAGTTCGTGTCCCAGAGTGAACTGGTCGCCGTGACGGGCCTTGCCCTCGGCACGATCCGCGAAATCGTCCCCCGGCTCGAAGCCGACGGGCTGCTGCGGACCATCCCGCGCCGGGGCATGCAGATATCGCCGATCGACCTGCCCATGATCCGCGAGGCGTTCCAGTTCCGCCTTATCGTCGAACGCGAGGCCGTGGCGCTCTTTGCCGGTAGCGCATCCAACGCGGTGCTGGCCGATCTGCGGCGATCCCACGAGGACGTTCTCGTGGCCGTGCGCGAGGGGCGCTCCTCCACAGCCACCGCCGCGCGGGCGCAGCGGATCGACTGGGCGATGCACGACGCCATCGTGGTGGCGGTCGGCAACACGATCCTGACCCGCGCCTACATGGTCAACGCCGTCAAAATCCGCCTGATCCACCAGGAACGGGTCCGCATCGTCGGCCGGGTGGAGACGGCGATGGAGGAGCATCTCGACATCCTCGCGGCTCTCGCGGCGCGCGACCCCGACCGCGCCGTCGCGGCCATGACCCGCCATATCGACACTACGCGCCGCATCGCGCTGGACCTCTGAGCCGCTGGACGGGAGCGCCGACATGAAACGGAACGGACTTCTCAACGCGCCCCTGTCCCGGGCCATCGCCGGGATGGGCCATGGCGACATCCTGATGATCGTGGATGCGGGCTTCCCGATCCCGGCGGGCGCCGACCGCATCGACCTCGCCATCGTCGCGGGCGTGCCCAGCCTCGAGACGGTCTATGCCGCGATCTCCGCTGAGCTGATCGTCGAGAAGGTGCTGTTCGCCGAGGAGGTCCCCGTCCACAACCGGCAGATGTACGACACCCTTCGCAAGTGGTTCGACGAACGCGACTTCGAGCCGGTCCCGCATGCCGACCTGCTGGGCGGGATCGCGACGCGCGCCAAGGCGATAGTGCGGACCGGCGCGCTCGATCCGTGGGGCAACGTCGCCCTGCAATGCGGCGTCGACTACCGCGAATACTTCGCAGACCCCCGACTCGATCCGCCTGAGCCGTTCCGGGGCCTGATCGCGCGGAAGCCGTTCAAGCCGGGCGACTGAGACGCGCAGCTTCCTCCGAGGCGAAGCATCGAAGGGCATCACCGGATCCGGATCATCGACATCCGCATTCGCCAAGAGTCGGCACCGTGCGATCCGCGATCCGCTCCTCTCGGACGCCTCCTGCCCGCCCTCCCTGTCAAGCATCAGCCCCTTCTGTCATTATGATAGAAAGGGCGTGCCGCGCTCTTCGGATGGGTGGCCGCATCAGAGCGGCGTATCCCGCGCGTCGGACGGACCGACGATCCGTTCGCTGTCGGTATCTGCATTCAGTTGGATGCGATCCAGCCCTTCCATCGTGCCTTCGCCTGATCGTGCTTCTGCGGATCGAGATACTCGGCCGACGTCGCGTCTATGGCGATCGACAGCATCGCATCGCCCATCTGCATGACCTGCCCGCACGGCGTATCGGCCTGCGGGACATCGTCGCGCAGCGAGCCAAGATCGGATGCGACGAGCATCGCCTGCCCGCGCTTGGACAGCATGTAGTCGACCCAGAGCTTGGCTGCGTTCGGATGCTCGGCATACTTCGTGATGAACATCACCCGGCTCAGCACGAATGTGTAGTCCTCCGGCAGCGAATAGCCGAACTTCGGATGATCCTTCTTCGCGCGGCCTGCGGCATAGGATGTCAGCATGTTGTAGCCGATCAGGCTGTCGCCCTCGGAGATGCACTTGAACTGCGCGCCGGTCCCGGACCCGAGGAAGAGATCCGCCTCGCCGAGCGCCTCGGCCAGTTTTGGAAATTCCTCGGGCGCCTGCGTCAGGTCCTGCGTCATCAGGAAAAAACCGAGCCCCAATGTCTCGGGGCTGAAAGTCGTGATCTTGCCGCCGAACTTCTCCGGATCGTCGGTCAGCAGCTTGATGAGGTCGGCCCGCGAATGCGGTACCTCGGAGGCGTCGACCAGGTCCTTGTTGTAGGCGAACCCGACCGGCTCGCAGGTCGTGCCGAACGCTTCGCCCTTCCAGGAGGCCCAGTCGGGGAGGTTCTCCAGTTCCGGCGACGCGTAGGCCATCGCATAACCGTCGGCGACGAGCTTCAATTGCAGATCCATCGCCGAACTCCAGACGACATCGGCCCTGGTTCGGAAGGCCGGGACGGTGCCGTCGGCCTCGGCGACGATCTGATCGTAGAGTGGTGCGGTTTCGCCGCTGACGTATTCCAGCTTCACGTCCGGATAGAGCTTCTGGAAATCTTCAACGAGCATCGGCGCCGCGCTCGTCACGCTGTAGACCACCAGCTTCCCTTCCTCGTTTGCGGCATCGACGACGTCGCCATAGCTCTCGGGATAGCCTTCCGGCATCTGCGCGAAAGTTGGTGACGCGAACGCGGTCGCTGTGAGGAGCGCGGACAGGACGATCGTCTTCATGATGAGGCTCCCTGATTTTCATAACGACGCTAGGAGCGCGATCGTGGTTCTGTCAAATCCGAGCGTGCGCCCGGGTCAGCGATGTCAGAAAAAAAGAGGTTTTATGTTAATAACATAACTGGATACAACACGATCTGCGGAAACGCAGCCACCAGGATCAGGACGACGAGGTTGATCGCATAGAACGGCAGCGCCGCGACGATGAGGCGGGGGATCGGGACCTTCGAGACATAGGCCGTCGCGAAGAGGCAGGTGCCGACGGGCGGCGAGGCGAGGCCGACCGCGAGGCAGGCGGACATAAAGATCAGGAAGTGCATAGGGTCGATCCCGGCCTGCACCGCCGCCGGCATGATGACCGGGATCAGCATCAGCGCGGCGGCGACGATGTCCATGAACATGCCGACGACGATGAAGATCACACCCATGAAGAGGAGCGTGGCGAAGCCCGAGCCGTCAAAGAAGGCAAGCCAGCCCGAAGCCTTGCGGGGCAGCTGGTCGACCGTGAAGAGATAAGTGGCCGCACTCGCGACCATCAGGATGAGCAGGACCGCACCTGCCGTCCGCCCCGCCTGGATCGTCAGCTCGAGCACGTCGCGCCAACCGATCTCGCGGTGCAGGATTCCGGCGACGAGAAGCGTGTAGAGGACAGCCAGACCTGCCGCTTCGGTCGGCGTGACGATGCCCGAGAACATGCCCGTCAGGATGATGACCGGCGCACCGATGGACGGCATCGCCCGCAGGAAGGCGCGGGTGGCCCGGCGCCCGTCGAAGGCGACCCGCGTCCCGTATCCCTTCCGCCCGGAGATCCAGGCGTTGTACGCGGCCAGCGCCAGGGCGAGCAGCAGCCCCGGCCCGAGGCCGCCGGCGAGCGCGCCGCCCACCGACACCCCGGCGGCGGCGGCCGCGACGATGATCAGGATCGACGGTGGCACCAGCGTGGCGAGGGTGGAGGTGATCAGCGTCATCGCCGCCGCGTAGGGCCGCGGATAGCCCCGGCTGGTCATCGAGCGGATGGTGATCGGCCCGAGGCTCGCGATGTCGGCCACCGACGAACCGGAGATGCCGCCGAAGATGAAGGAGGAGACGATGTTGACGTGGCCGAGCCCTCCCCGGAACCGGCCGATCAGCGACTCTGCCGCGTCGAAGATGCGCTCCGACAGGCCGCCCCGCTCCATGATCTGACCGGCAAGGATGAAGAGTGGCACGGCGATCAGCAGGAACGAGTTGATCGAGGTCGCCATCGACTGCGTAATCATGCTCAGGGGTAGCCCGTACCACCAGAGCGTCGTCAGCGTGCCGAGCCCGAGGGCCACGGCGAGCGGCACGCCGAGTGCCGCGAGACAGAGGAACACGACGAGGAGGGTGAGGCTCATCGCGCGGGGCCTTCTACGTCGCGTTGCACTTCGTCGAACGCCGCGTCCGCCGGTATACCGACAAGCCCCGAAACGACCGCTCCGAGGATCGAGAGCGCAGCGCCCGCGACGAGGGGCAGCGTCGTCATCCACATGCCCACCTGCAGGATCGGGGAGCGCTCACCAAAGGCGATCTGCTGGCGCATGAGGCCCGCCCCGTACCAGGTCACGGCGGCGAACAGGATCGCCGTCGCGACCATCGGCAGGGCACGGAAAAGCCATTGCAGCGAACGGGGCGCAAGATCGGGAAGCAGCGTGATCGCGGGATGCGATCCGGTGCGGAACGAGGCCGCCAGCCCGAACCAGACCGTCCAGATAAAGAGGAACCGCGACAGCTCCTCCGTCCACGGGATCGAGGCGCCGACGAGGCGGGAGCCGACCTGCAGGCAGATCAGTACGACCATGCCGTTCACTGCGACGAGGATGACG
>JBBQDX010000018.1:0-26776 GCA_038320125.1 Rhodobacterales bacterium | reverse complement strand
CCAAGACGCTCTGTAATCGTTGGAAGCGGTGGAGCCGGATGGGCGTATTCGCCACGATCATGACCGAGTTGGCTGGGCAGGCCCAGGACACCGGGATCGTGATACCGGGCCCAGGACACCGGAATCGTGATGATCCCCTTTCGGGACATCGCGAGGCGATGCCCTGCCGGGCAATGGACGCGACCCACGCGTCGGCCCATCGGACTGCGTCGGGCCTGGCGGTTCAAGAGGGGGGCGCGGACGGCTGATCCATTGCCCGGCAGGGTATTGCGCAGCAATGGCCCGAGAGGGGGGCGGACCAGGGGCGGGCTCAACTCGAAACTGCACGTCGTGACAGACGCGACGGGCCGCCCGGTCCAGGTGTTCCTGTCGGCGGGACAGACCTCGGACTACATCTGCGCTCGGGCGCTCCTGTCCTCCATCCCGCAGGCCGGGGCGTTGCTTGCAGACCGGGGCTGCGACGCCGACCGGTTCCGCAACGCCCCGATCGAGAGGGGGATTTCTCCCTGCACCCCTCCCGCGCCGGCCGCAAGGCCCCGATCCCGCATGATGCGGACCTCTACCGCTAGCGCCACAGGATCGAGACCATTTTCGCACGCCTCAAGGACTGGCACCGCATCGCAACCCGCCACGACCGCTGCCCGATCCTGTTCCTCCCGGCCTGCGCCTCGGCCGCGACGGTCATCTGTTGGTTGTGAGGCTGGAAGCTAAGCGGCGCGGAATTCAATCAGGAATATATCCAGATGATGGCTCGGGGTCATGAAGCGGAGATCGCGCTTTTCCGGCAGCAGGTGCAAGACGGTCAGAATCCATCGGTCAGGAGTTTTGCTCGAAACTTGCTGCCGACCGCAAAAGAGCATCTGGCAGCAGTGGAAGATCTGATAGCGACCACCGCATCAAAGTAGCGCCATCGCGTCACAGCTCTGGTAACTCGTGATAGAACTCTATGGTCAGGGCGCATGGCCATGACATGATGTTGGCGGCGAGGGAGAGGGCGCTGAGATAGCTGGCGTTGCAGCGATCGTATTTATAGCAATGCGGCGCCAGTCTTGAGCCGGGCTAAGCCGGTTTTGATGCGGTGGCGCTGCCGGTCGCTGGATGCGTCGTGAGGGAGGGCGACCTTGCGGTTTTTGCAAGAAGGGATGCCTCGATCTCGGCCACGCGTATCCAATCCGCATTGTATACTTGGTCGGCCTGCAGCATCCTGGCTTGAGGCAGCGAGGACAGCGTCGCCAGTGGGCCGACATCGTCACTCGGGTAATCGGCACGGAGGAATACGCGGACCGGGCGGCCCGGGCGTCGGCCACGACATGCTGCTTGCAGCTATAGCCCGCCCCTGGTTCACCCGATAAGACGGCTTCACCGCGCGCTTCCCGGCTCGGCGATCTTCTCGAAGATCAGACTTATGGCCTCCTGCGCGCGACAGGTGCCGCCACGACAGGTGCGCCGCGTCGGGCTTTCTCGTGGCGCGCCGCGGGGGATCGTTGTCCGGGACGGTCAAGCTCGTCTTCGTTCAAGGTGCCTTCCAAGGTCCGATAGCCGGCTGGCATTGCCAGCGCGCGGCGCATGGACCGTAACCGGATCGATCAGCACGGTATCGACAACGCGGCACGTCTCTACGAAATGCTGTCAGCCTCTGATGGTGCGCCATCAACCGCGACAGTGCGTGCCGCGTGGCGTCCGGCAGGCTCCGCCCGGGCGGCGTTGGTGTCGCGGGCGTGGACTGGTTGCGCGGGAAAAGCCCGAGTCGCGTCTTTGCTCTTCCGCGCGGCATCGGCCAACCTCCGGATCTGATGTTCAAAGGCCGATGCTGCGCCAGCGCGTGATGGTGAGCCGGCAGAATCGACGGAGGCACCGGCATCGCAAACCAGCTCGGCAGGGGTCCTCAGAGCGTCCAAGCCCACATGCGCGGTATCGACACGGCGGCAGGCGGCACGTGCGGCACGGTCAGACATCCATATGGGCACTTCGAGAAACCGATCCGACCGGCCATCGGTGGGATCGCAACGAAACGCTGCCCCGCCGGGCTCGTCGATCAGCACATCGACGCAAACCGATCGGCCAAACCAGGGGTGCCATCGAGAAAGGACCCCGCGCCGATCGATAACCTGGGTGTTCCGGTACCGGGTTGTCCGACCGATAAAGACCGCATTTGGCACTCAATTGCCGGCCGCCCCTCTCCGGGTTCACACCCCCATGAGAACGCACGGCCAGGGCGGGTTCGTTCATCCCCAGAAACCGGCCTGCAGATCGAGGTCATGCGCGCTGCCCAACCGCCGGGTCATGAGCGCCGCCTCCCGCGCCGCGCAGGAGAGGATCTCCCCCTCATCCACCCGCAGGGCCATCCGATCCCCGTAGATCATCTCCCCGCCGACCATGACGCTCAAGACATCGTTGCCGTTGGCGAAACAGACGAGCCGATGGATCGGCATGTTCGGCGGACAGAGATGTGGCCGATGGAGATCCACGATCGTCAGGTCGGCATATTTGTCCGGCTCTATCGATCCGATCCGATCCTCCATTCCGAGCGCCCGGGCCGCATCGATCGTACACATCGCGAGGGTGCGACCTGCTGGAAGGACCGATGGGTCGCGGAAATGGGTCCGGTGGTAGTGCATCGCCTGCTGCATATGCCGGAACATGTCGGCGGAGCGATCGGGCGCCGTCGCGTCGGAGCCGAGCGCGACCGTGGTGCCGGCCGCCATGAGTTCCGTCGCGGGGCATCGACCGAGGATCGACGCCACCGCGGAGGGGTTGTGCGCAACCTTCGTATCCGAGCGCGCAATGGTGGCGATCTCGTCTTCGTGGAGGTCGATGCAATGCGACAGCAGGGCGTCCGATCCGAGCAGGCCCAGCGTCTCGGCCCGCCGGACGGAGCCGCGCCAATGGCCGTCCTGCGTGAAGAGGAGGCCGCGCTCGCGCGACATCGTGCGAACCGCGACCGCCTGCCGACAGGCCTCGGTATAGTCCCGGGGGGTCATGTCTCGCTCGTGTTCGTCGCGCAGGACCGGATACAGCAGGGCGATCCCGATACGATCGCTCCCGTGCCATCGATCGACGACGTGAGCGCAGGTCTCCATCTGCCGCTCGAAGGTCACGCCGCAGGGCGACCCCCCGACATCCGGATCGGCATAGGAACGGGGATGCGGGGCCCGGGTGGGACCGATGGCGACAACGGAGCGGGTACCCACTTCGGTCACGCCCCGGCAATGGGCGTCGGCGTATCGCGGATCGTCGGTCCGCATGATCGTGTCGCCGCCGCCCAGGAGCGACACCCCCGTGGTGACGCCGAAACGCAGGCGTTCGAGGGCGGCGAGCCGGGCCTCGGCATGCCAGAATCCCACGGTAGAGGCCGTGGTGTAGACCTCCCCGCAGATCGCCTCCCAACGGTCGGCGATGTCCATGCCCATCGACTTGATCAGCCCGTGCCCGGCATGGGCATGGACGTCGATGAGACCCGGCAGGATCGCATGACCCGCCGCGTCGATCATCTCCGCCGCCGTGCAGGCCGCCGTCACCTCCGCCGCCGCACCCACGGCGACGATCCGCCCATCCGCGACCGCTACGGCGCCGTCGTCGATCACCCGACGCTCCGGGTCCATCGTCACGACGACGCCGCCGCGGACGATCGTGTCGACGTTCATGCGCCCGTCCCGGCTTCGAACGACGGCAGACGGGCGACGTCGATGACACCGTCGGCGGGCATCGCGAAATCCGGATGCTCGCCCGCGATCCCGATGACGCGCAGCGGGTTGTAGAGCGTGAGCCACGCCGGATCGTCCTGCAACAGCGCGTAGGCCTCACGCCAGAGCGCGGCGCGCGCGGCGCGGTCGGTCGTGACGCGGCCCCGGTCGATCAGCGCCTCGACCTTGCGGTTTGCATAGCCCTGCCACCAGGAGCCCGCGACGCGGGCATCGATCTTCTCGTGGAGCACGCGGTAGGTGCTCATCGGACTCGAGTCGAAGATGCAGAAGTCGCGGATCTCCTTGCGGCGGACCATGTGGGCGTAGTCCTCGCGCTCGGGGTGGACATGGACCTTCAGTGCGATGCCCACCTCCGCAAGCTGGCGCCCGAGCGCCGCCGTCAGCCGCTCCGCCTCGTCGGGCAGCCGGTTCGGGCAGTCCACCTGCAGGGTCAGCCCCCCGCCATGCCCGGCCTCCGCGATCAGCGCGCGCGCCGCGTCGCGGTCGAGCATCGCACCCGAGCCGTCGCCCGCGCCGAAATGCGCGGGGCTTACGAAGCCGCGCAGCGGGCGGGCGGCGCCGTGCATGACCTCGGCGATCAGCGCGTCGCGGTCGATGGCGAGGCTCAGCGCGCGGCGCATCCGCAGATCGGCGAGCGGCCCCTGCGCGGCGTTCAACAGGCAGATGATGGCGACCGGCGAGAGATACTCATGCCGCAGCGTCCCGAGGCTGCGCGACGCCTCGAAGTCGAGCGCGTTGGCAACCTGCACTGCGCCCGACGACAGCAGCGCAAGCCGCTCGGCCGCATCCGGCACCCGGCGCCAGACGACACGATCATTGGCTGGCGGCCCGGCGAAGTGGTCCGCCAGCGCCTTTGCCGCGATCTCCCCCTCCGTGACGGACACGATCCGGTACGGACCGCTGCCGACCTGCGCCGCGTGGTCGCCCGCGTCCAGCGCCGCGAAGCTCGCGGGCGAAACGATGAACCCCTGCTCGAGCACGTCGAGCAGATCCGCCATCGGCGCCGCCAGCGTGACCGTGACACGCTCCGCCTCCGCGACGATCTGCGCGCCGCCGAGATATTGTCGCCAGACCGCCGGGGCGCCCAGCGTGTAGCCTTTGTCCGCGCGGGCCATGCGCTCGAGCGATGCCTTCACCGCATCCCCGTTGCAGTCGGTTCCGTCCTGGAAGTACACGCCCGGCTGCAAGGTGAAGGTCCAGACCCGCGCATCGCTCGAGACCTCCCAGGCGCGCGCCAGATGCGGCACGAAATCCTGCCCCACACGGCGCACCAGCGTGTCGTGGACGGCGTGGTAGACCGTCAGCTCGTCGTTGCTGTCGGTGCAATCGTGCGGATCGTGCAGCACCAGCCGCGCCTGTGCGATGATCATGGTCGGTCCCTTTCCGGCTCGTCCAGCAGATGACACGCGACCGCCTGCCCGCCGTCGACATCGCGCAGGACCGGCCGCTCGGCGGCGCAGCGGTCCCAGGCGAAGGGGCAGCGGGTGTGAAAGCAGCAGCCCGACGGCAGGTCGAGCGCGGAGGGCACCTCGCCGACGAGCTCGATCTCCGGTGTGCCGCTGCGGTCGCGGATGCTGGGTGCCGCTGACAGGAGCGCGCGGGTATAGGGATGGCGCGGCGTGGCGAAGAGCGCGTCGCGCGGCGCCGTCTCCACCAGGAAGCCCAGATACATCACGCCCACGTGGTCGGCGATGTGGTGGACCACCGAAAGGTCGTGGCTGATGAAGAGGTAGGCCAGCCCGAACTCGTCGCGCAGGTCCATCATCAGGTTCAGGATCTGCGCCTGGATCGACACGTCGAGCGCGCTCACCGGCTCGTCCGCGACGATCAGGCCGGGGCGCACCGACAGGGCGCGCGCAATCCCGATCCGCTGGCGCTGGCCGCCTGAGAACTGGTGCGGATAGCGCCCGCCATGCTCCGCGTTCAGCCCCACGCGCGCGAGCAGGGCGGCCACCTCCTCCGCCACGCCACGTCGGCTGCCGCGCTGCTCCAGAAGCGGTTCGGCCACGATGTCGCGCACCCTCTGGCGCGGATCGAGGGAGGCGTAGGGGTCCTGGAAAATCATCTGCATCCTGGCGCGCACCGGCAGCAGCGCGCGCTGGCCCAGCGACGCGATGTCCTGCCCGTCAATGCGGATCTCGCCCGCCGTCGGCCTGTGGATGCGTGCGATCGCCTTCGCCACCGTGGACTTGCCGCAGCCGCTCTCGCCCACCAGCGCCATCACCTGGCCGCGCTCGATGGAGAAGCTGACGCCGTTGACCGCATGGACCACCGGGTTCGCCAGCCGCACGCCGCCCCGGTCGATCCGGAGCCGGTCGAACAGCCCGCCGCCGACCGCGAACTCCATGGCGAGGTCGCGCACCTCCAGCATCGCGGTCATGGCGTCTCCCCCGGCGCAAGCGGGTAGTGGCAGGCGGCGAAGAGCGTGCCCCGCTGCGCCACGAGCTCCGGCTCCTCGCGCGCGCAGCGGTCTTGCGCGCGCGGACAACGGCCGCGGAAGTTGCAGCCTGCGGGAAGGTTGCGGATGTCGGGGACCGTGCCGGGGATCTGGCGCAGGCGCGTGCGGCGGTCCGTCGGGTCCGGGATGCTGTCGATCAGGCCGCGCGTGTAGGGATGCGCGGGCGCGCGCACGAGCTCGGCCGTCGCCCCCCGCTCCACCACGCGCCCGCAGTAGAGCACCGTGACGTGATCGGCCATCTCGGAGACCACGGCGAGGTCGTGCGTGATCAGGATCATCGCCGCACCCCGCTGCTCGATCTGCCGCCGCATCAGCCGCAGGATCTGCGCCTGGATGGTGACGTCGAGCGCCGTCGTCGGCTCATCCGCGATCAGCAGCCGCGGGCCTGCCAGCAAGGCAATGGCGATCACCACCCGCTGCCGCATCCCGCCCGAGAACTGGTGCGGATAGGCCCCAAGCCGCTCCGAGGCGCGGCTGATCCCGACGGAGTCGAGCATCGCCACGCAGGCCTCGCGGCGCGCGGCGGACCCGAGATCCGTATGCAGCCGCAGCACCTCGTCCATCTGGCGCCCCACCGTGTGGAGCGGGTTGAGCGACGTCATCGGATCCTGGAACACCATCGCGATCTCGCGGCCGCGCACCTGCTGCAGCCGCCGTTCCGGTGCCCGCGCCAGATCTTCGCCGTCGAGGAGGATCTGGCCGCCATCGATCTGCCCCGGCGGGTCGATGAGCCCGAGGATCGAGAAGCCGACGACCGACTTGCCGCCCCCGCTCTCGCCCACCAGCCCCATCACCTCGCCCGCCCCGATGTCGAAGCTGACGCCGTCAACCGCGCGCACGGTGCCCGCGAAGGTGTCGAACCGGGTGCGAAGGCCCCGGACGGAGAGGAGCGGCGTGCTCACCTGAGCCTCGGGTTCAGCTCGTCGCGCAGGAAATCCCCGAAGAGGTTGATCCCGAAGACCAGCGCCATGATGACGAGGCCGGGAAACACGCTCGTCCACCACAGGCCGGAGAACAGCACGTCGAACCCGTTCTTGATGAGCAGGCCCAGCGACGGCTGGGTGATTGGGACGCCGACGCCGAGGAACGACAGCGACGCCTCGATCAGGATAAACACGCCGACCTGCACCGTCGCCACCACGATCACCGGCGTCAGCACGTTGGGCAGCAGGTGCCGCCGGATGATCTTGCCATCCCGCAGTCCCGCGACGCGGGCCGCCTGCACATATTCCTTGGAGACCTCCGAGAGCGTCGAGCCGCGCACCGTGCGCGCATAGACCACCCATCCCACGGCGGTCAGCGCGATCAGCACCTTGTCGATCCCCGTCCCGAAGGCGGACATGAGGAACAAGGCGATCAGCATCGACGGGAACGAGAGCTGCACGTCCGCCACCCGCATGATGACCGCGTCAAGCCAGCCGCCATGGAACCCCGCGAGCAGGCCCAGCGTGGTGCCGATCAGGCAGGACGCCAGCATCGCGGCCAGTCCGATGAACACCGACACCCGCGTGCCGTAGACGATGGACGCCAGCACGTCGCGCCCCTGCCCGTCCGTCCCGAGCAGGTAGCGCGCATCGCCGCCGTCGAGCCACGCGGGCGGCTTGTAGCTGTCCATCAGCTCGAGCGAGGCGATGTCGTAGGGATCCTGCGCGACCAGCATCGGGCCGAAAGCCACGACGACGGCGAAGACGATCAGGATCGCCGTCCCGGCCAGCGCGGAGGCGTTGCGTGTCCAGTTGTGGACGAACTCCGAGGAGAGTACGGCGGTCATCTCACCGAGATCCGCGGGTCGATCAGCGTGTAGACGATGTCCACGAGGAAGTTGATTACGACGAAGATCAGCGCCACCAGCATCAGGTAGACGACAATCACCGGCCGGTCTGCGCGGTAGATCGAGTCGATCAGCAGCTTGCCCATGCCCGGCCAGGCAAAGATCGTCTCGGTGATCGTGGCGAAGGCGATCAGGTCGCCGAGTTGCAGCCCGAAGATCGTCACGACCGGTATCAACGCGTTCCTGAGCCCGTGGCGGAAGAGCACGTCACGCCGTGACACGCCCTTGGCGCGGGCGAACTTCATGAAGTCCTGCCGCGTCACCTCCATCATCCCCGCTCGCGTGATCCGCAGCAGGATGGCGAGCGTTGCGAGCGACAGCGTCACCGACGGCAGGATCAGGTGCGCCCAGCCGTCGACCGTCAGGAACGACAGGCGCATCCCCGCGACCTCCACCGTATCGCCGCGCCCCGAGGACGGGAGCCAGCCCCAGCGGACGGCAAAGAAGTAGATCAGCATCATGCCCACCCAGAAGCCGGGAAGCGAGATGCCCAGGAGGGAGCCCGACATGATCGCCCGGCTCGACACCCTTCCGGGATTGGCGCCGGCATAGACCCCCAGCGGGATCGCCACGGTCGCGGCGAGCAGCATCGCCAGCACCACGATCTCCATCGTCGCGGGCAGGCGCTCGAGGATGAGATCCATCGCCGGCTGGCGGAACACGTAGGAGGTGCCGAAATCGCCCTGCAGCAGGTTGGCGAGGAAGATGCCGTATTGCGCGAGGATCCCCCGGTCCAGCCCGAGGATCCGCCGCGCCTGGTCGATTTCGGCCTGCGTGCTGTCGATGGGTATCACCATGAAGACCGGGTCGCCGGTGAAGGTCATCATCGCGAAGACGATGACCGAGACGGCCCAGAGAACGAGCAGCATCTGCAACAGCCGCTTGATGGTGTAGCCCAGCATCCGTTTCCCATCCGTGGAGCGCTGCGGGCGGCTCGCGCGGAGCCGCCCCCGGTTCGTCCCGGCCTACTCGGCGACGTCCATGTCATAGGCCCAGAGAAACTTGTCGGTGCGCGGCTCGAACACCACGCCGTCGCGGGCGCCATAGACGTCCTGCTCGTAATGCACCGGAATCATCGGGATGTCCTCGAGCAGGATCTTCGTCACGTCCTGCAGGAAACCGTCCCGCTCCTCGACCACGGCCGTGCTGTCGGCCTTGTCGATGAGGTCGTCCACGGCCCCGCTGGAGTAACCGCCGCGGTTGACCTGCCCGTAACCTTCCTTCTTGTCGCGCGAGTAGAACATGACCCCGTACATCGAGCCCGCATCCCCCGAAGGCACGTCCCATCCCGACATGATGAACGACGACTGGTCCGCCGGCACCCGAATGTAGCCGAAGAAGTTCGACTTCGGCATCAGGTTCAGCTCCAGATCGATATCGATCTTGGCCAGCATCGAGGCCAGCGCCTGCGCGATCTGCGCATCGTTGACATAGCGGTTGTTGGTGGCGTCCAGCGTCATCGCGAAGCCGTCGGCGTAGCCCGCCTCTTCCATCAGCGTCTCCGCGGCCTCGATGTCGAACGGATACATCTGGTGGAAGTCCATCCCCTCGACGAAGCCGATATGGCTGTCGGGAACGAATTGCGCCGATGGCGTCGACAGTCCGTTCATCACCACCGTCGACAGGGTGTCCACGTCGATGGCCTGCGCGATGGCCTGCCGCACGCGGCGGTCCACCATCGGGTTCGGCCCCTCGATGGTCGGACTGGTCTCGCGCACGTCGAGCGCCAGAACGAGATTTAGGAGACTGGGCCTGGTGAACACCTCGAACCCCTCCTCGCGGCGGACCCGCTCCACGTCGCGCACCGCCAGATCCTGCACCACGTCGACCTCGCCGGTCAGCAGCGCGGCGGTGCGGGTGGCGGGGTTGGTGATCGGCCGGAACGTCACCTCGTCGATCTCGGGCGCCCCCATGTAGTAGTCCGGGTTGGCCTCCAGCGTGATGTGATCCTCCTTGATCCACTCGCCCAGCCGGTAAGGCCCCGTCCCCATCGGCTCCAGGTCGAGCGCGTCGTCGCCGACGGCCGTCACATGCGCCTCCGACAGGATCAGCACGGCGGCGAGATCGTTGGGGAGGGCTGCATAGGGAAATGGCGTGGTGATCTCGACGGTGAGGTCGTCCACCGCCTTGGCCGCGACGATGTTGGCCCCGAGATTGGCCATCAGCGACTCCTTGAGCCGGTCGATGGTGAACACCACGTCGGAAGCCTTGAGCGTGCTGCCGTCGTGAAAGAGCACCCCCTCGCGCAGGTGGAACACCCAGGTCGTGTCGTCCTTCAGCTCCCAGCTCTCCGCCAGCCCCGGTCCGAAGTCGAGCGCGGCGTCCCGGCGGACCAGCGGGTCGTAGAGATGGTAATACAGGATATTGGACGACAGCTCCTCGCCCGCCTGCGGGTCGAGATGGACGGCATCGGACGTCAGCCCGATCGTCAGCGCCTTGTCCTGCGCCGATGCGGCGCCCGCGCCGAGAACTGCGAGGGCCACGCCGCAGAGGAGCGCGCGGGTCCGGGGGGATCTGGGAAAGCTCATGTTGGTCTCCAGGCTGGGGTTTGGGCGGGAGGGTCGGCCCCTCCCCGATGTGTGGCGGGCGGGGATCAGCGGCCCGGCAGGACGGACTGCACCTCGACCTGATAGCCCTCGGGATCGGTGAAGACGAAGGCGCGGATCCCGAGGTCCTCGTTGTCGCGCGGCGCGGTCAGGGCATCGACATCGCGGGACGCCGCCCAGCGATGCCAGGCATCGACGTCGGGCACCCGCAGGCAGACCTGGACGGTCTTCTGCTCGGCCCAGTTCTGCATGCCCCGGGTTTCGTCCACGAGGCCCAGATGGGCGCACCCCCCGATGCGGTAGATCTTCGACCAGCCCTGATCGATCGCCAGCTCGAACCCGAGGACATCTTCGTAGAAGGCCATCGCCGCGGGCAGGTCGCGGTAATATTGGAAGGTTATCGCGAGCACGATCCCATCGGTCGGTCGCTGCGGTCCGTCGGCCATCCGGTTCCCTCAACTCGGTCGCTCGAATGCCGACGGTATACTGCCTGCATGCCGAGTCAATTCCTCTTGTGGCGTCGACGGGCTTTCCGCCACCGCTCTCAGAAGGGGCGCCGGATATGCCCGATGATCGACTCCCGGACGTTCTGCAGATGATCGCGCATCCGGCCGGACGCCGCCGTCGGATCGCCGTCCAGCACCGCGTCGAGAATGGCGACGTGCTCGTGACAGCCGGGTTCGAACCGGTCCGGGATCGACCCCTGGTCGAAGATCCGCGTCCGGGTCTTGAGCGCGGCGATCATCTCGGTCATCAGCCGCGATCCTGCCCGCTCCGCCAGCGCGACATGGAGCGCGTCGTCGAGTGCGGCATGCGCCTCCGCGTCCGGCCTAGGCCCGTCGAGGAACGCCAAAACCCTTGCGCGCAAGGCGATCAGCGGCTCGACCGGGGCCTGCACCGCGGCCGCCTGCCGGGCGGTCTCGCATTCCAGGAGCCTGCGGACACGCAGGATCTCGAGCACGTCGGTGATCGTGATATGACTCACGATCGGCATCCCGCCGCCCGCGCGCGTCACCAGGCCCTCGCTGACGAGCTGGCCGATGGCTTCCCGGACCGGGGTGCGCGACACGCCCAGCCGGTTCGCGAAGTCCTTCTCGCGCACCCTTGTGCCCGACGGCAGCGAGCCGTCGAGGATCATCGCGCGCAGCCTGCGGAAGGTGACCTCCGCGAGGGTGGTGCCCGCGCCGTCGCCATCGGGTGTCGCCATTCGTGCCGCCCTCGCCCCCGAACCGGCGCCATCCTGACGATTGTCGCCCAAGCCGCCCCCACCGAATGATGGTATACACGCGGCATGCCGCATGCCGAGCGAAATCTGAAGCGTCTGGACCGCCAGCCGGGCCCAGACGATACCGACAGACTCAGTCCGCGAACACCGCCCCGAGCGCCATCGCCACCGCCGCCTGCACCGGGTCGATGACGGGCACGCCGAGCCGTGCCTCCAGCGGCGCGCGGTGGACCGCCATTCCCGCGCAGCCCAGCACGATCGCCGCCGCGCCGTCCGCGACCAGCGCCGTCCCGACCCGCGCCAGCCGGTCGAGCGTCCCCGCCCCCCGCGCGCTGTCGTCGACGCTGAGATCCGCCGCCCGCTCGCTTGCGATCCGCTCGCCCACGCCCATCCGGCGCATGTAGCGCCTGTGCCGCAGCGCGGAGGCTGCGGAGAGGCCGAGGATGCCGATTCGGTCGGCCCGCGCGAGCGCGGTCAGCACGCCCGGCTCCTGGATGCCGAAGACCGGGACGGAGGCGATCTCGCGGCAGGTCTCGAGCCCCGGGTCCGAGTAGCAGGCGATCACGAAGGCCGCCGCGTCCGTCCGCCGCTCGACCAGCAAGGCCAGCGGCCCGATCACCGCGTCGCTGTCGCGCTGGCTCTCGATCCCGAACGGTCCCTCCGGCAGCGTTAGGCATTCGATCTGCGGCCCGCCGGGCCTGCGGAACGCGGCGAGCGCGCGGTCCAGCCCCTCGGTCACCGCCGCGTTCGAGTTCGGATTGACGACCACGATCGGCCCGCTCACGGCAGGATCTCCGTGCCCCAGTTGCGCGTCGGGTCCACCTCCGAGGCCAGCACCCCCGGATGCCCGGTCAGATCGATCCGGTCGCGCGCCACGAAGCGCCCCTGCCCGTCGCGTGCCACCAGCCTGCCGCCATCGACCACCCGCTCGCCCCGCGTCAGCACGGTGACGGGCCATCCCGTCACCTCGCGTCCCTCGAACGGCGTGTAGTCCATATTGTCGTGCTGGTCCTCCAGGCGCACCACCCGCCTCTCCTCCGGGTCCCAGATCGCGATGTCGGCATCCATTCCGACCGCGATCGACCCCTTCCGCGACAGGCCGTAGAGCCGTGCCGCATGCGTCGCCGACAGCGCCACGAACTGCTGCAGCGTGATCCGCCCCGCCCGCACGCCCTCGCTGAACAGAAGCGGCAGCCGCAGCCCGATCCCCGGCATGCCGTTGGCGATCTGCTCGAACGTCGCCTCCGGCCCATTGGCCAGCTTGCCGCTCCCGTCGAACCGGTAGGGTGCGTGATCCGACGAGAAGACCGAGAAAGTCCCGGCCTGCAGATGCCGCCAGAGCGCGGCCTGGGTGGCCGTGTCGCGCAAGGGGGGCGAGCACATGAACTTCGCGCCCTCCATGCCGGGACGGTCGAGATCGGCGCGTTCGAGGAACAGGTATTGCGGACAGGTCTCCCCGAAGATCTTCGCCCCCGCGAGCCGCGCCTCCGCCACCAGCGCCGCGCCCTCCGGCGTGGAGACATGCACGATCAGCAGCGGCGCATCCGCCAGCTTCGCGAGCGAAATCGCCCGGTTGATCGCCTCCGCCTCCGCCAGCGCCGGATGGCTCAGCGCGTGGTAGCGCGGCGCCGTGTGCCCGCCCGCCGCCAGCCGGTCGGACATCCA
Source organism: Rhodobacterales bacterium (assembly GCA_038320125.1). Taxonomy (GTDB): domain Bacteria; phylum Pseudomonadota; class Alphaproteobacteria; order Rhodobacterales; family Rhodobacteraceae; genus Jannaschia. The sequence continues at coordinate 13,347 of JBBQDX010000018.1, read as the reverse complement.
GGCGATCATCCCCGAGTTCTCGGCATGCACCATCGTCAGCGCGCCATGCGCGCGCGCGACCGTCAGGATGTCGAGAAACTGCCGGTCGTCCAGCCGCATCCGGTCGTAGGTCATGAACACCTTGAACGAGGTGATCCCCCGCGCGAAAGCCGCCGGCAGCTCGTCGCGCAGGACCGCTTCGGTCGGGTCGGCCACGATCAGATGGTAGCTCCAGTCGATCACCGAGGCCCCCGTCGCCCGGCTGTCGTAAAGATCGAGCGTCTCGGTCACGCCCATGCCGCGATGCTGTGCGGCGAAGGGCACGAAGCAGGAGTTGCCGCCGAAGGCCGCGCTGATCGACCCCGAGCGGTAGTCGTCCGACGTCATCCCGCCTGTCGCGGAGTCCTGCGCGATATGGCAATGCGCCTCGATCCCGCCGGGCAGGACGAGCCTGCCGGTGGCGTCGATCACATCGTGGCCCTCCAGCCCGGTCCCGAGCGCCGCGATGCGCCCCTCGAGGATGCCGATGTCGGCGTCGAACCTGTCGGACGCGGTCGCCACCGTGCCGCCCCTGATGACTGTGTCGAACATTTCAGAACCCCCGGATCGCGCCGCCGTCGCAGCACGGCATGGACCTTGTGACGTGGCTCGCCTGCGCCGAACTATGGAACGTGTCTGCCGCGGCGAACGCCCCCACCGTGGCGCAGCGCCGCGTCGAGATTGTGGCGCGCAAAACGCTGCGCATCGCGTCGGACCGGATCGCCAGAGCGTCCGGCCCCGCGTCCACCGTCTTCCCCGGCAGCGGACCGCCGGCGTCGGCCGCGAGGATGTCAACCGGCCCGGGCTTGTCCTCCGCCGCCAGCGCAGGCGCATCCCCCGAAATCTCTTCGATCAACTCCACGCGCACCCCCTCGGCTCGGCCAGGATCCTTCGCGGCAACCGCCTCGGCGGCGTCGCGCAGCCGGTCCTCCGCCCGTCCGGTGATGCGCACGTCGCAGCCCTCGGCCGCCGGCGCGAAGCCGATGCCGAGCCCGGGCCACGGCGACAGGACGGGCGCCTTCTGTCCCACGTGTCTCAGGTCCATCAGCCGAGCTCCCCAAGTCGCCGTTCCAGCCGCGCCATCAGTCGGCCGATCTCCTCATGGTCCCGCGCCGTGAGCGACGGTCCCGGCGCGCGCAGCGTCGCGGAGGCGATCACCCCCCGCCGCCGCAGCACCTCCTTACGGATGGCGAGCCCCAGCCCGAGCTGCTGCTCGTAGCGGACCATCGGCAGGTAGGCGTCGAACAGATCCTCCGCCCCGTCCACGTCGCCCGCCGCATGCCGTTCCACCACCTGCACCATCATCTCCGGATAGGCGAAGCCGGTCATCGCCCCGTCGGCCCCGCGCTGCATCTCCTGCGGCAGGAACAGGGCCGAGTTCCCCGTCAGGATCGACAGTCGCGGCACGTCGCCGGTTCCGCTCTCCGCGCGCACCCGGCTCAGCTTGGTCAGCCCCGGCCAGTCCTCGTGCTTGAGCATGACGATCTGCGGATGATCGACGGCGAGCGCCAGGATCGTCTCCACCGACATCTGCACGCCCGTCGTTTGCGGGTAGTCCTGCAGGCAGACGGGCACGTCCGGCCCGAGCGCGCCGCAGACCTGCGCGAAGTAGCCCCGCACGCGCGCCTCCGTCCCGAGCCCCGGCATGGGCGCCACCATCACGCCCGCCGCGCCGGCCTCCATCGCGGCACCGGCCAGCCGCGCCATGAGATCGAACGATGGCCCGGACACGCCGACCACCACCGGCACCCGCCCGTCCACCCGGGTCAGCACGCGGCGGGCGAACGCCATCGCCTCGTCCGGCGCCATCTTCGGGGCCTCACCCATGATCCCGAGGATCGTCATCCCCGAAACCCCCGCCTCGAGGTAGAAATCCACCATCGAATCGGTACTCGCCTCGTCGGGCGATCCGTCCCCGGCGAAGGGCGTGGCGGCGATCATGTAGACGCCTTTCGCGTTGCGGTCGAACGTCATGCGGTATCTCCGGTCGGCGGGGCGGCCTCTGCATCGGTGCGGGTTCCCCGACGCGAGCGTAGCGAACCGCGAAGGGCCGCGCGACCGGATAGTGGTCCGCCTCGTCCACCTGCCAGGTATTCGGCTCGGCCCGACTTTATCGAGCGGGCCTGGTATCGAAACCGCTGCGGGTCCCCCGCTCCGGCATCCGATCCTGGATCGACAGGAATCGGATTTTCCGGCTTGCGGTCGCAGTTACGGTGACTGTGCCATCAGGATCGTGGATGTCGATCTGAACGTTGTGTCTGGCGGTGCTGTGGGATCGAACCTCGTTGCAGCATCGTTCGCACAGGCCCCGGATCAAGATCGCGGGAGATGCACGCGCTGCCGGTATCGCGCCGGGTCGTCCTCGGATAGCCACCCCGCCGGCCGGTCCGTTCGAACGTCCGGACCACAGCTACGGCCACGGCGCGACCCGCGAACCGGGGATCGGCCGCAGGACGGAGCGGCGAATGACCGTCGCCGATGCCTGCTTCAGGCGTCCTGTTCCGCCGTGCAGCATCGCAGGGACGCATCGATGGATGTCCTTCAGCCGCGCCCGCGAACTCTTGCCGGAGGGCACTGCCGAGCATGAACACGCGCCGAGGGGTGACTTCGGCTCAGGTGAATGCGCGAAGCGGGATGGCGGGCGGCGGCGGATCCGACACGCCATGCGTCCCGGTCTGTCTTGGCGTATGCGGCATTGACAGGCCCGCTTCGGATCATGAAACTAGGGATCCGCGGCACGACGAGGAGAACGTGCCGGGGTCCGGCGGCTATCGGCCCGGCCGGGTCACAAGGGAGGACGACCATGAGATCGATGTTTGCGACTGCCGGCGCGTTGGCGCTGGCCGGGGTATTTGCCGCGGGTGCGGCCGTGGCGCAGGACGATTATCCGTCCAAGCCGGTCAACTATATCATCCCGTTCGCCGCGGGGGGCGAATCCGACGTCGCCGCGCGCCTGCAACAGCCCGTGTTCGAGCAGCTTACCGGTCAGCAGTTGGTCGTGCAGTACCTCGAAGGCGCCGGCGGCGCGCAGGCCTGGTCGCAGCTCAACGGGATGACCGGCGACGGCTACACCGTGATGGGCACGAACCTGCCGCATATCATCCTGCAGCCGATGGCGCAGGACGTGGGCTACGAGACCGACGGCCTCACCAACGTCTATTTCTTCCAGTACACGCCGGACGCGATCGTGGTTCCGGCCGACAGCCAGTTCCAGACGCTCGAGGATCTGGTGACTTTCGCCGAGGCGAATCCGGGGATGGTCACGTTCTCGGGCTCGGGCACCTACTCGGCCAACGAGGTCGCCAAGACCAAGTTCGACGACCTGGCGGGCGTCACCACCACCTATATCCCGTTCGGCGGCACGACGCCGGCTATCACGGCCGTCCTCGGCGATCAGGTGATGGCGGGCTTCAGCTACACGACCGCAGCGATCACCCAGGGCGATGCGCTGCGGGTGCTGGCGGTGGCCTCCGAGGAGCGCGTTCCGAGCCTTCCGGACGTGCCGACCTTCCGAGAGCTAGGCTACGACATGACCGGGGGCGCCTATCGCGGCGTCGGCGTCCCGGAGTCGACGCCCGAAGAGATCCGTCAGAGCCTCTCGGACGTGCTGGGCGAGGTCAATCAGGATCCCGACTACGTGCAGAAGATGGAGGATGGCGGTTTCGTCCTGATCAACGTGCCCTACGACGAGATGGACGCCTTCATGGAGGAACGGCGCGCGCAGTACCAGGATGTCGCCACAAAGATGGGCATCGCCAGCAACTGAGGCGGCCATGCTCTCGTCCCGGCGGTCTGCCGCCGGGACGCTGGCATCGGCAGGACAGGCAGCCCCATGGACAAGTTCGTTTACCTCTTCGAGGCGCTGACCTTGGTCAACCTCACCCTGGCCTTCGTCGGGGTGCTCCTGGGGATCATGATCGGCGCGCTGCCGGGCCTCTCGGCCACGATGGCCGTGGCGGTGCTCGTGCCGTTTACCTTCGCCATGGATCCCGCCTCGGGGCTGATCGCGCTCGGGGCGATCTATACGGGCGCGATCTACGGCGGGTCCTATTCGGCGATCCTGGTGAACACGCCCGGTACGCCCTCAGCCATCGCCACCACCTTCGACGGCTTTCCGATGGCCAAGCGCGGCGACGGCGCGCTCGCCATAACGCTCGCCACGCTCGCCTCGGTCATCGGCGGGCTGGTCGGCGTGCTGATGCTGATGTTCCTGGCGCCGCCGCTCGCAGGCGTCGCTCTCGCCTTCGGGCCGCCGGAATATTTCTGGCTCGCGGTCTTCGGCCTCACGCTGATCTCGGCGCTCTCGGTCGGCAATCTGATCAAGGGCCTGATGGGGGCCTGCCTCGGCCTGCTGCTGTCGATGGTCGGGGTTGCGGTGGTGGGGGCGGACGTCCGCTTCACGATGGGCAGCCAGACGCTGCTCGGCGGTATCAACATCGTCGCGGGGCTGATCGGTCTCTATTGCATCCCCGTGCTGATCGATCTCGTGGCGACGCGCGATCCGCATCTTCGGGTCGAGACGGAAGCGAAGGGCTACCGGTTGCGCGAGGCCTGGGGCATCCTGTGGGCGGAGAAGTTCAACACGGTGCGCAGCTCGCTCATCGGCACGGTCGTCGGCATCCTGCCCGGCGCGGGCGGTTCGGTGGCAAGCCTCGTTTCCTATTCGGAGGCGCGGCGAACCTCGAAGCGGCGCGCGCATTACGGAACGGGCGAGCCCGGCGGCATCATCGCCACCGAAAGCGCCAACAACGCCACCGTGGGCGGCGGCTTCATCCCCACCCTCGTCCTCGGCATCCCCGGCACGCCGCCCGACGCGATCATTCTCGGTGCACTCCTCGTGCAGGGCATCCGCACCGGACCCACGCTCTTCACCGAGCAGGCGCCGATCGTCTACACCTTCATCTTCGGGCTGCTGATCGGCACCATCCTGATGCTGCCGATCGGCCTCATCGTCGGCCGCTACGCCTATCGCAGCATCATCGCGATCCCCAAGGCCGCGCTCGTGCCGACCATCGCCTTCATGACGGTTATCGGCAGCTTCGCGATCCACAACAACATCCACGACGTGGCGGTGATGCTGGGCCTCGGCGGCATCGGATGGCTGCTGAACCGTGCGGGCTTCGCGCCCTCGCCGATCGTCCTGGGACTGGTGCTGGGCCAGATCGCCGAGCAGGGCTTCGTGCAGAGCTACCTGATCGGCAATGCCCAGGGGAACATCTGGGCGATGTTCTTCGGGCGGCCGATCTCGCTCGCCATCGCGGGCTTCGCGGCGCTGACGCTGTTCTACCCGCTCGTGGCGGGTGCAATCGGCGCGCGGCGGGCGCGGCGCTCGCAGGCCGATCTGACGGCGGAGGCGCGGGATGGCGGGTCCTAGACACCTTCACGATCCGGTCGGCACCACCGTCGCCGCCCTCCTCGTGGCGTTCGGTGCCGTGCTGATCGGGCAGACGGGGGAGATGACGCCGCTCGGTTCGGTGTTCCCGATTACCGTCTCTACGGCGATGATGGTCCTCGGTGCGCTCCTGATCGGGCGCAATGTGGTCATCGGCCTGCGCGGCGGTCGGGGCGAGGCGGAGCCGGAGGAGACGGCGAGGGGCTCCAAGGTCCGTCGGATCGCCTTCTTCGGCGTCATGATGCTCTGGGTCGCGCTTCTGCCGATCCTCGGGTTCTTCACCGCGAGCGTGCTCGGCTTCTTCGCGGTCATGGCGACGGCCTTGCACGAACGGGTGGGCGCGCGGGAGGCCATCCTGCTGGTGCTCGCCGGTCTCGTCATCGTCGGAGGCTTCTACTGGGTGATGCGCGAAGTGCTGCTGATCCCCCTGCCGGCGGGATCGTTGTTCTGAACGCCCGGGTCCCTCATCACGGAGAATGCGAATGCAGAGTTTGAGAATTGCCACGATCCCGGGCGACGGGATCGGGCGCGAGGTGGTGCCGGAGGGGGTCCGCGTGCTGGAAGCGGCCGGGCGCCGCTTCGGGATCGCTTTCGAGTTCGAGGGGTTCGACTGGAGCTGCGAGCGTTTCCATGCCGAGGGCCGCATGATGCCCGAGGACGGGCTGGAGCGGATCCGCCATCACGACGCGATCTTCCTCGGTGCCGTCGGCTGGCCCGGCGTGCCCGATCACGTCTCCCTCTGGGGCCTGCTGATCCCGATCCGGCGGCAGTTCCGGCAATACGTCAACCTCCGTCCCGTGCGGCTCCTGAAGGGCACCACGAGCCCGCTCGCCGGGCGCGGACCCGAGGACATCGACTTCTACGTCGTGCGCGAGAACGTCGAGGGGGAGTATTCCGAGGCAGGCGGGCGCCTCAACGCCGGCACCGAGGACGAGATCGCGATCCAGGAGGCGATCTTCACGCGGCGGGGCACCGACCGTGTCATGCGCTACGCCTTCGAGCTCGCCCGCACCCGGCCGCGCAAGCACGTCACCTCGGCCACCAAATCGAACGGCATCATCCACTCCATGCCCTTCTGGGACGAGCGTTTCGCAGCCGTCGGAGCGGACTATCCCGACATCGCGACCGCGCAGTTCCACATCGACATCCTGACCGCGCATTTCGTGCAGCACCCGGACTGGTTCGACGTCGTGGTAGGTTCCAACCTCTTCGGCGACATCTTGAGCGATCTCGGCCCCGCCGTCGCCGGCTCCATCGGCATCGCGCCCTCGGCCAACATCAACCCCGAACGCGACTATCCTTCGATGTTCGAGCCGGTGCACGGCTCGGCCCCCGACATCGCCGGACAGGGCATCGCCAACCCGATCGGGCAGATCTGGTCGGCGGCGATGATGCTTGATCATCTGGGCCACCCGGAGGCCGCGGCCGCCATCATCACGGCGATCGAGACGGTCATCGCCGACCCGCAGAAGCGCACGCGCGACATGGGCGGACAGGCGGATACCGTCACCTGCGGGCGCGCCATCGCCGACGCGCTCGAAGGCTGAGCGGGATGCGCATCCTGGAGATCCGTGAGCGGACGGTCTCGATCGCGAGCCCGATCGCCAACGCATTCATCGACTTCTCGAAGATGACCTGCTCGGTCGTCGCGGTGGTCACCGACCAGATCCGCGACGGCGCGCCGGTGGTGGGGTTCGGGTTCAATTCCAACGGCCGCTACGGCCAGGGTTCGCTCATGCGCGAGCGCTTCATCCCGCGGCTGATGGAAGCACCGCCCGGGTCGCTGGTGGACGAGGCGAACGCCAACCTCGACCCCTTCGCGATCTGGGCGGCGATGATGGCGAACGAGAAGCCCGGCGGGCACGGCGAGCGCTCGGTCGCTGTCGGGACCATCGACATGGCGGTCTGGGACGCGGTGGCCAAGATCGCCGGCGTGCCGCTCTGGCGCCTGCTGGCCGATCGCTACCGCCGCGGCGTCGCCGACCGGGTCATCTGGGTCTACGCCGCGGGCGGCTACTACCATCCCGAAAAGGGGATCGAGGGCCTCAGGGACGAGATGCGGTCCTATCTCGACCGGGGCTATACGGTCTGCAAGATGAAGATCGGCGGCGCGCCGCTGGCCGAGGACCTGCGCCGGATCGACGCCGCGATCGAGATCGTGGGCGGCGGCGCGAACCTCTGCGTGGACGCCAACGGGCGCTTCGACCTTCCGACGGCCATCGCCTATGCCCGCGCGCTCGAGCCCTACGGCCTCTACTGGTACGAGGAGGCGGGAGACCCGCTCGATTACGCGCTCCAGGCCGAGCTCACCGCGCATTACTCCGGGCGCATGGCGACGGGGGAGAACCTCTTCTCCATGCCCGATGCGCGCAATCTCGTCCGCCACGGCGGGATGCGGCCTGCACTCGACGTCCTGCAATTCGACTGCGCGCTCTCCTACGGACTGGTGGAATACATGCGCACGCTGGACATGATGGCGGAGCACGGCTGGTCGAGCCGGCAGGTCGTGCCCCATGGCGGGCATCAGATGTCGCTCAACATTGCCGCGGGGCTGCATCTGGGGGGCAACGAGTCCTATCCGGACGTCTTCCAGCCCTTCGGCGGCTTCGCAGACGGCGTCGAGGTGCGCGGCGGACGGGTCGGACTGCCGGACGTGCCGGGCGTGGGCTTCGAGGCGAAATCCGCTCTCATCGGGCTCCTGCGACGGGAACTGATCGACTGATTGCGGGCTGTGCGGACAGGCCGGCCGGGCGCTTGTTCACCGAGAATGCGCTCCTCCCGCCTTGGGTAGTGGATCGGGGCGCGTTCCCTCCACTGGCGATGCCCGCGCGAAGGTGACGTCACGCCGGATGACCGCAACTGCGACCGGCACGCGGGCATCCGCGTCTGACGCTCGACTGACGACGCCGCGGAGGATGCCGGCAGCCAACTGGATGCTGCCGAGGGCGGTGGTCCTCGCGGGCGGTTTTCGCGGGCTTGGATGCCGGAGGGAGTTCTCCGGTGCGGACCTGCCGCGAGCGCCTCGGGTCGGCGCCGCCGCAATCCCTCGGCATGGCCGTTCCGATATCGTGCCGCCCGCCGGACGGCGTCACACCAGACGCGCCAGCTGCGCCATCAGGCGATCGACATGATCCATTCGCGTCGTGGCCCCCGGTGAGATGCGCAACACCGGACCGCGGGCGTCGGCATGGATCGCGGCCGCGCGGAGGCCCGCGACGACCTTGGCCGGGTCGGCGCCGGCGGGCAGGCGCAGCATCACGCTGCCGCCGCGCCGCGCTCTGTCGCCGGGCGATGCGGGAGCGAGGCTCAAATGCCGTGCTCCCTCGAGGATCGCGTCTCCGAGGGTTAGTGCGTGGATCAGCGCCTCCGTCGGTCCCTGCCCCGCCTGACGCCGCAGACCGGGGAGCGAGGCGATGGCCGCCATCGGCGCCGGCGTGCCGGCATCGAACCGGCGAGCGCCCGGAGCGTAGTCGAAGGCGTCGAGATCCCAGGAGAACGGATCGGGCTGGCTGAACCAGCCGCGCAACTCCGGGCGGCAGGTCTCCAGCAGGGCGGCTCGCAGCTGGACGATCCCCGCCCCCGGCGCGCCGCAGAGCCACTTGAGCGAGGTGGAGATCGCGACGTCGACGCCGAGATCGCGGACCGACACCGGCACCACGCCGATTCCTTGTGTCAGATCGAGGGCGACGAGGCTGCCGGCGGACCGGATCTCGGGCAGAAGCGCCTCCAGATTGGCGCGATACCCGGCGGTCGAGGTGACCAGCGTCACCAGCGTCAACGCCACATCCGGCCCCAGCCGGGCAATGACGTCCTCCTCGCGCACCCAGGTATCGACCGGGCGCAACGGCACCGTGTCGAGCGTGAAACCGCGCCGTTCGGCGAGACCGGAGAGCAGGAAATGCAGGCTGGGAAAGCAATCCGCCGCGACCAGGACGCGCCGGCCCTTCAGCATCCCGTGCGGCAGTGCGCCCAGGACCGAATGGAGCCCCGCCGTCACCGATTCCGTCGTCGTGAGCGTGCCGGGGTCGGCGTCGATCAGCCGTTCCCAGCGGGCGATGAACTCGGCCCGCAAGGCCAGCACGCGCGGCCATTGCGCGTCGTCTCCCGCGCCCCAGATCTGCGCGAACTCCGTCATCGCCGCCGCCATCTGGGCGGCCTTGCCGGGATACTGGCCGATGGAGTGGTTAAGGAAATAGGCCGGGTCGCTCATCGCCGCTTCGCCCCCGCATCGCAGGACAAATCGATGACCCGGCCCGAAGGAGGTATCTCACCGTGAAGACCGCGCATGCCCTTGTGCCTTTCCCATGCAGATGCGTGGTATTGGGCGGAACGGACGGACACAAGCGGCGAGGCGCGAGGCATGGAACGAACAGCGGTGGTGACCGGCGCAGCCGGCGGTCTCGGGCGGGCGATCGTGGCACGGCTGGTGGCCGACGGCCTGCGCGTCGCAGCACTCGACCGTAACGAGGGCGGGCTGGCGGATCTGGCCGCGCAGCACGGCGACGCACTCCTGCCGATCCCGGTGGAGCTGATGCAGCCGGACGCGATCCGCGCGGCCTTCGGGCGTATCGACGCGGAGGCGGGCGGGCTGGACGCGCTGGTGAACAACGCCGGCACCTGCTTCATGTCGGAGTTCCCGGACATCCCCGACGACGAGTTCGAGGCGCAGATGAAGCTCAACTTCACCGCCGCCTTCCATTGCTGCCAGGCTGCCGTCGCCCGGATGAAGGACCGGCCCGGCGTGCGCAAGATCGTCAACATCTCGTCCAACGGCGCGTATAATTTCGATGTGTTCGATCCGCCGCACTACCGTGCCTCCAAAGCGGCGCTGGACACGCTGACCAAGGATCTCGCCCGCCGCTACGCCCGGGACAAGATCGCCGTGAACTCCATCGCGCCCGCGATGACCGAGACGCCGCTCTTCGATGTCGTGAGCGCCGAAGTGCTCGAAGCCGCCCTCGCCCTGATGCCGCACGGCCGCGCCATGCAACCCGTCGAGGTCGCGGCCTGGGTCGGGTTCCTGATCTCGCCGGCGGGCGACATCTGCAGCGGCAACATCATCATCCTCAACCAGGGCCGAGACGTGCGCTAGCCGTAATATTCGGGCGATTTGCGCAATGTGGGCCATTGCTCCGGGCCGTGGCCGTATATCACGAAGGCGTCGCGTGCACGGGCGATTTCCATAAGACGGTCCGCGCTGGCGATCGCCTGCTCGGGGTTCCACGCGGTGTCGAACCGCTCGTCGATCTCCGAGGGGCGCGAGATCGCATCCGACGCCAGCAGGACCGGCCCCGTGTCCGGCAGTTCCACCAGCAGGGCGATCTGCCCCGGCGCGTGACCGGGCGCCTGATGGAGCGTGAAGCCCGGCCCGATACGCGCATCCTCGGCGACGGTCAGGTAGTCCCGCGCCGGCCAGTCCCACGGCTGCCCGCCGCTCCAGTAAAGCGGCCTCGGCAGATCCCGCTCGGCCTGCGACAGCAGCATCGGGGCCTGGGCGAAATCGTGCAGCCCGCCGAGATGGTCGATATGGGTGTGGGTCATCACGAAGAGGGCGATGTCTTCGGGGGCGACGCCGGCCCGGGCGAGCTGCGCCTGCGGCAGGTTCTCGGGCGTGATCGACAGCACTTCCCCGAAACTTCCCAGGGCGTCCTCCTCGGTTGCACGGGCCGCGTCGGCCGCGTATTTCGCGGGAAAGCCGCTGTCGATGAGGACGTGCTCGCCCGCGTCCGTGCTCACGAGGTAGCCGCAGATGCCGATGTCACGCGGCCCCGCATGCACCCGGAAGAGCCCGAAATCCAGAACGGTCAGCCGGACCGGACGGCCCTTCAGCAGATCGAGATCAATCATCAGGGAAAGATGCCGATGAAAGTCCGGATCCACAAGCTCTTCGACTACCTGCTGCACACCACGGCGCAGACGCCCGAGGCCGTCGTGGGCTTTTCGCTCGCCACCTCTCCGACGCTGGGCGCGTTTCTGGCGGACCTCGACCCCGACCTGTCGCTCGACTGGAACCAGCGGTCGTTCCTGGGCCTGCCCGAACTGCGCGATCGCATCCTCGCGCAGGCAGGTCTGGGCGGTCTCTGCGGCCCGGACGACGTGCTCGTGACGGCAGGGGCGGCGGAGGCGAACTATCTCGCGCTGCGTCAGCTTCTCCGGCCCGGCGACCGCCTCGTGACCGAAACCCCCGGGTGGCCGCAGGCGGAGGTGCTCGGCCGCGCGCAGCAGGCTGAGATCGTCGCCGTTCCGCGTGACGAGGAACAAGGCTGGCGCTTGCCGCTCGAAGCCCTGAAGCGGGCCGTGACGCCGGAGACGAAGCTCGTCTTCCTCAGCAACCCCAACAACCCCACCGGCCGCGTGATGGACGAGGGCAAACTGCGCGCCGTCGTCGACATCGCGCGCCGTGCGGATGCCTGGCTCCTCGTCGACGAGGTCTATGCCGGGCTCGAGTGGGAGGGGCCGCGCGCGCCCTCGGTGGCGGGGCTTTACGAGAAGGGGATCACCACCGGCAGCGTGTCGAAGGCGCTCGGCCTGCAGGGGCTTCGCACCGGCTGGATGATCTGCCGCGACCGCGAGATGCTGATGGACGCGGTGATCCTGCGCGAGAACAGCAGCGAAATCATGAACATCCTCGGCGAGACCATCGCCGAGATAGCCCTGCGCGCGGACCGTCTCGCCGCGGGCCTCGAGGCGGCCCGCGCCGAAGGACGGGCGGGGCTGGAGCGGATGGATGCCTTCGTGACGGCGACGCCGGGCCTCACCTGGCAGCGGCCGCAGGCGGGGCTGATCGGGCTGGCGCGCTTGCCGGGCGATCTCGACGGCGAGGCCTTCGCGCGCCGCCTGCTGGCGCCGCCCTACAGAACCTTCCTGCTGCCCGGCGCAGCCTACGGGCTGCCGCACCACATCCGGCTGGGCGTGGGCGGCGGAAAGGCCACGAACCTCGAGGTCGGGCTCGAACGGCTCACCGCCTGCCTCGCCGGAATGACGGGTTAGGCCTCGCCCGCCGTGGTGAACGACCGGATCGTGCGCAGCGCGCCGTCGAGCGCCTCGCCCTCGGGGTCGGCCAGCGCCGCGGCGATCAGGCGCACCGTCCAGGCCGCCGCGTCCGCGCGCCCCTCGACCTGCATCGACCCCGACAACACCCGGTCGAACTTCGCCAGCCCGCGTGCGTGCGTGCCGCTGTAGCCCTTGACCAGGCGGCGGATCTACAGCGTCTCGTCAGCGTGATCGTAATCCGTCACCAGAAGCCCCTCAGCGCGCCGCATCCAGTCGTCGAGATGCGCCATTTCGCGCCCGTGACGCAGCATGCCCCGCCGCCAGCGCCGCAGTCCTGCGACGGCGTAAAGGGCGACGGAAGGGCAGCAGTCGGTCCGAGCGCATCCGTCGCCCCCGGTTAACCACGCGGTCGAGCGTCCGCATCGCGCCGGGCCGCGCCTCCAGTCACCCGCCGAGGCGGCGCGGCAGAAGTCCCGCGACCTCGCCCGCGCCGGGGTGGAAATACTCGGTCACCTGCACCAGCGTGCCGGGCGTGGCGCGCTTCTTGTCCGCAATTCGGTCGGACCGGCCGCGGCGGGTCTTCAGATCGGCCACCCGCAGGATGCCGTCGTAGGCCATCGCGTTCGACAGATATTTTGCCGCCGTGGCGGTAAAGGCGAAAGGCCGCGCCGTGCCGCCTGCCGCGCGGTCGCGCTCCAGCAAGCCGTCGAGCCGGTCCAGATATTCTGCGCCACAGCCGGTGTCCTGGTAGCGGTCTCAACCGGTCGTCACAACGCTATCCTTTTGCGCCTTGCCCAGCAGTCCGTCCAGGGCTTCGGCAGGGGTTCTGCATGCCGGCGTTTTGCGTGGTCGTTGGTCGAGCGCGGCTGGGACGGCATGCAGGTCATCGCGGCCGTGGGCGGCGAGATCGGTGCCCTTGGGAAAGTATTGCCGCAGGAGCCCGG